>NZ_JAAGMD010000014.1 GCF_010548465.1 Streptomyces sp. SID14436 | reverse complement strand
ACGTCGGGGTCGTGCTCGCGGTCGAGGAGGGTGTCCAGCAGCACGCGGCGCAGTGGACGGGAGGCGGGCGTGCCGGGGTCGGCGAGGATCCCGGCGAGTGCTGCCCGCAGGGGGGCGGGGCCGCCGTCGAGCAGGCCGGTGAGCAGCGGGAACAGGACGTCCTGGGCGGCGGGCCCGCCGTTCAGGCGCCGGTCGGCGTATCCGGCGAGGTGCCCGGCGAGCTCGGGCCGCCGTCGGACGGCGTCGCGCAGCAGGGCGGCGACCCGTCCGGCGAGCCCCGGCGTGGTGGCGTCGGCGAGCACCTGGAAGGTGGCGGCGGCGTCGGCGCGGCCCAGCCGGGTGCCGAAGGCGGCGAGGACCGGCCCGGGGTGGGTGATGAGGGCGCCGGTCAGCGCGTCCGGGGGGAGCTGCGGGTCCCCGGCGGCGAAGTGTTCCAGGGCGCGGGCCAAGTGGCGGTCCCTGCTGGTGGGGTCGCGGACCAGCAGGGCGAGGGCCCCGCCGTGGGGGGCGGGGTCGTCGCTGCGGTCGAGGAGGACGAGGGCGGCGTGGCGGAGCAGGGCGCGGTCGGCGCCGTCCCGGACGTAGGGGACCACCCTCAGCCCGTAGGTCACGGCCGCGGCCCGGCGGGCGGAGCGCTCGTCGCGGGCCCACCGGTGGACGGCCCGGCACACGGCGGCGGGTTCCTCCTCGGCGAGGACGCCCAGCAGCTGGCCGGCCCGGCGGTGCGTGCTGTCGGCGAGTGCCTCGGTGAGGGTGTCGGGGGCGCGGTCGCGGTGGGTGTGCAGCAGCGCCTGCGCGGCCGTCGCCACGGTCGCGTGCGGGGTGGCGGGCAGCGGCCGGTCGTCGTCGAACCAGCGGACCAGCTGCGGGATGGTCCCGACGGGGTCGGCGGTGAGCAGCCGGGCGGCGGCGTCGAGGAAGCGGGGGCCGGTCTCGCAGGGCGGGCCGTCGGCGTGGACGAGCCGCCGCAGGAGGGCGAAGCGGGTGTCCGGTTGCAGCGCGAGGGCGCTCCAGAAGGCGGGACCGAGTTCCGCGGGTACGGTGCGCCGCTGCTGCCGCCAGGCCACGATCCGGTGGGAGAGCAGGCCCAGCACGGCCGTGTAGGGCGTGGCGTCGGGCACCCGGGCGAGGGTCGCGGTGAGCAGCCGGGCGGCCCACCAGGAGCCGGGGTCGGCGTCCAGGGCGTGCACCAGGTCGGCGAGCCGGGAGGCCAGTGGCCCGGTGCCGCCGTGGCGTTCCAGGCGCAGCAGGGCCTCGACGACGGGGCCGGCCCGGTGGTGCGGGACGGGGACGCGGTCCGGGCCGTCGTCGGCGGTGCGGCGGGTGTGGACCAGTGCACGCAGCGCCTCGTCCAGGTCGAGGTGGACGCCCTGGATCCAGTCGGCGAACTCCTCGTGGGCGAAGCGGTAGCCGGTCCCGGCGGGCACCAGGAGGCCCTCGGCGAGCACGGCGGAGGCCCAGCCGGTGCCGCCGCCGAGGTGTGCGGGGGCGGGCCCCCAGGGGAACAGCTCCTCGAACTCGGCCCGCTCCAGTCCGCCCTGGCCGGGGCCGAGGCTGCGCCGGGCGGCCTCGTGCACCTGCCCGGCGACCCGGGCGGCGAGACGGCGCACGGCGGTGCCGCGCAGGCCGTTCTCGGCGGCGAGGCGGACCGCGACGCGCAGGCACATCAGGTCCAGGTGGGCGGCGAGGAGGTCGTCGCGGTGCACCCGCGCTCCCGGGCTGCCGTCCAGCGCGGCCCGCACCTCGGCCAGCAG
>NZ_JAAGMD010000321.1 GCF_010548465.1 Streptomyces sp. SID14436 | reverse complement strand
CGCCAGGTCGAGCGGAAGCCGAGCGTAAGCGTCGATCCCGCCCTGGGCTTGACCCGGCACACCGAAGAGCTTGGCGTACTGGACGGGCCGGACGGTGTGCAGCAGCCTGAGGAACAGACGCTCTGCGTCGGGCCACTCCAGGTCGCCGACGGGCAGCACCTGCGCCCTGGTGTCGATGGGCGGCGCCGGCAGTGGACCTTCGGGAGCAGACCACAAGAGCGCCTGGGTATGGTCTGCGCCGCCGGCCTCATGGGTCGCCATCATCGTCCAATTCCCTTGCTGCCCGTGTCCGCTCCTGTAGCCAGACTAAAGAACCTGCAGACCTGGTGCGCGCCGCTCAGACAATGCTTCACCGCGAGCACGACCGTATGGGGGGTCTCCCGACGGTGTGCCGGGGCCCCTGCGCCATCAGCGCCGGCGCTTATGGCAGGAGGCCGATCAGACAGCCCGGCGCCGCTGCCACCGAGCCTGTCTGTTCGCACGGTCGTCTCTCACGTGGCTGGGGGGGAGCAGGCTCCCGTTTTCATGCGGTGTGTCGTTGAGCAGGTCGCGGTGCGGAATCGACCCACTCGGGCAGATCCACCCGGGCTTCGTCGTCGAGCACTGCGTGCCGCAAACCGTCGCGCACCTCGGACAGGGCCCCGGGGGTGAGCCGCTTTCCCGCCCGCTCCCGCACGGCGGTCAGGGTGGCGCGGTACCAGTGCGGCTGCGCCTGGGCCGGCTCGTCCGGGATCATGGCCGAGGGCAGGTCCAGAAACCGCTGGGCGATCCAGATCAGGTCGCCCTGGGTGAGCATCTGGGCCACTGCCTGCCCGTCGAAGACATCCAGGGCCACCTGGTAGGAGTCCCGCGCATGTCCTTGCAGCCGATGGCGCATCGCCACCGGGATTTCGTACGCAGCAAAGAAGGCAACCCTGGCGACTCCTCCGCCGGCCTCTCTCCCAGCGGCTCCCCACCCTCCCCCAAGCAAGATCAACTTCCCGCCTTAGGAGCCCAATCCCAAGCCATTATCCGTACAGTTGAGACACACCCGTCACCATGAAATGCAACATCTCAACTGTGCTCATAGAAAATGAGGTTGGGCCGTATGTGTGGCTGACCCGCCCTGATGGGATGTATGGGATCCCGAGGCCCCTCCACGACAAGCCTGTGATCTGGGATGCCGCATCCCTACCAAGAATGTCTCAACCGCACGAATAACCGACACCCGCGCCCGCTTCGGCTTCGCCGCCGCGCCCGGCACCACCGACGACGCCCGCCTCCGCCACCTCACCCTCGCCCTGCCACCCCACCACGCAGCACGCCTCTTCGACGCCCAGGACACCGGCACCACCGAGCGGCGGCCGCGGAATATCGCCGCCGAGGCCCCGAGCGTGGCCTGCGTCCGCGGCGGCGTCCGCCACGGGCCGTGGCGGACGCGCCGGACGGTGCCGGTCAGGGTCACGGGTGGGTGCGGCGGTGCACAACCGACCGTGCCGCCCGCCGTACCGCGGCGACGCCGGGGTGGTCGCGGTGGTCGGCCAGCCAGGCCAGGGCCGAGGTACAGGGAGCAAGACCGTCCACGTCGACGTAGCCGACCCCGGGACGGCGGAAGAAGTCGCGGGCGGCGGCCGGCAGGAACGCCATGGCCTCACCCTGCGCCACGCTGTGCAGCAGCGCCTCCAGGTCCGGGGCGACCGGCCCGTACCGCACCGCGGTGCCGTCGGGACGCGGGTCCACCGCCCAAAAGTCCCACCACACCCGCGGTATCCGGGCGGGGACGTCCACCACCGGATACCCGGCGAGCTGAGCCAGGGCGAGCCGGGGCAGGGCCGCCAGCGGATCACCGCTGGGCAGGCAGGCCACCCGGGGCTCGGTCGCCAGGTGGTGCAGCTCGATATCGTCCGGCACCGGCGGCCGCAGGAAGACCACGTCTGCCTCCCGCCGGTACAGGGCGCCCAGCTGATCGACGAAATTCAGGCCGAGGAGCTGTATCTCCAGCCGGGGATGCTCACGGCGCAGCGCCTGGAGCACGGCACGCGTGTGCGGCATGGCCGCCTCCGCACCGATGGTGCCCACTCTCACCAGCCCGGAGAGATGACGCCCCTGCGCGTTTGCCGCCCAGCGCAGCCGCTCCATCGCCTCGACCGCCGCCCTGACGTCGGGTAACAGCGCCCGGCCGGCCGAGGTGAGGGCGACCGCCCGGCTGGAACGCTCGAAAAGAGCCACTTTAAGACGCTTCTCGAGGCTGCGAATCTGCTGACTCAAGGCGGACTGTGTGATGAACAACCGCGCCGCAGCACGGCCGAAATGCAACTCCTCACTCAACACCAGGAACAACCGCAGCTGGTGAACGCTCGGCTCCGCCACCGTGATCGCGCCGATGGGCTCCACAACCGTCTCACCTGCAACCATGGAGAGAAGCTTATCGAACACGCCGCATTTCTCATCGATCACCGCATGACATCCACCGCCTCGCCGTGTGAACCTCTGAAAGCGCCTGGCCAGTCGAACTGGCCACCGCAGAACCGACCCGTCTCCGCTCGAGTGCGTCAAGGTACCTCTTGAGCGATGGTCGGTGCGCGGAGTCGTTCTATGACCGCATCACACTCAGGGGGGATCACATGGCTCTGCAGCGAGTCATCACCTTCGTATCGTCGGCTGCCATGATCGCGGCAGCCACGCTGTTCGGCCTGGGCAGCAACGCCCAGGCCGCCACATCGGCATCCGGCTGCACGTCGATCGGCGGTGGGAAGTACAACTGCCATGTGTGGAAGACGGCTTCCACCTGGCCGTGCACCACCACCCAGCGGACCGACAGCTGCACCGGCGATTCGGCCGGAATCCTGTACGCGGGCACGAACTACTTCTACTGCCAGACCCGGGGGCACGAGTTCCGGTACGGCAGCTACTACAACTACTACTGGGCTATGACGGACGACGACAGTGGCAACAAGCGGGTCTGGCTTCCCGTCGTCTGGATCAGCGGTGGTGTCAACAACGGACCCATTCCCGGGCTCAAGTACTGCTGATGCCGCATCAGGCAACGTTTGCCTTGTTGCGAACGATGCCGGCTGGGGTCGATGCCTCGCCCACGTGCACGGCACCACGGCCCTCGGCCAGAGTGGACCCGGGGGCGAGGAAATCCGGAGGGTTTGGGACGCCGGCGAGGTCGAATTACTGTCAACCGGCTGAATATTGCTGGAGTTGGTCCCACTGCTCTTCCACGGTGACGTGGGAGGGAAGCAGCCACAGAGCGCTTGTCCCTGATGAGTTCGACCGCGCTCGCGACGTACCGGCTCCTGAACAGGCCGGTGCGGACGGTCAGCGCCAGCGGCTCGCCGAGGATGAGGTACTCCCCGGGACGCATGGGATGGTGGTGCAGTCACCGGAGCCCCTTTACCCCCAGCCCGCCGGGACACTCCAGGCCGATTCCCACCACGGCGGCTGGGAGTAAGGGTCTTCGCACCGCACCGATTGCTCTGCGTCCACCTCTCCTCCGTGACCGCCCCGTCGAAGGGACGCGGCCACCGGTGAGCGGCAGGGGCAACAACGTTGCTCGATGCGGTACCAGGGCGTGTTTCGAATGTGGAGCCGTCCGTCCGGAGGACGGGCCTCGCGGTATTCGGTGCGTGCGGTCGCAAGGCGGAGGACCGCCTCCGTACTGGGCGTACGCGGGCGATCCCGGCAACGCGGCTGAGGCCCCTTCCTTGCTCGCAGGGCTTGGGGGAGCGTGCCAGGCGTCGAGGGGCAGGTGAGGCTTTCGAAACACGCCCGGTCGGCACCACACAACTCCGAGGCACTCCCGCGTCTTCACGCCTGCACCCCATCAACGAAGGAACGCACCCACATGGCAGACGAGTTGGTCCTGCGCGCCCAGAGGTTCGTCAACCAGACCTACGGCGACAAGATCGGTGTGACCGTGGAGGAGAACGGTCGCACCGGGTGGAGCACCATGTACGCGCTCACCAGGGCGCTCCAGTGGGAACTGGACATCAGCCCGATGTCGGATTCGTTCGGTCCCACCACCCTGCGCACCCTGACCCAGAAGTACCCTCGCCTCAACAGCGTCACCGTCCCGTCGGCGAACTTCTGCCGCATCATTCAGTCCGCCATGTACTGCAAGGGCTACGACGGTGGCGAGATCGACGGCATCTACAACGAGCGCGTGCAGGCCGGCGTCATCAAGCTCAAGCGGGACATGGGGGTCGACGGCGTCTATCCCGGCTCCGACCTGACCCCGAAGGTCTTCAAGGCGCTCCTCAACATGGACCCCTACGTCCTCGTCAGCTATGGGGCCAGACCCGGCCGCGAGGATATCCGGTCGATCCAGCGGTGGCTCAACGGGCGATACATCCAGCGCCAGGACTTCTTCATCATCCCCTGTGACGGTCACCACTCCCGTGACGTGGCCAAGTCCATGATCTTCGCCATCCAGTACGAACTCGGCATGGCCGACGGGACGGCCAACGGCGTCTTCGGCCCCGGTACCCAGGCGGGTCTCCGGCAACGCACTCTCACGGTCGGCAGCACGGGCACCTGGGTGTCCCTGTTCACCGCCGCGATGGTCCTCAACCAGCGGCCCTATGTTCAGTTCAGCAGTACGTACACGTCTGATCTGTCCTCATATGTGTTTGACTTCCAGGATTTCGTCGGGCTCACCCCGCACGGAGACGCGGACTACCCCACCTGGGCGTCGCTGCTGATCTCCTACGGCGACCAGTCCCGCTCCGGCACCGCCTGCGACTGCGTCACCACCATCACCCCGGCTCGGGCCCAGTCCCTCCGGTCCGCCGGCTACTTGTTTGTCGGCCGTTACCTGTGCAATGTGGCGGGCTCCTCACTGGACAAGGTGATCAAGTCCGGTGAGTTGGAGACGATCGCTGCGCATGGCCTGAGCTGCTTTCCGATCTACCAGACCACCGGCAGCCAGACGGACTACTTCAACTACAACCAGGGCGTTTATGACGCTCACGCCGCGATCGACTGGGCCAGCAGCCATGGCTTCAAGAACGGTACCCGCATCTATTTCGCCGTCGACTACGACGCGCTGGATCACGAGGTGACGTCCAACATCATCCCGCACTTCAGGGGTGTCTACCGGTCCATGCAGGAATCCGCCTACCGGGTCGGCATCTACGGGCCGCGTAACGTGTGCTCCCGGTTGAGCGAGGCCGGATACGCCGACGCCAGTTTCGTCTCCGACATGTCCAGCGGTTTCTCCGGAAACCTGGGTTACCCGCTGCCGAGGAACTGGGCGTTCGACCAGATCGCCACCATTTCCGTCGGGTCCGGATCGGGTGCCATCGAGATCGACAAGAACATCGCATCCGGACGAGACCTCGGGCAGGACAGCTTCGACCCTCCCTCGTACGCCGTGGGGAAGGACGTCACCTTCGACACGGCCTACCGCGACGCCATGCTCCAGGAGGTGCGGTCGTACCTGGAGTCCATAGGGGTACCCGAGACCGGAGGCGACGGGTGGGGAGACGATGACTGGGCGACCTTCGGAGGCATCTCCAACACCAAGGCGTTCGAGCTGGTTGTCGGCGCAGACTGGCTGTTCACCGCGCTAGCCCGGAGACTCAGGCTGCGCAAGGCGTTGATCCAGGCTCCGGTGCTGTGGGAGCTGCGCAAGTACAACCCGCTCGACTTCGCAGCCGACACAAGGGTGAAGGCCAGCTTGGAGGCCGGCTTGGAGGACGACTGCAGCACCGGATGGGGCCAGATCTTCGGCTGGGTGGCGATCGAAGCCAGGAACTACTGCGTCCGGCAGGGCGTCATCAGCGGCCCGATCCTGGACAAGTCGAGGGATCTCAAATCGGTGTGGACCCAGCTCCACGAGGATCCGGAGTACAACATCAAGACGGCGACCTACCTCACGATCTACAACGCTTACCAGATCGGCAAGCCCAGACCCGGGTTGGACACCAGTGAAGCCGACCTGCAGCAAATCCTCGCCCGTTACAACGGCACAGGCCCGGACGCCGATGAGTACGGCCGTGAACTCATCGGCCTGTACCGGGCGTTGGAGAAGTATTACAGGCTCATCCGTAGCCAGTGACCGGGACCGGCTGCTCCTCCGACCTTATGACCGAAAGAGATCATGGGCATGACATTTAGCATGACCGGCATGACGCGACGCGGTGTTGTCAAGCGCACCGCAGTCCTCGGCGCGGCCTCCCTGGTGGGTGGCTCTCTGCTGTCCCTGCCCGCAGTGGCAGCGGCCGCCGAGAGACCCGGATCGGGCGAGACCCGCCGACGCCCAACATCACCCAACGGCTGGGCACTCGAGGAAAAAGCCAATGATGTCTCCACGGTATGGACGCGGCCGGTGCCCGGCACCGGCTTCGACGTGGACGTGCGCATCGGCGACGTGGAGACCGTCCTCGTGCACGTCATCCGCCGCTTCCACTACGAGATCGACGAACTCCGCGAGGGAGACGTGACCGGCTGGCACGCACCGTCCCGGGTGAACCTCAAGCAGGCCGAGGGGAATCAGGCCTCCGGCACCGCCGTGGCGATCCGGCCCGGCTCCTACCCGCCCGGGGGCAGGGGGGGGCTTCTTCGCGCACGAAATGACAGTGATCCGCGACATCCTCGCCGAGTGCAACGGTGTGGTGCGGTGGGGCGGCGACGACGAGTACCCGTATGAGGCCCTGTTCTCCATCGATGTACCGCCGGGTGACCAGCAGCTGACAGCGCTCGTGGCCAAGCTGCGGAACTGGGCCGACGAGCCCGGTGAGGGCCCCGGAACCTCGGTGGACGTAACGGACCCCCGCCGCCGGGAGGCCGCCGGCAAGCTGGAACGGCGGCAGAAGTCCGCCTGACGGGTTGGACCGGGTGTGTCAACTCAACAACCAAGATCAGCCGTTAAGTTGGGTCTGGCCCGTAGTCGGTGGTGACGACGGGTTGAACTGCCCCGAGTTTCGTAGAGTCCGGTGATCTTGTTTCAAGCGGACTGCGGGGCTTGCTCCTGGCTCCGCCAGAAAGCTTCCTCGTACTCGGCCGGCGGCACGTAGTCGAGCGCGGAGTGCAGACGCTCTTCGTTGTACCACGTGACCCACTGGAAGATCGCCCGCTCGACCTGGTCGACGTCGTTCCAGGGACCTTGCATCTCGATCAGCTCGGCCTTGAAGGTGCCGTTCAGGGCCTCGGCCATCGCGTTGCCATAGCTGTCCGCGACGGAGCCGACCGACGCGGAGGCGCCGAAGTCGGCGAGCCGGTCGGTGTACCGAATTGACACGTATTGCGACCCGCGGTCGCTGTGATGAATGAGGCCGGAGTCCTTCTTGATCCTCCGTCTCCACAGCGCCATCTCCAGTGCATCCAGCGGGAGTTCGGTCCGCATGTGGTTCGCGACCTGCCAGCCCACGATCATCCGCGAGTACACGTCCAGGACGAACGCCACGTATGCCCAGCCCGACCACGTGCGGACATACGTCATGTCCGCCACCCATAGCTGGTCGGGGCGGGAGGCAGTGAAGTCGCGGTCGACCAGGTCCGGCGGGCGGGGCGCCAGCGGCTCGGGCACGGTGGTCCTGCGGCGTTGACCGCGGATGACGCCCTCCAGGCCCAGCTCACGCATCAGCCGTTCGACCGTGCAGCGGGCCACATCGACGCCCCTGCGCCGCAGCGCGCGGGTGATCCGGCGGGCGCCATAGGTGCCGCCCGACTCGGCATGGACCTGCTCGATCAGGGGCATGAGCTGCTCGTCCCGCAGCCGGCGGGACGACTTCGGCCGCTTCTTGCGGGCGTAGTAAGCCGACTCGGACCAGCCGAGCACCCGGCATACGGGCCCGACCCCGAAGCCGCTGTCTTTCAGGCTGTCGATCACCTGGTCGGCCTCGTCCGGGGACGGTCGAGCTCCTGGGCAAAAAGCGCACTCGCCGCTTTGAGGATCTCGTTCGCTCGTCTCAACTCCGCTACTTCTTTGCGGAGTTGCTTCAGCTCTTCCCGCTCGACGCTGGTCAGCCGGTCATCGCGTTCACCGCTGTCCGCCTCAGCCTGGCGGACCCAGCCGCGCAGGGCCTCCTTGTGGATGCCCAGATCCTTCGCGACATGTGCGATCGGACGGCCGGTGGTGCGGACCTCGCGCACGGCCCGCTCGCGGAGCTCGTCCGGGTACTTACGTGGTGCTGGCACTGCTCGTGGTTCTCCTTCGGGCCAGGATCATAAGCCTGGCTTCAGGGACTCCACGAAACCGGGGGCAGCTCACGACTTTCCGTGGGTGGGGATCGTCCAGCTCCTTCCTGCGTAATCGGTCTCAGCTGTCTGATCGGCGGGCCACCTCGGCTGCGTATGCGGACCTGACGGCCCCGGCGGCCCAGCGTTCGGCAGCTGTGGGGCTGATGCCGAGCAGCCGCTGAAGGACTGCTGGCGGCATCTGTGTGCAGAGATCAAGCAGGGCCGCGCATCGTCCGGCTTCGGCAGGGAGTCCGATCTTGCGGAGGCGCCGGCTGAGTTGTTTGCTGCCCAGTGCCTTGCCGGGCCTCTGAGTCGGAAAGAGCCAGGGTGCGTTGAGGTCGTTCGACATCACGGTGTGCTGGTGATCGTTGGCGATGTCGACGAGCTGGAGGACCAGGTGGCCGTCGAGCGGTGGTGGCAGCCTCAGGGGAGTCCGGTTGAGGCGGAGGGCGACGCCGTTCTCGTCGTGGATGACGTGTGCCGTGGTCAGTCGGCAGGTCCTCGCGGGGTACTGGCCATAGAGCAGGACCATCAGCCCGGCGACGCGGTCCCTGGTCTCGATGGAGTCGTCGTTAACCTCGATCTTGCATGACGGTCCGCCGACGGAGTCGGTGGACCGTTTCGCTTTCGGTGGCTGTTGGCGGGCATGCCGACGGCCCGGGTGTCGCCTCGGGTGGGCGCCGGGTTCCACTGCTCCGGGCTGGGTCCTCTTCTCGTAGGGGCGGGCGGATCCGCTGGTCAGCCGGGGTTGGGCAGGAGCGCAAGTCGTTCGAGTGCGGCGGTGATCTCGTGGGTCCAGGGCCAGTGGCGGGCGAGGCGGAGGATGCGGCGCCGGCCGGTGGTGACGAGCCGGCCGGCCGCGGAGACAGGCGGGACCGCAGCCGGCGGGGCTCGAAGAGCCGGGCCTGGCCGGTCAGGGCGAGCATGGGCATCCAGGCCAGCAGATCGAGCGCGATCTGGACGATCTCCAGCCAGACCTTGTTCTGGGCGGTGTGGTGCAGGGGCAGGTTGCGCAGTCCGGTCGCGCGGGCGGCCCGGATGCGGTCCTCGGCCCGGGCCCGCAGGCGGTGGCGGAGCTCGAGCTCGGTGATCGGCCGGTCAGGGGTGTTGGTGGCGAAACAGGTGATCCGCATGCCGTCCGCGTCGGCGATCCTCAACTGGGCACCGGGATGCGGTCGTTCCTTGCGGACGATCAGCCGCATCCCTTTCGGCCAGCCCGTGAGCAGGTCACCGGTGAGTTCGGCGACCCAGGCGCCGTCGCGGACCTCGCCGTCCGTTTCGATGGCCGGGGTCCAGGCCGGTGCCGGGATCTTGAGGACGTGGCTGTGGATGACCTCGGTGATCACCATGCCGACCGAGTAGGACAGCCAGCGTCCTCGCTTCGCGAGCCAGGACACGAAATCGTGGGTGCCGCCGGCGGAATCGCAGCGGATGAGGGTCTGCCGCCCGCGCCGGTACTTCTTCGGCAGCTGGGCCAGGGCGAGGTGGGCGGTGGTGATGTGATCGGCGGCCGTGTTCGAGCCCGCGTTTCCCGGTCTGAGCAGGGCGGCGACTGGCTCTCCGGTTCCGCCCGGGCCGTGGTCGACGAAGGCCGTCAGGGGGTGATGGCCGTAGGTCTTCTTCCAGGTCGCGGCCGCATCCTCCTTGTCGGAGTGCGCGATCACCAGGACGCCGTCGAGGTCGACCGTGACCTGTCCGTCGGCGTCCGGGGCATTCTCACCGGCCAACGACCAGACACGCTTCCGGATTTCGGACCGTGCGGATCGGATGGCCTGCAAGGCTTTCTCACCGGAGGCCGCGAGGGTGTCGATCAGGCGGGAGACGGTCGGGTCGGAGGCGACCGGGCCGAAGAGGGCCGGCTCACACCGCAGCATCGCGACGTCCGCGAGGCAGTCCCCGCCCAACGCGACCGCCAGGGCGAGGTCCAGCAGGACCTTGCCCGGGTCGTGGACGGCCCGCGGTTTGCGCCATGGCGCCAGCACCTGCGACATCGCCTGATCCAGACCGGTCTTGCGGACCGTTTCGACCAGCAGGACCGACCCGGCCTGGGAGACCACGGCTCGGCCGTCATCCTGGACACGGACATGGGGGTAGGAACCGGTAGGCTGCTTCACCTGGAAAGTGCCTCCGACAGGAGCGGGAACAAGGACCTCAGCAATCCTCATTCTCGCTGGTCAGAGGCACTTTTCGCTTACCTGACCGCCTACCGGACAGCCCGCTTCATGAAAGCGCGAGGTTAGTGTGATGGTCATGTCTGATGAGGTTCGCATGACGACGACGGTCCACATCGAACGGTCCCTGTTCGGGCTCACTGCTGAGGGCAGCCCGGTGGTGTGGACGGACCTGCCGATGGGACCGGCCGGTGCAGTGCATGTCGCGGACGGCACCGCCCTGTTCATCAGTAACGCTCAGGAGCACGACGCCACGCTCACGCTCCAGATCAGCGACCGCACGTCAGAGCGTGTGGGTGAGGGGTTCGTGCTGGTCGGAAGCTGGCCCTTCAACAGCCATCTGGGGAAGATGGTGCTCGATACGCCCAACGCGGGCGGGAGTATCGGCTTCCGTCTAAAGCCGAACACCACGTACACGATGCACGTGTGGTGCAAGGGCGGGGAGAGCGCCCAAGAGCGTTTCTACGGCGAGCTGCGTGGCGTCACGCCGAAAACGGGGCTCGAGGACTACCTGGTCGAGTTCGTGCCCACCGGCTCACGGCATGCCGTCACCTCGCACACGCAGTCCCGGTCTCAACCTCCGGTGGATGAGAGCGGGCAGCGTCCGGCAAACTGGGTGGGTTGACCGGTGGCACGCAGGGCGTGCCACCGGTCGGGGTGGGTTAGTTGACGAAGATGCCGTAGGGGTCGCCGTCCAGGATGCGGTCCTTGCTGTACCAGGCGGACAGCTTTCCGCCGGCGCTGCGGTTCTCCGTGGCGGGGACCATGCGGACGGAGAAGTTCCCGTCACCTACGCCTGCACCCTCCTTGGTGGAGGCGAAGGGGAACTCGTCGCAGTCGTGGTCGGCGGGGCGCGTCAGGCCGGCGCACGCGCTGTCCTTGGCTCTCTCGTTGGCGGCGGCGATGGCGTCGGAGTCCGGTGAGAACGTGCCCCAGGTGCCTGTCTTGACATTGCGGTGCAGGGGCTGCCACTCCCCGTTCCAGATGTTTCCGGGGATGTCCTTGTCGTTCTTTTGCGGATAGGTCAGCTGTGGCGCATACAGCGCGTCAAAGATGTGTTCTGCGACGCTCTCGACGCTTGCGTCGGCCCGGTCGTAGGAGAACACCGGCGTAACGCGGTTGAAGATGGCGCCCTTGTGCCCGTACTGGATGTCGCTGCCCATGTACGTGGCGGAGTCGAAGCGCATGCCGCCGGTGGGGCTGACGTACGACCAGGGTGTGTTGCCCTTGGCGGACAGCACCTTGTAGTGGGTCTCGAACTGGCAGTAGGAGACCTTGTCCACACGGGACTGGTCGGCTTTGGTCTCGTCCGAGGTGATCTCGTAGTAGATGTACTGGTCTTCCCACCCTGAGAGCTCGCGGGTGAAGGAGTCCTTGCCGCCGCCGAAGTCGACGAGGTTGTTGTTGCCGCATTCGCCGAGGTGGTTGATGTCGCCCTTCAGCGAAGGCTGGATCTTCATGCGAGTGCCGGAGAATTCGGAGTAGATCCCGAACCCGTCGACGTCCTTGGTCTTGATGTGAATCCTGCCGGTCCGGGTGCCTTTCGCTCCCTCGCCGACTTCGATTTCCTTGAAGCGGACGTATCCCTCGATACGCCCTTTTCCATCAAGCTTGGTGACCTGGTTGTAGCCCCAGCGGCAGAAGTTGAAGTGGTCGATCACGTGACCGGGGCTGTTCTTGTCCTGGGCCTGGCCCGCAGGATCGGCTTCACACTTGTCGAACTCAATGATCCCGTTGGCCGTGGTGCCCACGGCGTCCGAGCGGAACTTGCCGAGCTGTTCGCTACGCGTCTCGCTGCCGTCAGCGATGTACCTCTGGCCGAGCGCGCGGGCTAAGTGTTTCTCGCGCTCCGCTGTGGGATGGCTGGTGGAGGACTGCGGAGTCACCGTATTTGGTTGGGCGTTGGCGGCCCGGGCGGCATCGAGCCGCTTGGCGGAGAACGTCTCGCCGATTCTGTCGGCCGGTATGTCGCCGGCGGAACCGAACCGCTCCCACACCATCTGCCCGGAGGTATCGCTGTCCGGGTCCAGCTTCGCCGACTCGGACACGGATCCGGAGTGGCGGGATTCCTCGGCTGTCGCGGCGGCCGGGGCCAGGCCGGTCAGGCCGACTGCACAAAGCACCGCAGCCGTGGCGGCACGTCTGATACGCATGCGGGGTGCCCTTTCAGGAGAGCAGGCGTCGGGGGTCAGCTGGGGCCGCCGGTCGGGCTCGGCCGGTCAGTGGGGCCGTCTCCGCCACCGGGGACTTCCTCATCGACGGTGAACTTCGTCCATGGCGTCCAGCCGGTGTCGTAGTGCGTACCGTCGTAGGCCGAGGCGCGGAACTCGTAGGTTCTGCCGTTGGTGAGCAGATCAGCCGGTACCCACACGCTGGTCGGTTGCCCTGCGGCGGTCCAGTCGGAGACGAGGTAGTCACCGACCTTCTCCTTGGTCACGGCATCCCGGATGTCGAAGGTCCCGTTGACCATGTCACCGTCGGCGTCATCGAACGTCGCGCGCAGGAACGGCTGGTCGGTGTCGACCACCCACACCCCAGAGGAGTTCTTCACATACGGCGGCCCGGCCTGGGTGTCGTGCCCGTTGCCGGGCCGGTAGTTGTAGTTGACCGTCAGCTTTGGGCGGTTCGCCGTGTTGTTGGCGGAGTTGACGCGCTTCCATGCCCTGGCATCGGCGGTTGTGGCGCGCAGCCCCATGTGGCCGGTGGCGACCTTGTCCGAGGCCCAGACCTGCACCAGGTTCGTCACGTCGGCGCTGATCCAGCCGTCGGCGCCGCAGCTCGGGTTGCCCTTGGTCTGGGTAGAGGTGGCGTACTGATCAATCCACGACGGCTGGTTCGTCCATCGCGAGGAGGTGGAGGCGGCCCCGGTGGCCCACACAGACCAGCCGTAGTTGAGGCAGTCGGTGTTTCCCGAGTGGAAGTTGTACAGCTCCAGCTTCGCCGAGGAAATCAGGGCGTCCTGGATCGGTGTGGTGTTCCAGTGGATGAACGACCGTGCGGTGCGCGGCGTGCCGTCGCTGTTGGTAGTGCCGGGGTTCCCGAAATCCAGCTCCGTATCGGTGGACCAGTCCCCGGTCTCGCCCTGCTGCACGTACGTGTCAAACGTGTTCGACAGGGCCGACGTGGAGGGGTCGATGGTCACCGGATACTGCGTCGCCGGGTCGGTCAGCCAACCCTCGTCGGGCCTGATGACGAGATCCACGGTGTTCTTGCCCGTGGGCACGACGTCCATGTCGACGCGGTGGCGGTTGGCGGGCAGCCCGGACCGCTCGTCGACGGACGCGTCCCACATGACCGGGGCAGGCATCACGGCCCGCTGCCTGCCGGCAGCGTCAGTGAAGACAACGGAACCGTCATTCTGCTCCTCAGCCTGCAGCCCCGCCGTCTTCAGCGGCAGCGTGTAGCTGTAGCCACCTGACGGCCGCTCACGCAGCATGACAAACTGCTCGAACCCGGTCTGCGTCGCCTCAACGATCACGTCGGCACCCGGGAGGGCATTGCGATAGGTGGCCTTGCTTCCCTCGAGCTGCGGCTCTGGCAGGCCGCCCTTCCACTGCAGGGTGATCCGCTGACTTCCGGACCCCATGCTCGCCAGGTCACGCGGTCCGGCGGCCTGGGCCGCCTTCAGCGACTTCGGCGGTGCTCCGCCGCCGGCGTTCAGCCGAAGGTCATGCGGGTGAACCTTCGAGACGAGCATGTCATTGCGCTCAGTCAGGGAGGCGTCGATCGTGTGCCAGGTGCCGTTGCGCTTGACGCGCTCTGGCCCAGCAGAAATCTCGGAGGTGAAGCTGCCGTCCGGATTGGCGTAGGTGCGAGAAGTCTCTGTGCGCTGACTGACCAGTTCAACAGGCTGACCAGTACGGCGGGCCTCGATCCGGGCCGTTGGCACTTCCCCGGCATCGACCGGAACCGCGGCCGCAGCGGGTGCTGCATCGCTGCCGGCACCGAGGACATTTCCGGAAGCGACCGTAAGTGGCACACCGGTCAGCAGCACCGCCGCGATGGCAATCTGGGACAGAGTGCGTCTACGTCGTAAATCGACAGACAAGTCTGAGTCCTTCCGACGACTTGATGTTGTGTCGCGCCGCCTCCCTTCCTATGACGTTGCTTAAGCAAGCAGCAACGGTGACAGTCCGGGAGGTTCAACATGTAATGCCCATACAGCATGTGACTCCTGTCACGGCAGCAGCAGCCGCTGCATCGGGAGGAGGGAGGCAGCCGGTGCACTCCGGCAGGGGGCACTCTGACTTACCTCGGGATGGACCCCCTCTTCGCGGGGCCGGCCAGAGCTCGCATCCCGGTCAATATCTCCCCTCATCACCGAAGTGCTCGCCGCCATCGAGGCGTCTTTGCGTCGTGGCCCGGGAGAAGGCCACTCGCGACCCGCAGGACGCCTTCATCGGAATGTCCGACACCATCGGCGACGTCGACGCCATCACCTATGCTGCCCGGTTCTACGCCGCCGTCGCCGACGGCCAGTCCGTACAGGCTGCCCACCTCCTCAGCCGGGCGGCCATCGAAATGAACGGCCTGCTCGACCGCGACCTGCCGACCCTGACCTGTGCAGCGGACGTCGACCCCAGCGCTACGAAGCTGGTGACGCCGCCTCCGGAGTAGGACGTGGGTTTAGCACGGTATCGCTTGCATGAGCATCTGTTTTCCCGCGGATATGCGAGCGAGCCCGGAGCGACAGGTCCGGGCTCGCAGGCGCGGCTGCTACAGGTCGAACTCCAGGTGCTCGATGTCGGCGAAGCGGACTTCCTCGAGCTGGCCGGCGCGGCGGCCGTTGTCCTGGAAGTACACCTCCTTGAGCGCTTCGGCGGCGATCTCCTTGAGCTGCTGGTCGCTGGCTCCGGCCTCCTGGGCGTCGAAGAGGCGGGCGGCGTACTGCGGCGGGAGGGCGACGGTCAGGTGCCGGATGCGGTCCTGGTCCGTCGACCCGATCGGCGCGGTGTAGCCGAGGCGGGCGCGGGTGTCGATGACGATGCCGCCGGTCGTCGCAGCCTTCTGCCGGGCCTTGGCGCGGATCTGCGGCTGCCACCGCTTCTTCACCTCGCGCTCCAGGCGCGCGGCGAGGTCGGGGCGCGGCTTCTTGATCTGGTCCTTCACGTACCGTTCGACGGTGCGCTGGGAGATCCGCAGCATCTGGGCGACCGCCTTGGTGCCCTTGAGCTGCTTGACCAGGTACCGCATCTGCGCACCCGCGCTCTTTGGTGCCGGGCGGGTGAACGCCTCCTGCACCGCGGCCTCCAGGCCGTCCCCGAACAGGCTCATCGCGGCCTACTCCTACTCTCCGTTGTCGACGTCGGTGACGGTGCCGTCCTTGATGTACCGGGCGAGGTTGAGCTCCAGCGCGTCGAACCGCTCCCGGACCTCCTCGCCCCACAGGACGGTCTGGGTGCCCTCGTGCTTGACCAGGCCGGGGTTGATGCCGAGCTTGAAGCCGCCGGGCAGCGGCTTGCCCTCCCGGTAGGGCAAGAAGTCCAGTGGCGACGTGCCGTCGGCTGCATAGACGACGCAGTCCGACAGGATCGCGACGGGGCACTGCCCGGTGAAGGCGGCGTGCTTGACGATCTTGCGGTGCAGGTTGATCCGGGTGCGGGAGATGACGGCCGCCCGGATGTCCGGCCGCCAGGTCGGGCGGGACAGGGCGCGCCACGGCTGCCCGGGTCGCCAGCCCTCGCCGCGCGGGCGCTCGCGCAGCTTGCCCAGGCCGCCCTTGACCGTCGCCTTGATCGCCGAGACGACGAGTCCCAGCTCCGGGTCGCGGTCCTTGTAGCCGTCCATCGCGGCGAGGAAGTCGGCCGGCTCCATGTCGGTGTGCACGCCGAGGTCGGCCATCGTGGCGAGGTAGGCGTCACGGAGCCGGTTGTACCAGCCGTCCAGGTAGCGGCCGTTGTCGTACCGGACCCACGCCTCGATCGGGCGCACCTCGTAGCCGAGCTCCGTCGCGTACGCGACGGTGGGCGTCGCGTACCAGGCCGGCCCGTCCGGGCGCTCGCCCTTCGGCGTGAACGGAGAGGGCAGCAGTGAGCCGTCCAGCTCCACCCACTCCTTGCCGACCTTCACCTTCGACAGGTCGACGTGGGACAGGTCCACGAGCCACGAGCCGGGCAGCTTCGGGTCGAATACCGGGTTCGTGACGTGCGTCGCCTCGCCGAGGCCGACGGTCAGGCCGTTCGCGCCGGCGGCGAAGGCCATGTTGACGTCGATGCCGACCAGGTGCCGCAGGGTGCACTCGGCATCCGTCATCGGCCGTGCCCAGTCGTACGCCTCCTCGAACAGCTTCTCGCCGGGGCCGCGGACGTGGAATCGGGGCAGGTCCTTGAGGACGGGGTGGCCGTCGGGGACCTCGCACGGGGGCCAGTTCATCGGGTCGATGGCGTCCTTGCCGAGCGAGCCGGGGTTGTGCTCGGAGTGCCGCTTCCCCGCCGCGTCGGGCTCGGAGGCCCGGGTCGGCGGGTGCAGCGCGGTCATCAGCTCCAGGCCGGTCACCGCGGTCGAACCGCGCGGCGTCATCACCCGAGAGGCGTAGACGCCCAGCACGCGGGCGAGCTCCGCCGGCGGAAGCTGCCCAGCCTCACCCCAGTGCCGCGTGTCCAGCGCGTTCCAGGACGGGATGCACAGCTGCACACAGGCCCGCTCCGAACCGATGGCGGGGCGGTAGATCCGCGCCCACGGCCCGAACCCGCGCTTGGTCAGCTTCCACTCCGCACGCGCGAGCTGCTTGATGACCTTGTGGCCCTCCGGGATCCGCCCGGCGTGCTTCTCCTCCTCCGCGAGCGTGACAGGCAGGCCGTAGCGCTCCAGGGCGGCCTCGGTGAGCACGATCAGCGGGTCGGCGTCCTTGCCCGGCCCGGACAGCTTCGGCTGACCGAGCTTCGCTTCCTTGAGCGTCCAGTCCACCAGGGACGGAAGGGACTTGGCGGGTACGTCCAGGACCAGACCGCCGACGCAGTACGCCAGCACCTTGCCGTCCTCGACATCGACGACCGCCAGCGGGCCGTTCTCGAACCGCGGGTCGGTACCGCCCGCCGGGGTGCTGGCCGGGGCCGCCTTCTTCGCACCCGGGCGGCGCAACGTCGACGACGTCGACCTGGTGGTGCGCGCCGGACGCGGCGCGGCCACCGGAGCAGCAACGACGGGAGCAGGGGCAGGGGGCTGGGTGTTCTCGGTTGCAGTCATGTCCGCAGCCTCGGGCGCCTGCCCTGTGGACAGAGTCCGCGTTTCCGCCGGGGCGGGCGCGCCGGTGAACGTGGCCGGCACCGCGGCGTCCTGCACAGGCGCGTCGGCCGGGGCGGGGTAGAGCTCCGCGAGCTTGTCCAGCAGCCGGGCGTAGGCGTCGCGCTCCGGCGGGCGGGGCTCAGTCTTGCCGGACTCCCAGCCGGACACCGTGGCCCGACGCACCTTCAACGCGGTGGCCACTTCGTCGATCGTCAGGCCGTGCGCGGCACGCAGCCGCTTGCGTTCCGCCGGCGGCGGCAGCACGGCACGGGACGCGACCAGCGCGTCGACCGCGTCGAACAACTCGGACATAGGCACCGTGGCGGGCAGGGCACAGACGGGCCAGTTCCTCTGGGGTGAGCGCCGAGAGGTCCTCGGGAAGGTCCTGGCCGGCCGCGGTCGCGCGGGCCTGGGCGCCTCGGCGACGCTCGACGGCGTCCCGCCGCGCGGCAAGCAGGCGCAACCAGCGCAGGTCACTGTCGTCCTGGTCGCCCGCGGGGGGTAGAGACACTGGCGCGCACCGTGCTCCTCGAGCTCGTCGACGACGGTCATGCCGATCGCCTCCAGCATGCGGCACGAGGCGCGGTTGGCCTTCTGCGTGACCGCGACCAGCGGGCCACCGCCGGGGACGGCGTCCGTCCACCAGCTGACGGCCGCCGCAACGGCCTCCCTGCCCAGGCCTTCGCCCCAGGCTGCGGGGAGCAGCTGGCAGGAGAGTTCGACGCGTCCCTCGCACCTATGGTCGGCGCCGATGGTCACCAGGCCGATCGGCCGCTGGTCGGCGACGCGGACGACGGTCCAGGCACCGGCCGTCGTCGGGTAGGCGGCCTGCCGGGCGGCGACGCGATCGTCCGTAACCGAACCGCCGAGGTGCGCGCGGACACGGCCGTCGGTCAACAACTCGCTCACCAGGGGGCCGTCTTCCCGGGTGACCGGCCGCAGGAGGAGACGGTCGGTGCGCAGTTCGGCGGGCCAGACACGGTCCAAGGCGGTGTCGACAGAATCCATGGCGCTCACCCTTCCCTGAGCCGGGCATCACCGTGCGGGATTCGCCCGCTACAGTCACGCGGCAGGGGGCCGGAGCCACTGACATTGGCTCCGGCCCCTGTACCTGGCGGCGAAAACGGGTCAGTCGGTATCCTCGCGCGGTTCGAGCAGGGTGAACCGTTCCGGGTTTGATCGAGACTCTAGGTTGTGACTGTGACCTGGGGTTTCGTGGTTTCGACGTAGTAGTTGGTCTCGTATTCGGCGGGTGGGATGTGCCCGATCTCACCGTGCAGTCGGCGGTGGCAGTACCAGTCGACCCATTCGGCGGTGGCCAGCTCGACCTCGGAGAGTTTCTTCCAGGGCCGGCCGGGCTTGATCAACTCAGTTTTGAACAGGCCGATCGTGGACTCCATCAGGGCAGTGTCATAGGCATCACCGACCGATCCGATCGACGCGGCGATGCCTGCCCGGTCGAGGTGCTCGGCGAGCGCAAACGATGTGTACTGCGACCCGGCATCGGAATGATGTATCAACCCACCCGGCTGGTGGGAAAGTTGGTCCCGGTCGCGCTGCCACAGCGCCATCTCGAGGGCGTCCAGGACGAGCCGGGTCTCCTTCGAAGTGGCCGCTGACCAGCCGACGATGCGGCGGGAGAAGGTGTCCACCACGAAGGCGACGTAGACGACGCCGGCGAAGGTGGCGACGTGGGTGAAGTCGGCGACCCAGCAGCGGTTCGGGGCCGGGGCGATGAAGTCGCGGTCCACGAGGTCCGGAGCCCGTTCCGCGCTCGCGTCGGGGATTGTGGTGATCACCTTCTTGCCGCGGACCGCGCCGGTGATGCCGAGCTCGCGCATGAGACGTTCGACGGTGCAGCGGGCCACCGCGACACCCTGGCGGTTCAGGAGCCGCCAGATCTTCCGGGCGCCATAGACACGGTAGTTGGTCTCGTACGCATCCTGGATCAGGGTCTTGAGCTCGCGGTCGCGGACGGTGCGGGCAGCCGGCTCGACCTGGCGCTTGTGGTGAGCGTAGTACGTGGACGGGGCGATCTTGCAGTCGTGGTCGGTGAGGACCCGGCAGATCGGCTCGACGCCGCCGAAGCGGCCCTTGTGCTCGTCGATGAACGCTACGAGCGCGTGTGTGGCCGGTCGAGCTCGGCCGCGAAGAAAGACGCCGCAGCTTTGAGGATCTCGTTCGCCCGCTTCAGCTCGGCATTCTCCTTCTTCAGCCGCTTCAGCTCGACGGACTCCTCCGTCGTGGTGCCCGGCCGGGTGCCGGCGTCGATCTGGTCCTGCCGTACCCACTTGCGCAGGGTCTCGGTCGTGCCGATGCCCAGCTTCTGGGCGACCGCTTTCATCGCGGCCCACTCGGTGTCGTAGTCGGGCCGCACCTCGGCGACCATCCGCACCGCACGACGGCGCAGCTCAAGCGGGTAGGGGGAAGAACGTGCCATGACTCGATCCTCTCAAACGATCGAGTCCCTACCGAACCCGGAACGGTTCAGGCTGCCGGACGAGGAGCGACTCGATCTGGCCGACTGGCTGTGTCAGTTTCCGTGGATGCCGTTTCGAGGTGAGTTCGGGAGTCACTCGAGGGGCACGCGCGTGATCAATGTCGAGGTGAATTGATGTCACCGCGCCGTTGTGTCCCATCGTTAGCTCCCGCCGCCGTCGAGGATCATGCGGTGTTCGAGTGACGTGCCAAAGGTCGACCGGTGGAGTTTGGTCAGAAGCCGAAGGAGTTGTGCGCGTTGAAGGGCTTCCGGGATGTGGGGGCGCACGGTGGTCTGGGTGGTGTGCTCCTTGTGTGAGCTTTCGCACGCCGGGCGGGGTCGGTGGCGCGCTGGGCGGACGGTTCATCACGGACTTTGCCAGCTCAAGGACTTGAGCAAGGCTTGAGGGTCGTGAACGGGGCACGTGCAACTACTCGGTGTGGCACCAGGTCCCACACCGGCGCCGGTCAGCCGGAGGGTTGACGGGAAACGAAATCCGTGACGCTCGGGGTAAAGTGCAGCCACCTCGAACCCCAGGGCCCACGCATCGCGTGGATCTCCGATCGGGGTCCACGACAGACGTGGTCTCCGGGGAGCTGCGAAATCCGCAGTCTCCCACCGGAATGGGGGAACAGGTCCCGATGACTGATCTTGATGAGTCGGAGGGGCACTGCCGTTGCTGCAGCAAGCGTGAGCCCAAGCGGGTTCCCGGCTGGCTGGGGCTGTTGGTCCGCGCGGTCTACGAGATCGCGGTGAACTGGCCCTGGTGATGCGAAAGCCCCGGTCTGGGGACCGGGGCCTTGCCGACCTATAGGTCGGTCGCACTGCATACGGCGTGTCGAGGGGGAGCCTCACCTTGGATGCTGACGGGCGTCGGGGTGGGGCTCTTCTTCATATCCGAATGCGGTTACCGCAGAGTATGCAAGCAAGATCTTACTTTTGTGGTGCTCGTCACGCCCGGCGGGGGTGGTGTCCCCACTATGCCTTGCCTTGGTGCGCTCGCGCACGAGGTACCCACATGCCGGTCGCACCCTCCAGAATCCAGGCAGGGCGTGCGCGGGTGAACAGTGCTGGTAGCACCCACTTCCTCCGGATTCGGCTGTGAGAGAGATCACACATGTGATCGGAGGGTGAAACGTACCTGCACCGAGACCGATTTTCACCGGTTTGCCGGGGGTTGGCCAACGCATTTATCCAACTTCAGCCCTCACCCACGGTGAAGCTGGCGAACTCTACACGCTGCCTAGGACAATCCCCCGCCGGGCGCGCCGCCTCGCCCGACCGGTGTCCCCGGGGCCCTCACCGCAGAGGAGTGGATGAACACGGGGCAGCCCGTACGGCATCGAGGCGGCGACGTTGACCTCCGGCAGCGCGTCCAGCCGGGGCCCGGCTGGACGTCCAGAGCGGCTGTGCGCGGTACCGGACCGGGTCGAGCCCCACCAAATCCGCGCTCGACCTGTGGGGCGCGCACTTCTCACGCGCTGGTGGTGCGGGTCATGCTCTGGGTGGCTGCCAGGCTGCCTGTATCGGGTTCCAGTGACCGGTGACGATGCCGTCCAGAAGCGGGTTCACCGGCCCGTGCCGCCCTGACGTGAACACCCCCGCGTCGCGGGGAGGGCCTGCTGCCGCACGGCGCGGTGCGACCAGTCATGATCGATCCCCGCCTTCTCCCAGCCCGGGCGCCACGAGGTACTCCAGAATAGAGAGCTCTGTACCGCCACGGAGGGAGAGCCCGTGCACGGCCTCGGGTGGGAAGACTGGACGGCCGCGGGAGTGGACCCGAACCGTCTGCCGGCCGGCTGGGGCTGGAAGGTCACACGCCCTTCAGGTCGCGGCTTCGACGACGACCCGGTCGACTACGCCGCCTGCCTGCGCGACGGCCGCAGCGTCCTCATCGAGGAGACGCCCAGCGTGCCCCTGCGGCGCCGCAAGCAGCCATCGCCCCGCGCAGCACCACATGCATCAGGCGCCGACTACTTGCCCTTCACAGCCGAGGTCCCGTTCGGGCTGTGGATCTTCACTCTGGTCCCGGGTGATGACGAGGAACGGTCCGGACGGACCTGGAGCCAGAGGATACGGTTTCGGGTACCGGCATGGTGGGCGCTGGGTCCCCAGGGGCACACAGCAGCAGCACTACTCACCCGACTGAACAAGCTCACCTGGGACGAAATCCTCACCCTGCGCCGCTCCTACAACAAGGCGTGGCCGACCGATCGCGAAGACCCCGCCTGGTACGAGGCGCAGGATCTTGCCACGGCCGCCAACCGGGCACAGCTGAAGAACGCCCTGATCAAGCACACCGAAGCAGCACTGGCCCGAACAGCCCGCACCCACGGCAAACGCGTACGGGACTTCTCGGACGAACAGAAAACCGTCTGCTTCGCCGCCGCGGCCCTCACCATCGAGGACCTCTCTCCCAGCCTCGCCCACCGCCTCCTCGGCCCCCTTCGCCTCGCCCTCGGCGACGCCCACACCTACCCCGTCCCCTCATGGGCCGACAGCGTGTAACACGAGGCGATCCCACGACGCGCCCCCGGAACCCCGGGAATCACGCGTGATCCTCGGCAGAGGTAGGTGCCTACGCATCGCGGACCGCTTCATGTAAGCGGCACGTCCGAGTACCGCTACATCGCGGTACTCGCGAAAGCAAGGGACCATGCCGGAGCTGGCGTGGCCCCTCTGACTGTGTCAGGCATCGGACTCTGCTCGATCACGCGGGAGGCAGGCCCGGAAGTACCGTCCCGGTGTAGGCGGCGAGCACGCTACCCAGCGCTCCACTGACGACGGGTGAGTTGAGGATACCGACGATGGATCCGCCCCAGCGCTGGAGTCTGCCCGGGTCGGGAGATCCGTTGGCAGCCTCGGTTTCGAGACGTGTGGCGAGCTGTGCGAACTCGAGAGCGTCGTCTTCCGGCAACTCCAGAGCAGGCGCCGCCTGACGCAGAGCTCGGGCGAGCATGACGACCGCCGCAGGGTCGACCCCGTCCTTGCTGGTCGTGGCGTTCATGGTGAAATCACGGCTGTTCGCAGCGATGTTGCCCATGTTCTCCCCAATGTTGAACGTCGTATTGCCGCTGCTGTTCCGACGCTCGTACGCGCTCACGTCGCCTTCAAAGTGCTCCACGCAGTCCTGCCCTTCTGCAGTGATCTCGGCCCGCACAGGCCCCTCGGTCTGCCCAGTCCTGATTCCTGTAATCAATGCCTTGGACAGCAAGTAGGCACCAGCACGGTCGATCTCGTCCGGTGTCAGTCGCTCACCCTCAAAGAGCGAGTGCGGAGACTGGAGGACGCTCTCCACGACGGGGTAGTCCACGCCGTCGTTCTTCTGCTCCCACAGCCAAGTCAGCAGGCCTTTGCGCGCAGCGGCACTGCGCGCTCTGGGGTCAGCACGCCGCCGTTGACGCTCTTGCACCCACTGCAGTCCCCGTGATGTCAGATTGGCCGCTGGATCACCCATCGTGGCGTAGCGATCGCTCAGCAGTCCCCAGCCCTTACACGTCAGCAGTAGCCGGAAGGACTGCTCTTCGTCGAGACCGTGCAGTTCACCGAAGGCAGTGATCGACACATACTCCGTCGCGTCTGCGCCCGTCTGTTCGTGGACCCACTCCACAAGCGGCTCATGCAGGGAAACAAAGTCAACGGCCATGGACATGCTCTCCTTGCTCAGTGCGGCAGAGCCCATCAGCGTAGAACCCACCACTGACATTGAGTGCTTCTGCGCTCGGTGACGAAGATGCCCATGCCAAGCTCACCGCCGACAAGCTCCAGGCGCTGGCCGGCCTCGGGCCGGAGCTGGCGGCTCGTCCCAAGCACCCTTCCATACCAACATCGCGTGAGTGGGCAGCGCACCTGACAACTAGTGAGCAGTGACGGCGAGACCCGCGAAGGCCCCCGAGCACACGGGCGTTCGGGGGAGCCTCCGCTTGGTCATGGTCTCCCACCAGCTCGGGCTGCGTGCGCCCTGACGGCCGCGGCGGAGACGAGAAACCTCAGCCTGGGTGCGTGCGTTCCTGGTGGCCGGCCGCCAGGGGCCCACATTCAGGTGCACGCGCACCGGGATGAGATGGCGTACCTGCTGCGGTTGGCGGATGCCGGGCGACCGAAGCGCGGGTTCAAAAAGAGGAAGCTGCCGAGGCTGTGGAGATGCATCTGCCGGTGGGCGGTCACCGATGAGGTGACACCCCCATCTGCAGGGCTTCGCGCGGATCATCGACAGGACCAGGACGCCCCGCTGTCGACCGTCCGCACCTTCCCGACCTTGGTATCAGCGCCCCGACCACGCCCAGACGGGGCGCTGAGCAGGGGTAACGGCACGGCACGGCACCGGCTGGACTGGAAGGAAGCCCGAGCGGTACTGACGTGTCTCGTCGCGTCACTCCGGTCCTGAAGTGGGACACAGGCGTGGAACAGGCACTTGTCCGCGTTTTCGCCCGGCCAGCTCTTGGTGCGGTTCACCCTCTAGGCTTGCGCCATGCAGCATGAGCATTCTTCCTACCGGGTGCCCACGGGGCGGCCGTTCTTGATGCGGGAGTTACGCAACAAACTGCCGGGTGTTGATGACCGGATGCTGTACTTGGATGTTCCCGCCGACCCCACTGAATACGAGGACATCGCTGACGCGTTGTGGGAAGTGTTTCTAGTGGCGAGGAATCTTGCCCCTGCCCGGAGCGCTACCGGCTGCGCGGACCATCCGAATGGCCCTGTCGACACTGAGGCGCCGGAGGGTTGGAGTCGTTGTCTGCTGTGCAACAGTCGCCGCAGGATCGGCCGCCCCAACGTGAAGGCTGCGGGCGAGAACGCCTCCAAGTACCGCTGGGCGGTGCCGGAGCCTCCGTACGACCATGCAAAGCTGATGGAGGTTCGAGGAGCGCTGAACCACGCGGTGCAGGACCTCGACTACCGGTCTCCCGATGAGGCGTTTCGGCAAGTCGCGGACCTTGTTCATGCGGCGTTTGTCATCGCTAGAGAGTTGTCCCGGCCGCGGAGCACTGGGTGCCAGCGGCATCCTGGAGCACCGATCGACGCAACAGCCGCTGGGGGCCCCAGGTGCATGTTCTGCGTGGCTCAGGAGCGTCGACGCCAAGTAGGGCCGCCCGCCGTGAACGTTCGTCCCAGTCGCCCTGTTCCTAGAGTGCGGGCGCCAGCCAACCGTCGTTGGAGTGCACCGCAGTCGCCGCCAAACGCCCAGTCGTCGTAAAGGATCTTGCGTTCCATGCCCATGCCCAGCGAACACCTCGCGACGGCGGAAAGTCTTGGCGCCCGCGCGGTTGAGTGGCTCACAGATGGCCAGCTTGAACTAGCCGGCGCCTACCGAGACATGGCGGCCCTTCATTTGAGCCTGGCCCAAGTGAGGCACGCCATCATCGGCGACCCTCCGCCTTCTTCCCGTTCCGCACCACCCCTGCCGGACTGGTGCGGATCCTGCGAAGGCCCAGACCTCAATATGCGCTGGGTCTCTGTTGAGGGCCCCGACGGCGGCGAGTCGATGCGCCGTTGTCCTGACTGCAACCCCTACGCGCACGGAACCGAACTGCCTCGACAAGCTGAGACGGAGCCACCCTCCGGGCGAGACAAAGACCCCGTGATTTCGGGCGACGCCTGACCTCCGTGACCGCCAGCAGGGCGAAAGCCTGAGAGGGGCCGAATCCGGCTTTGAGGCTGGTATCGGGTCCGTCCCCCTTATGCTACGCACGCGTCGGGCGGCTCGTCTGTCAGCCGATGAACGGGCACGTCACAGCCGTTCTGGCAGCCGCACAACGCTGTCAGCGTGCGGTGTGGCGCACGAACTGACGCAGGCGCGCCTCGACCTCGTACCGATTGAGGCGCTTGCTGCGGGCGTAGTGCGTCACTGCGGCTTGTGCGGCCTCGGCTGCTTCCCGCCATGCCTTGCGCTGCAGGTCTCTCTCGTGGTGGTCGTGAAGTTGCTGGAGTCGCAGGTGGGCGTCGTCGGCGGCCTGTTGCAGTGTGATCAGTTCGGTCGGGAGCCCTGTGGTGGTGTCGGTCACCTGCTCGTGGCGGTCTGCGTGTAGTAGTGCGGCAGTGGGCGCAGTTTCGAGGGCAGGCGCCGACGGTTGGGCCGGGAAGGCGGGCTGGGCCGGGAGACTGGGGTGAGCCGGCGGGGCGACGGTCGGCTGGCAGGTGGGGCGGTTGCGGCTGGCGCCGCTTGCGGGAGCGGCATCCCGTTCGATTGGCAGGCGGGTGTCGTCGCTGTTCAGGTCGTCCAGGCGGTCGCGGTCGGCGCTTGTCACCCAATATCGGTGCACCGTTTTCCCGGCGCGGAACTGGATGGGCACGATGGTGCCGGCGGCGGTCTGACGGACCATGTCGTCGAAGAAGATGTCGCGGGGCCTTGCCGTGGCGTGGGCCTTGCCGCAGCGTCGGATGCCGTCGGGACAGGGGTAGAGAGCGTTGGTGTCGCAGTGCCAGAAGTCGAGGGCGCGGAAGCCGGAGACGATGCGTAGGTCGCCGTTGCGGGCGATGAGGTGGGCAGGGAGGCGGTCGCTGCGGGTCCAGTGGGTGTCGTTGCGCTGGGCGTAGGCGAGGCGGTCGGTGTGCCACGCCGGGGTGATGCCGTTCTTGGCGGCTTTGCCGGCGCGGGCGCGTACCCCGCGCAGGCCGCGCTCGTCGATGGTGGACAGCTGGACCTCCCAGCCGATGCGGCGGCCGTCGGCTCCTTCGACGAGGGTGTCGGTCTGGATCCAGGTGCGCCCCACCCGGGTGCGGACCTCGCTGTCGCCGCCGAAGCCGCCCTCGTGCGCGACGCGCAGGATGCGTTCCTGGTATGCCTTGTGCTCGTCGCTCATCGGAACGCTGTGCCGTTCTTCGTCTTCGCGGCGTTCGTGGACGGCCTCGCGCCGGCCGCCGCGCATCCGCAGGTGCATCGGAGCTTCGACGCCCATGTCACGGCACACTCCCCCGCACTGCAGGTCCCGCTCGCTGACCGGCACACCGCGGCGGCCGTAGAAGCGGTCCGCCGCGTAGATCAGGTCCCACAGCCCGGGGAGCTCCGGATGGTCCAGATCATCCCGGGTCAGATCCAGGAGAATCCGGAAATTCTTGTGCCAGACGACATTCGCCAACTCACACCGCCCTCACCGTCGCAGGTCGTTACATCGACGGTACGACCAGGCACTGACAATGCGGCAGGAGCCGGATCAGCCAATACAAAACCTGACAACCGCACTGATGCACGGCCTGAGAAGCCGTAAAAGCCGCTATAGGCACAGACGACGGCTCAGCTCAGCGACGTCGGGCGACACGGAGACTACGCCTGCAACAGGTGGCGCCGGGGACGTGAAACGGACGCCCGCACGGCGAGCATCTGGCCGTCGACGACGTACGGAACCGGGGTAACCGGGCAGTTAGGCTCGGTCAGTCACAGCCTCTGGCATTCCTCACATAGGCCTGGACCGTAGATCTGCCGTCCGCAGTCGGCGCAGTCAGTGATCAGGTCATCGGGGTGAGACGCCCGCGGGGCCCTCGGCTGCTGCGGGGTTGGATTTGCTATCGCCGCGGCGTGTGCGGCCCGGACCAGCTCCAAGTGGTCGTCGTCTAGTGAGCGCGGTTTGCGGCTTCGGGAAGAGGTCTGGAAGAAGACGACTGTGCCATTCACGATGCCGTAGCCGCCTCCCAGGAGCTCGATCATCCGGGTGGCTATGGGGTTCGGCGGGTGGGTCACCTTGTCCTGGAAGACGGGTACCAGGGCGTCGAGGCTGGGAGTGCCGTCGAGTGGTAGGCCTTCCGTCATGAGGCCGGCCGTCTCCCGCATCTGCCGCACAGTGTCTTCCTTGATAGCGAGGTCACCGGAGGGCGTGACGGCGGCGAAGGTCACGATTGGTGTCCGGTCCGGGGCTGGTTCCTTTTTTCCTTTGAGGAGGTTCTCCAGCCACACGTCCTGGTCAAACGGCTCCTCGTCGGCTTCTTCAGCGTCGGGTTCGACGAGTCCGTTGTCGAGCACCTGGGCGTCCTGACTGTTGATGCGCTGGTGGATGGCGCTGAAGGCCGCAAGTGCGGACGCGGCTTCCTCGTGTTCGGTGAGGAAGCGGATCGCAGTGCTGTAGAGGGCCGGCCGGGGGACGGAGTGAGGCAGTTTGTAATGGGGGACGGGTCGGTCCCTGGTGAAGCCGAGCTGACGTTCGAGGTTGGTGACGGAACCAGAGGACACAGCGCCGGGCTTCAGGCCGGGGGTGCGCTGCCCCCATGACACGGAAGCGGACGCAGCACTCCACGCCATGGCGAGCATCTGCTCAAAGGCATAGCCGCTCTGCAGACCCCTCAGGGCGATGTCGTAGGCGTCAGGTAGCCGGTTCTCGGGGATGGGTGACTCGTTGTACCGGGCTGTGAGGAGGTCTTCCAGGTACTCGACGGTCATGCTGGCCTCGAGCTTCTTCTTGATGCCTTGAACCGTGTCCGTGTGTTCTGTCAGGTACTTGCTCAGCGTCGTGGCCGCTGTGGCGGTGGCTTCACGAGGGGTGGAGCCGAGCCAGCGGGGGAAGGTCCAGGAAACGGCGTCGACGTACAGGCTCGTGGCGTTGCCGTCGTCATCAAAGGTGAAGGCGTCGAGTTTCGCGGGAGTGGTGGCCGCCAGCCAGCGCTCCTCGAACATCTCGCGACACAGGGCGACGTCGCTGCTGGCGGATCCTGTGATCGTGTACTTCAGGCTCTTCAGGGGGCCCAGCGAGTCACCGCCGCTGTTCTGGAGGATCTCGGCGATGGCGAGAAGGCCGAGCGCTTGCTGCGGTGTGGGGTAGGACGATGGCTCGTCGGAGTTCAGAGATCGGGCAAGCATTCTCGAGACATTCTCGATCTTTCGCTGCTTCATCTCCTCAACGTGCTGCTGCTCGAGGGCCGCCGCGGCGACAGCCTCGGACTGGGCGGCCGCGCGGCATTCCCTGCACGCGGCCCGCGTGGTGATTGCTTCGCGGGGGAAGGACTCGCCCCAGTGCCCTGTCGCGGACATCTCGGAGCGGCTGGTCACGGTGACCGGGGCAGTGCACTTGGGACACAGAACAGTCAGCAGGGCCGCCTCGCACGCGGTACGCACTGTCCGGGACACGAAGGTGGTCGATCCGATCTCCGCTACATTCCGCGCCCACGTCCCAGGCTCGGTGAACTCCCAGTAGGCCCGGCACAGTGCCTTCGCTTCGTCGGTGATGTCGTCGTGGAAGTTCACCTCGAGCAGCGGCTCGTCCGCGCTGGGGTAGAGGACCCGTTCTGGAACAGCCGGCTTCGGGTTGGAGTCATGAGCGCGCTGCATCCCCGCGGCCTTCTGCTTAGCCCGCTGCCTCTTGCGCCGCTGGTCCCGCTTCCCCATTGCGTCCCCCTCTGCTGAATGGCCGACAGAATATCGGTGAGCGCTGACGGCCGGGCAGCTCGACGTACTCCGCAAGGGATGGCGGAGCACCGCAGCCGACCACCGTCGCACTCCTCCTTCAAGGCGCCATTCTGATGCTCTGGGCCTCGGGAATCCTCGCGCACGAGCGAACCTTCCTGTGGCCGGGCGCCACGCAGGTTATGCGGCCGGGTCGTACGTCACGGTCTGGTCAGGACAGTTGGCAGCCGTCTCGTGCAGGGCCGCTACTTCGGTCTCGTCGGCCGCGAGGCTCCAGCGGAGCTTCGTTGCCACCCACTCCGAGACGTACCGGCAGTGCACCTCCGCGGCCGGGGGCAGCCACTCGGCGGGGTCCTGGTCCGACTTGGAGCGGTTCGAGCGGGCGGTGACCGCGACCAGGCTGGCATCGGCGCCCTGGTCGTTGGCGTACGCCTCACGCCGCTGCGCCGTCCATGCCGACGCTCCGCTGTCCCAGCTTTCAGCAAGGGGCACCATGTGGTCGATGTCCAGGCCGGAGGCGGATGTCACCCACACCTGGTCGTAGTACGACCACCAGCGTCCGCCCGACAGTCGGCACCGGGGCCCGACCGTAGGCGCCTCGACGGCCTCGGCGAGCAGGACCTCTCCGCGGGTGTTGCACCCGTCATCCGGGGCGTCCCCGCTGTTCCAGTGGCGGAAGGCGTCCCGGTCGTAGCCGTCACGGGACTCGGCCTCCACGGGCAGACGAGTAACGGCCTCGGTCAGCGGCAGCGTCTCCACCGCATGAGCAGGCGCAGGGACGGTGAGGGGCAGGAGGGCCAGGGAGGCAGCGGCCAGGCCGCGCAGTGCAGCGATGAGCATGGGCTGTTGATAGCGGCCCTCCAGGGGGCGCTGTCAGGCGTTCTTCGAGTGCGCCGCCCGTATGGGCGCAATGGTCGTACCGGCAACCGGGCGGCATGGCCTTTCCACGCTTTACCCCGTGCTGCCCTGCCCTGGCTCCCCCGGCTTCCCTTGAGGAGAGCGGTCTGGTCGGGCCCCGTCGGGCCGGGTGGTGGGGCCGTGGGAGGTCAGCATGGTCGGTCTTCCGTACCCGGTCCGGGTGACGCTGCCCGGACGGGAGAACTTCAGCAGGCGGCCAAGCGTCGTGCCGGGTATGAGGCCGATCAACGACGCGCATGTGGCGGAGCCGGGACTTGCGGTGGTGGAGGTCGCCGCCGCCGACGACCGGACCGCCTTCGCCATCCAGGAAATGCTCGCCGCCCGGTGGGCAACCGCGCCGGCGGACCGCACGGTCCGTGAACCGGGCGAGGCGGGCGTACGGCTGCGCTGCTACCTGGACCTGCGGCAGGAGGCCGACCCGGCCTGACCCGGGACGCTACCGTCACCGCCGCCGCCCCCTCCGGCGGGAGGGGGCGGCGGAACAGACTGCAGCGGGGCCTACCCCGGTGCTCCGGCTCCGGTGGTGTGGCGGTCCGGAGGCGGGCTGCTTCGCCGACGAGATGGAACGCGACACCCTGACCCGGGCCACCACGAACTGCCCGAACAAGCCCGTCACGATCGCCTTCGCCCGGTAGACCCTCCCGCCCGGCGCACCGTCAGGGCCCGCCCGTCCCGGCGGGTTCCGTCAAGGGCTGACGCAGGTCGAGGTAGCAGCGCAGCCGCACACCCTCCTGGTCGGCATCCCTGGTGGTGCGCTCCACCGACGTCGTCGCCCACCGCGCGGACAGGGCCGCGTGGAACGCGAACGCGGTCTCGTCGTCGGCGGCGACATCGACCACGATCAGACCCGGCTCGGACACATGTACATCGTTGATCGCTTCCATGAACGGCACCACGCACCCGGCCCTGACCGAGTTCCCACCCGGGGCCGGGTTCACCCTAGCGAGACCCTGACGGACGACCGCCCCCACCGTCGGCCAAGGCGGTGTCCACGTTGTCGTCGACGCGGGCCTTCTCTGACTCCCTGATCGGAGCCCAACTCGATGAAGGCTACTGATGCGGCCGTGGCGGCCTGCCGCACAACAGTAGGAATGCGCTGGTAGACAGGCGGCCCGACAGGGCGCGCTCGTGTGGGAGCGTATTCGGGCGCGCTGAAGGGTGGAGTGTGGCGTCTCCCCCAAGCCTTCACGCGAGCGGGCACAACCGTGACGTGCATCACGCCTGTTAACTCCGGATGAGGAAGAACCTTCCGAGTTGGGGGCGTTGTTGACTGATCATCAGCGCGCGTAGGAAAGGGGGCGGCGCGACACACACCAGCAATGTCCTGCCGTCCGGGTCTAGGGGCGGTGGGGCCAGAAGGGACATGCCTTGTTCGGCACGTCGAGAACCAGAAGGAAAACCGCTCTCGCGGTGGGCACCGCGGCACTGATGCTGTTAAGTGCCGGCAGCGTGGCGGGCGCGGCTCCGGCTGTAAAGCCCGACCCCAATGCGGCACCGCCGAAGGTGCACGGACCGGAGAAGACCACGTTCGCTGCGGCGGCCGGCGCGCGCCCGGCGTCAGGTAAGACGCCCAAGGCTGCGCCGTTATCGAGGAACGCGGCGCCTGGCGGGTTCCAGCGGGTGAACTCGCAAAAGGTGCAGCTCACGAACACGGTGACCGACCCCGATGGGGACCAGGCCAACCTGACGTTCGAGGTGTGGACCGCGGACGCGGCCGGGAAGCCGGTCACCAAGGTCAAGCTGAACGACTCCACGTATGGCGTCATCGTCTCCCCCTATGTGGCTTCGGGGGGTACGGCGAAGGTTGACGTTCCGGCGGGCAAGCTGGCGCTGAACACGAACTATGTGTTCCGCACCAACGCCTACGACGGTTCGCTGTATGAGACGGAGTGGTCTCCGTGGGCGAAGTTCCGGGTGGAGCTGCCGGTGGATCTCACCCTGCCGACGCCGAACTACGCGAGCCCCAACCCGAACCACTTCGACGCGCAGCAGCCGCACTACTACCAGACCAAGCCCTTGGGCCAGGCCGGTACGCCGCTGTCGTCGCGGCCGACGTCGGCGGCGAAGGATGCGGTGGAGCAGTGCAGCGAGCCGGACGCGGACGGCCGTCAGGTGTGCTTCGGCAAGTCGACCCCGGCCCCCAGGGGCAAGGCGCCCCACGCGTCCGATAAGGCGAGTGCGGCGGCGGCGACCGCGGGTGTGGAGTGGTGCAACACCAACTTCGAATCCATCCTCGCGACCCGGTTCATCGAGTGCGATGTGCGCACAGTGCCGGTCATCATCAGGATGGACGGTGTGCCGCAGGCTGTGGCGAGTTTCATGTTCCTGCGGATGTTGGAACTTGACGGACAGAACACGTTCACCGAGCACCTGACGATCGAGCCGGCCCAGCAGATCCCGCCCGCGTTCCGTGAGATCAACTTCGTGGGCTGGAATCATCTGTGCGAAACCTCGTGTACGCCGCAGGAGCAGCCGGTGACGGCGTGGAAGGGCAAGCCGTGGTGGGTGCCGGGTGAGATGCACTCGGCGACGCTGACGACGCCGTTCAGCTGGAATACGTCGCTGGCCGGTACGGACTACCGGTTCAAGCCTGACATTCAGATCGACGCGAACATTCTCCCCGCCGACGGGAAGATCCGCCCGTTCAAGACCGGCTACCAGTGGTCGCTTGACTACGACGGCGGCACCGAGGACCTCGACCGTATCCGCTGCGACACCCCCGCAGCAGACGCCCCGGCGGGGTCGGTTCCGGGCTGTGTGTTCGTCAACGTCGCGCCCACGTACACGTTCAACGCGAAGGCGTTCCCGCAGGCCGCCGCTCACGCGTGGCTGATTCAGAAGGCCACGGCCAAGCACCCGGGTTCGATGGCTGATCAGAAGCCTCTGTACTACATGGGGGACGAGGCGCAGAACAACCGTTCCCGTACGCGGATCTGCCCCACGGGGTGGGCCGCGAACAACGGCGACCCCTCCGCCCTGGTGGATGCGGGCGACACGTTGAACTGTGACGAGTTCGCGTTCGCCTCCTCGTACAACAGCGGCGGCATGTCGTCCACCGAGGGCGGCATCAACCCGGCGATCCCGCCGGGGAAGACCACCCCCAGCGGGGATGCTTGCATTTCGATGTACGCGAAGATGCACGACAGCATGATCCACCTGTTCTCGCAGAACGGGGCTGACCCCACGTTCAACGAGGTGTGCGGCCGGGCGGCGATCTCGGGCATGCACAACCAGGAATCCATGGGCGGCCACTTCGCGAACTTCATGAAGCAGATGCGTATCAAGGACAAGGATGCGTACTGGCTGGACACGCGCATGGATGACGGCGGCACCTGCCGTTACGGTGTCGGCGGCGGTCAGCCCGTGATCTGCGAACTCGTCGCGCAGTAACACCCCAGCGCCAACACGCTTCGGCCCCCACCCTGACGGTCAGGGTGGGGGCCGAAGCGTGTTGGCGCTGGGGTGTGCGGCTCAAGGAGCGAGGAGGTGGACGGCGGGGAGATTCCCGGCCTGAGCGGCATCCTGGTCGATACTCAGCCCCGTGTACGCGCCCAGCGCGGTGAACACCAGGGTGGGCAGGCGCGCGCCGTGCTGTTCGTAGTAGGCGGTCACCTCGTCGGCGGTGGCGTCGGGGATGGAGGGGAAAACGGCACCGGCGGCGGTGAGCGCCGCGTCCAACGCCGACTCGTGGCCGGTGGTGGTGCCGAACTCTGCGCGCCGTATCACCTCGTCGCCTTCGACGTGCAGGATCGCGGCGGGCGGGCTGTACAGGTTCCGGCTGGCGCACAGGATCTCTTCACCCGGGCCGGGCCTCATCGAGGGGACACGGCGGAAGCCGGTTGCCCAGGTCGCGGCGTGGTCGTTCTCCAGCACGTACGTCCACTCACCCTCGCTGCCGTACATCGCGTAGGCGTAGCGGGTGGGGTCGTGGCCGGGCGGGGTGGGCTGGCTGCGCAGTTCGGCCAACGGGGTGCGGGCGGCGAGCTGATCGAGGTCGGCCCCGAGGTTGATGAGGAACTCGTCAGGGTCGATGCCTCGGGCGAGGGTGAGGGAGATGCCGCCGAGCATTCCGGGGACGGGCGTGGCGGTGTGGGCGTGGGCGCCTATCCAGGTGAGGCCGTTGGTCATGGAGGGGGGTCCGTTCGCTGGTGGGGTGGAGTCGAGCTGAGCCTCGCGCTTTCATGAAGCAGGCTGTCCGGCAAGTGATCGGGAAAGCAGAACGTGCCTCTGACCAGCGAGAATGAGGATTGCTGAGGTCCTTGTTCCCGCCCCTGTCGGAGGCACTTTCCAGGTGAAGCAGCCTATCGGGTCCTACCCCCACGTCCTCGTCCGGGACGACGGCCGGGCCGTGGTCTCGCAGGCCGGTTCGGTCCTGCTGGTCAAAACGGTCCGCAGGACCGGCCTTGACCAGGCCCGTATCCGCAGCGCTTGCCCCCTGGCGGAAGCCACGGTCCGTCCACGACCCGGGCAAGATCCTCCTGGACGCCGCGCTGGCGGTCGCGCTCGGCGGGGACTGCCTTACCGACATCGCGATGCCGGCCAGGGTGCGGCCGACGACGAGGTCGACTTTGAGGGTGTCCACAGGCAGTGCCGAGGTGGACCTGGAAGTCCTGGACAGTCCCTTCCCCCGAGTGCAGAACCTGCGGATGCTACTCCCGAGGCCAGCGCGGCGGCAGGCGTTCCCCCCGGGGGGGGTGGCGCAGTTTATGCACACCGAGCAAGGCAATGCGTGCACACCCGGAACGATTCCTTGAGCAGCATGGCGCGCTTGACTTTGAGGTCCGCGTACTCGCTGAGTCGTGCGGCCGCGCCTGACAGCCTCATCAGACGCCAGGCGTAGGCCACCTTTACAGCTCAGCATGCCTGCCCGCTCACCGTATTCCGGTGAGCGGGCAGGCGTGGCCAGCATTCTTTCAGTGTGTGCGGGCTGACGCCCCGTAGTTGTCGCTCTGACGTCGTACGGTGACAGGTTCGGCGGGGGCCGGCCAGGCTTGGATGAGGTACCACTCGGTGACCTCGTCCGGGGCCAGGTCGACGGCGGTGTCGCGGCCACGGGCGTGCACGCGCAGTCGGTAGTCACCGGGCCCGTTGAACGCCAGGACGGGGAGTTCTTCGTCGAGGTCGTCCATGATGCCGCGGACTCGGAGGTCGCCGGATACGGAGTGTGCGGAGACTTCCACGATGTCCTGCCAGTCTCCTGCATCGGGGTTGGGCGGGGTGTCGTGGAGGGTGACGGTGACGTCGACGTCGCCGGTGTGGATACCGGTCATGACGGTGACAATGCCGTCGGTGACGCGTACCAGTCCGTTGTGGCTGCGGTCGATGTCGGGGCCGGTCGGGCCGTCCTCGTCGCTGATGTCGAACTGGTGGTACTGCACGGGGACGAGTTGCCGGCCCCGTGCCGTGTCGTCGCTCATGTCGCAGTCCTCCCCCGGCGGTGGTCTTCTACTTGATCCACACCAGGAACTTGTCCTTTTCGATGATGCGGTTATACAGGTAGAAACGGCCCAGGGCCTTGCCGCCTTCCTCGTTCTGGCGACCGTCGATCATGCGTCGGCTGAACTTGCCGCCCCCGGTCTTGGCGCCTTGCCAGGTGGATGCGAAGGGGTACTCGTCGCATTGCTTGCCCTTCGGCCGCTTCAGACTGGCGGGGCACGCCTTGCCGCGGTTTTCCTTGATCTTCTTTTTGTCCGTCAGCCGGGACAGGTAGCTCTTGGTGCCGTGCTTGCCGGGCAGCTTCTTGGTGTTCTGCGCGTACGCGATGTGCTTGGCGAGTTCCGGGTACTCACCGTTCTTCGCGTAGACCATCTCTGGGATGTGAGGCATCACGCAGCCGGGCTTCGACGTGCCGGGCAGGGCGTTGTCGCACCGCACGGCAGGAGTCTGCAGCTTCATCTGAGTACTGGGGCCGGCCCACGCTGGGTTCGTGAACGTCCATGCCGCCGTCGCTTGTCCGTCGCCCTTCTGTCCCTTGGGGGATGTTTTGATGGTGGTGTCGAGGAAGAACTGGCCGACCGGCTCCTTGCTCTTGCTCATCGCCTGAGGGGGGAAGGTGCTCTTGGTCACCTTGCACTTGCCCGCGCAGGTGCCGCTACCGACGGCGCTGCTGCCCTTGGCCACTCCGGAGCTGTTCACTTCCAGCAGTTCGACCTGGTAGGCCCAGGTTTTGACGTCCCGGGCGCTGTAGGCGTAGGCGCGGGTGATGTAGTGCATCCGTCCGACCACCGCGCCGGTGCGCGGGTTCGTCACCGTCAGATCGGCCGGAAAGATCCCGCATGCCTTGAACCGGTTGACGTACCACTTGCCGTTCGCGCCGTGGTCATCACACCACTTCGGCACGGGCCAGGCGTTGACTGCCGCACGCAGGTCGGCCGCTGGCGCACTGGTGCCCCACTGGACACACGCCACCGGGCTGTCGCTGTCGGCTGCCTGCGCGGCCGCCAATTGAGTCCGGCACGCCGCCTGCGCAGCCGCAGAGCCTGTCTGCGGGTCTGGTGACGAGAACTCCTCCGTCACCGGTTCGTCTTCTCCCAGTGCCGGCGTAGCCGGTTCGGATGCTTCCCCCTCGAGCGCTTCAGGCAGCGGCAGGGAAAGCTCGTCATCGAGCGCTTGTGACGACTCGTCCAGGTTTTCCGGCAGCAGCACGGAATCCTGCTCGAGCGGTACGGCATCCCCTGTGGTGTGCACTGCCGTCGTGTCTGATCCGCGCACCGGCGCCGCAGCTGCCTGAGCCACGCTCAGGCAGCTTCCCAGCAGCCCCAGCGACACGGCTCCCGCGGTCATCAGTCGTTTCAATCTCAAGTTGTGTCCCCTGTTTTGAACGAACAGCGCAGACGACCGCCTGGTCAGTGACGTGTCCACGCCGGGTCGACGAGATTCAAGCACAGGGAACCCACAACGCGGTTTGAGATTCCGCCCGCTGGTCCGAGTCATCGTGCTATTTCAGACACCGGAGCATGAGCCGTTGATAAGTGGAGTGGAGAAGAAGGTGCAGCGCATCCCGGATCAATGTGGCCGGTGGGGCCGCTGCTTGGAACGTCGCGGTCGTCTCCGGGAACCATCAGTCCTGAAACCCGGCATGCCGGTGCCCCGCCGGGCGGACACTGTGGGCGTCCAAGTCAGCGGCGGTCACCGGTCCGGTCGCGTCGTACCTGTGCTGCCCCTCGACGCGCAGGTCCACGCACGGCCGGTCGACGACGTCCAGGTCGTGACCGAGAAGCTGGAGCGCTCGTCGCGGTCAGCGGTCCGCGCGGTGGACTTCACTCAGTGGACGGTGTCGGGCATTGTCACCACGGCCAGGCGCCTCAGTGCCGCACCTGGGACAGGGCGCGGGCTTGAAGGCGCGCGTCCGCGTTACTCATCCGGTTCTGAAGGGAGCGAGGCTGGCGAGGGGGCCCGCCCCATCAGCATGCGGCCGGCGCCCGCAAAGCCCGGCCGCGGGTCCCAAAAAGTGACAACACCCCGCAACCGCCCCGACGAGGGACTCGGACGGTCCAGGGGGCGGCCTGACCTGCAAGATCCACCTCGTCGGCAAAGGCGGCTGCCGCCCACTGCCCTTTCTGCACGCCGGGCCAGGGGGCGACGCCGCAACTGATCGAGGTCCTGGATCGGATCCGGGTCCCCCGGCCGCTGGGCGGACGCCCTCGGCCCCGGCCCGACCACGTCAGCGGCGACAAGGCATACAGTTCACGCCGCAACCGCCGCTACCTGTGAAGACGCCACATCCGGCACGTGCCTGCACCGTCGATGATGCCTCTGAGAGGGCGTTAAGTCCGTTTCCGGTAGCGGCCGCGTCCGGGGCTCGTCGGTGGGCAGGCCGAGGTGCTCGTGCAGGTCGCGGACGCGAGGAACCGCAGCACCGTCGCTCTGCCGTGTCGCCCTCAGCCCGGCTCATCCGGGCTGAGGTGCTCAGGCCGGCCGGTCCGGCTCCCGGTGCCCTGCCCAGGAGGACGCCGAGTTGCTGCCGCCGCTGCGGTGGCTTCAGCGTGTGGTGGGTGGGTCGTTGAAGGCTTCCGGGATGTGGGGGCGCACGGTGGTCTGGGCGGTGTGCTCCTTGTGTGAACTTTGGCACTCCGGGCGGGGTCGGTGGCACGCTGGGCGGACGGGGCGTCACGGACTCTTCCAGCTGTAGGACTTGAGCAAGGCTTGAGGGTCGTAAACGGGGCACCTGCAACTACTCGGTGTGGCACCAGATGCCACACCGGCGCCGGTCAGCCAGAGGGCTGACGGGAACGAAATCCGTGACGCTCGGGGTAAAGTGCAGCCACCTCGAACCCCAGGGCCCACGCATCGCGCGGATCCGATCGGGGTCCACGACAGACGTGGTCTCCGGGAAGCTGCGAAACCCGCAGTCTCCCACCGGAATGGGGGGACAGGCCCGACGGCTGATCTTCAGCACGTAGACGATGCCCTGTAGGCACAGCCGGCCCGGCGGGGGTCATGGACCGGAAGCCTCGGTACCAAGGCGGCTGGAGCGTATCGATCCAGCGCCCACAGGACATCGTCCGTGATTCACGGCCGGACACATACCATCTCGAACGGCCGAATTGTCATACCAGTCACCGTTTGTCAGGCCCGTTCAGCAAGAGAGTTTCACGAACTCTTAGCTGGGTGTTGTTCAGGTGACGGGCACTTCGGAGGTCAGTTAGTGACTGGACCTTCTTCTTTTCCATTCTCTCCGGACCTCTACGAGCGCACCAATTGCGATAGCTGCAGCCAGGACGATCTCAACGACTCCCCACACCCGGGACCATCCCTCCTCGGGGATGCGGTCGATCGCGCTCACCGTCATGAATGGGACGAAGACCACAATAAATAGGGTGAGTTGATATTTCCGCATGACACCACCTCGGAAAGGTTACTCACTCTGAAGGATTTACTCGGATGATGGCACCTGCGGCCGTGGCTGCGAGAAGGACTCTTTTAATCACTTCGGTCGGCATGTCTACCCAGACGCGCACGGAAGATTCTACGGTTCCGAACACTTGATGGTCGCCACACCATCCTTCGGCATTGATGATGCGATGGGCAATGCGGGAGAAATGGACGGCCTGGTCGCTCTGCCCGAGGTCTACTTTCACACCCATGAGCGGATCACGTCTTCCGAGAATACGCGATCGGCGGTCGGTCTTCTCCTTTTGTGTCGCGATTCTAATCATCGCTCGAAATGATTCGTCTGCTCCTTCGTCGCTGAGCGGCTCATCGATGTATAGGTCCACGTATACATCAGCCTTGAACAGTTGCAATTCTCGGCTGAGTGCAGAGATGAAGGTCTCCATGTCGCGAGAGTTCGCCGCTTCGATGTACAGCATGATTGCGGCTTCCTTTCCTCGGCTGTTCGCCGGCTTCTTTCCGATCGGAAAGAAGCCGGCGAACATGGTGGCTCAGACTCATGCTATGCGGCCGGACAGCGCCGGAGCGGGTAGCACGGATTACGGTAGCGGTGTACTTCGTTTGGAATCCAGATGGGCGGTCCCCATCGGCGGCTTGCTCGGCCTACGCCTCGCAGGAAGCGGCCGCCCGATCTGGTGGCTTTTCTGATTGCGTCGCGTGCGCGATAGTGCTTTTTGCCCACGTTCACGTGCCAGCCGTTGCTCCGATCCCATTCGGCACGGATCCGATGGTTTTTGAAGTGGAGTCCCGGTCGACCGTCTCGCATGACGAAGTGCTTGTTCCTCTTGTTGAAGAAGAGGCACTTGGTCGCGCTGCATCCCAGCCCCCGTTTCGCCCAGCTCTTGGCCTTGCGCCACCACCTCTTGCCGTCGAGGTCGTACTGGTTGATGGGGTCGCCGGGGTAGGCGTAGGCGTTGTCTCCACCCCCGTAGACGGGGTCGGGGGAGAGGAAGCGTCCGGTGGCGGGGTTGTAGAGGCGGACGCCCATGAGGGTGAGACCGGTGAGGGTCTCGGTGGAGCGCTGCTTGGCGCCGAGCCAGTTGTAGCGGGTGGCCGCCTGGCCGGCCCGCGGGTTGCCGTACTCGTCGGTGTCGAGGGCGACGGGTGCCTTGCTGGTGTCCAGCGGGAGCTGGAGGGCCACGTCACCGTGGACGGTGGTGAGCTGCAGGGTGGTGTTGCCGGTCTTGCTGGTGGTGGCGGCCAGGTCGCCGGAGGCAGACTCCACGTTGCGGGTCAGGGCACCAGTGGCGGTGTCCTCGACGATCCAGCGCGGGTTGTCTCCGTCTCCGTCGTAGTGGTTGAGCTTCGAGCTGGTCTGGGTCCACGTGGAGCCGCTGCCCGTTTCGGTCTTCCAGGAACGGAAGCGGTGAGCGGCGTCGAGCTGCCAGGTCTGCCGCTGGCCGCTCGCGGTCTGCTGGTAGGCGAGATCATTGGCGTAGTAGCCGACCGTGCCATTGCCGGGGACCGTAGTCGTGCGGCCGAACGCGTCGTAAACGTAGCCGGTGTCTATGAGGCGGTCGGCGCTGTCGTAGGTGTGGCTGGTGGTGGTTCCTCCCGTGGTGGCGCAGTCCAGGCCGGGGGCCGCAGCGATGGTGGTGAGGGACTTGCGGTTGGTGCGCGCGTCGAACGTGTAGGTGCGGCGCGTGCAGACCGTGTCCACGGTGTCCTCGACCGTGGTGAGGCGGCCGGTGGCGTCGTAGCGGTAGGTCTGGTCGGACCAGCCCGCGTGGCTTGTTACCTGACCGTGGATGGATTCGGTCACGGTGTCCGCGTAGACGAGGGTGCCGTCGCTGTCACGCTTGTAGGAGCGGTTCAGCGTGGCGCCCGTCGTGTCCTCGGTGGTGGTGAGGGTGTAACCGCCGGGCAGCTTCTCGCTCGCCACGGAGCCGTCCGCGTCGTAGGTCGCTTGGAAGACGCCGGCGATGGAGTCGGTGGTCTTCGTGGCCAAGCCGCGCGGCTCCACAGCCGTGTCGTAGGTGTACGTGACGGTTGAGGGCGCGTTGTCCTTGACCTTGACCGGCCGGTTCAGCAGGTCGTACTCGGTGGTGGTGACACCGCCGTCGGCATCCGTGTAGGACATCTGGCGGCCGAGCTTGTCGAACACCTTGGTAATGGTTCCCCCTGTCGGAGAGACCGTCTTGACCGCGCGTCCCGTGGCCGCGTCGTACTCGGTCGTCGCCTGCGGGACCGCCTGGCCGAGTCCGCCGGTGGTGGTGACCTTGGTGGGACGGCCGGCGTTGTCGTAGGTGGTCGTGGTGGTGCGGGTGCTGCCGTTGGCGGTCTCGGAGACCTGGGCGGGGTCCCCCCACCAGCTGTATTCGGTGGTGGTGGTCGGCAGTTGGGCCGGGTTGGTGCCGCCGCCGGTGATGGCGCCGGCCGGACCGGTGGAGCAGACCAGGTCGGCCCACTCGGGTCGGCCCTGGCAGGTGCCGGTGCCGGTCGCGGACCAGTAGGTGGTCACCCGGGTCGCGGCGTCGTTTCCGGTGGCTCCGGGCAGCCGCTGCTTGGTGATGCGGCCTTGTTCGTCGTACTCGGTGGTCTCGGTGATCGCGAGACCGCCCGGGTCCTTGACCGTCTGGGTAGGCATGCCCTTGGCCCAGTCATACACCGTCTGCGTGGCGCGGGCCTCGCCGAGGACGGTGGGGTGCTCACGCACTTGGGCGCCGCTGGTGACCTTGGTGATCTGGTCCTTCACCGTGGCCGTGCCGTCGGTCGGGCGGCCGGCGTCGTACTCGTTGACCGTCCACGAACGGGCCGTCACCGAGGTTCCGGAGGGCACCAGGGTCGTCGTGCCGGTCTTCAGGTCAGTCGTGAGGTCGATCCGCCGCAGCGGGCCGAACTCCTCCAGCTCACGGGTCCCCGTTTTGTTGTAGACCGACTTGGTGGCCAGCAAGTCGGCACGCTCAGCGCTGATGAGCTGGCCGATGCCGAGCTCGGCCTGGGCGGCCTTGTCGGCGGCGCTGACGCCCAGGGCAATCTCGCGGTTGCCGGCGGACAGTTCGCGCACCGTGTTGCCGAAGCGATCGTATTCCGTGGTGGAGATGTGGCCGCCTGGGGTTGCGCTGTTGACCGAACGCCCGGAGACGCCCATGTAGGTGATGGTAGCGCGCGTGTACGACCCTGCCGTCAGACCACTGCCCGCATTCGAGGCGGGGACCGAGTCGGCAGGGAAGACTGCGGTTGCGTCAGTCGGGGTGTCCGTCTGCCCCCACGTCTTCACGTCCGCCGCACCCATCTTGTTCGGGGCGGTAGTGCCGGTCAGCGGCACGTCGTAGACGATGGAGGTGGAGTTGGTGCCGGACTCGACGTCCTTGGTGCCCTGCTGCAGGCCGGAGCGGGACGCCTTGAGGAGCATGCCCTCACCGGCGGTGGCGGCGGCGCCGGCCTTGCCGTAGGTGAAGGTCCAGGGCAGTTCCCCGGCAGGAGTCAGAGTGGTGACCCGGCCTGCCGCATCGTAGGAGTACTCGGTTTTCAGCGCGGGACTGATCTGCGGGTTCCATGCCTGGCGCAGGCGTCCGGACCCGTCGTAGGCGTACGTCTGCACGATCTTGGAGGTGGCCGCGGCGGCACCGGGCTCGGTGGACCACAGCCGGATCTCCTTCACCTGGTCGGCGAAGTCCCCGAAGACGAGGCCGGTGGCAGTGGTGGAGGCGGCGTAGACGAACTCCAACGCCCGGCAGCCCTTGGTGGACGGCGTGGCCGTGCAGGCCGCGGCGCTCGCGGCGGAGGTCGGCGCGATGACCCGCTTGGGACGGGCCAGCTTCTTGCCGTCCACGGTCACCGTTTCGGAGACGACCGTGGTGGTGGTGTTGGCCAGTCCGTCCAGGAGTGTGGAGGAGACTTGCCAGGTGGTAGCGGCTGCATCCGGTTTGGTGAAGGTGGTGACCGTGCCCTCGGTGTCGGAGAGCGTGAACGAACCGGTCACGCTACCCGTGAGGGTCAGGTCCTCGGAGCCGGTCTCAGGAACCCAGCCGGTCTTGGCAGCATTGGCCGTGAAGTGCGTCTCCTCGCCCTCGGAGTCGACAACGGCGACGGCCGTGTCCGACGTTCGCCGGATGTGGGAGTAGTCCGACTCGGGCGCCTCGGCAGCCGTGCCGGAGACCCACTCCTTGCCGAAGATCGGTGCCTGGCCCTCTTGCTTGGCGCCCTCGTTCGGTGTGCGCGAGGAGGCCGTACGGGACACGGACAGCCCGAAGGCCGAGGCGTCGCTGGCGGACAGCGTGTAGTCACCGGTGAGCAGGTTCAGCGAGCCCGGTCCCACCTCGTCGGCGGCGGCGCCGGAGGCGTTGCGGTCGACCACGACGGACAGGGGTTCGGTCGCGCCGCTGCCGCCGGGGCCGGTGAAGTCGGCCTTGATCTGGATGGTGCCGTCGGGGTCGACGGTGTCGGTGGCATTCCACACCAGCGGGCTGTTCTTGCCGCCCGTCATGGCCACGGGCCACGCCGTCAGTGCGTTGCCGCCCGAAGTGACCTGGCCGGCCGGGATCGGCTGCCAGGGGTCGGCCTCGGACCGGCGCCAGGAGAAGGAGACGGCGTTGTACTTGCTGCCGTCGGCTTCGGCGACCAGCGGCAGGCGTCGCGCGGTGCGCTCGCCGTCGGAGGGCTGGACGAATCCGCCCGGTCCGGCGTGGAAGGTGTACTCGACGGCCTCGGACTTGTTGTCGGCCTTGTCGACCTGCCGCACCTGGAGGGTATGGGTGCCGTCCTTGGGCGGGGTGATGCTGATGGCCTTGGCGGCCTTGGAGCCGGCGGTGGCGACCTTGGTCCAGGTCACGCCGTCGAGGGACCACTCGAGCCAGTTGTGGTCGGTGCCGTTCGGGGTGGCGGTGAAGGTTCCGGCCTGGCCCGTGCCCTTGACCCACGCGTTCGACGGGTAGTCCGCCGACGTGATGCTCGTCGGTGCGACGGGCGCGGTCGTGTCGACGGTGAAGGTCTTCCAGGCCGACCAGCCGGTGTTGTAGTGCGTGCCGTCGTACGGGCTGGTGCGGAACTTGTAGGTCTTGCCGTTGGCCAGCATGCCCGGTGGGACGGTCACGGAGGCGACCTGCCCGGAAGGCACGTACTTGGACACGATGACGTCGCCGACCTGAGTGTTGGTGGCGTTGTCGTAGATCTGGAAGGTGCCGTTGACCTTGTCACCGTTGGCGTCCACGAAGGTGTCCCGCAGCGTGGGCGTGGAGGTGTTCACCACGTAGGCGCCGCTGTAGGAGAAGTACGGCGGGCCGGCTTCCTGCTTGGTGCCGGTGCGCGGACGGTAGTTGTAGGTGACGACCAGCTTGGGTGGATTGGAAGGCGCGTTGGCGGAGTTGACCCGCTTCCACTGCGCGATGACCGACTCGTTCGAGGCGCGCAGGCCCATGTGGCCGCGGGTCGCCTTGGCAGAGGCCCACTCCTGAACGAGTCCGGTGACGTCGGCGTTGATCCACCCGTCCGGCTGGGTGGAACAGCCCGCGTTTCCGGTCGTACCGGTCGAGGTTGCCTTCTTGGCGGTCCAGGCCGGCTGGGAGGTCCAGCGGGAGGAGGTCGAGGCCGCGCCGGTGGACCACACCTCCCATGGGTAGGCCTTGCAGTCGGTGTTGCCGGAGTGGAAGTTCCACAGGCTCAGCTTCGCGCTGGAGATCAGGGCGTCCTGGATGGGTGTGGTGTTCCAGGTGATGAAGGAGCGTGCCGTGCGCGGGGTGCCGTCGGCGTTCTTCGTGCCCGGATTGCCGAGGTCCAGCTCTGTGTCTGCGGACCAGTCGACTTTTTCGCCCTGCTGGACGTAGGTGTCGAAGACGTTTGACAGCGAGGACGTCGACGGGTCCACCGTGACCGGGTATTGCGTGTCCGGATCAGCGAGGAACGTGGCGTCCGGGGTCAGGACCAGGTTCACGCCGTCCTTGGTCTTGACGACCTTCATCAAGACTCTGGCCCGGTTGGTGTGTTCACCGGACCTCTTGTCGACGGCAGCGTCCCACATGACGGGCGCGGGCATGACTGCCCGTTTCTTGCTCTTCTTGTCGGTGAAGAGCAGGCTGCCGTCCTTGAGCTGCTTGACCTTCAGGCCCTTGGCCTTCAGTGGCAGCGTGTAGGAGTAACGTTTCTGCGTGGGCCGCTTGCGGATCGTGACGTACTGCTCGAATCCAGTGCGGGTCGCCTCGACGACCACGTCACCGTCCGGCACCGCGCCGACGTACGTTGCCCGGTTGCCGTCCAGCTCCGGTTCCGGCAGGCCACCCTTCCACTGCAAGCGGATCTGCTGGTCACCTTCACCGAGGGTGACCAGGTCACGGGCAGGCGCGTCGTCGTTCTCCGATAGGGACGACAGCTTCTTGCCGCCCCGCTCGCCGAGTTCGAGCCCTTGCGGGTGCGCCTTGGGCGCAACTGAGCCGTCCGAGTCGCGGACCAGGTCGAGATCGACCGAGCGCCATTCACCCTCGTCGCGGAACCGGACCGGGCCGGCGGACAGCTCTGTGGTCAGAGTGCCGTCCGGATTCGCCCACGTCGTCGATGTCTCCGTGCGCTCCGACAGTGCCTCGACACGCTTCTTGTTCAGCCGAGCAGCAACCCGAGCCGACGCGATGTCCGCGGCCGACGTGGCCACAGCCTTCGCAGGCTTCTCAACGGGTGCCGCGGGCAGCGTAGCTGCAACGGCACCTTGTGCCCCGTAGAAGACCGACGTCGACATGACGACGGCCAAACCCATGGAGACGTGGCGCAGGGCCCGTCTCCGCCCGGGCTGACGCAGCCCGGAGTGCCCGGAAAGATCTCCGGGTGAGTGGTCGTTCACGTTCTTCCCCTTCTTGCCGCCTCAGCGCGGCAAGCCGCAGTAGCGGGCGCTGAGCGCCCCCTGGAGATCCAACCACTCCCTCACAGGCTTCGTTAAGGATCTTGATCACAATTCGATCATGAAACCTTCACAAATGATGTCGCCGCTCCTCTCCCACCGCGACGACCACTCAAGTCGGGCGCCACGGGCGAGCCGGACATCGGGGCCACAGACCGAGAGACAGGTTGATGGGACGTCACCTTCCGCTCAACTCACTGCTGTCGCTGCGCACCGGGCTCGCCGGATCTCGTCCACACCACTGTCGTCCAGCCGGGGCGCGGTGACCTTGACCGGCCCGGCGGCGGTCACCCCCATGCGGCGGCGGTGGCAGTTGCGCACCACCAGGCGGTGCCAGCGGCCGGTGAGGGCACGCGGTCGCCACCTGATGGCGTTCTTCGGCTGTCTCTACTACGCGGCCAACCGTCCTGGGGAGGCAACGAACCTCCGGGATGACGGGCGCGGACTCCTTGGCGACGGCCACGATCTCGCGCATCTTGGGAGGTCCTTGGGGGCAGCCATGGCCGGGGCTTGCGGGTCTTCTTCACCGTTACCTACATCTCGACAGGGCCAGGACGCGTTCCGCGAAGGCCTGCACGGCGAACGACTCGTAGAGCTCTTCCATGTGCCAGTCGTGATCCTGGATCAGGTAGACGGCGGCTCGCCGTCCCGTGAGTCCCCGGTCTGCAAGAGCCTGGCCGGCCTGTCGCGCGGGGGCGAGCAGACCTGGGGCCTGCCGCTGCAGTTTCGTCAGACCGAGGCGGACTGCCCCGCCATCGCGCGTGTCTGCGCAGGCAGGGGCGTAGCGGTGGGCTCGGGGTCGATATCGACCCGGTAGTCGGTGGCCAGGCGGGCAAGGCCGGAGGCATAGCCCTGGCCCACGGCCCGGACCTTCCAGCCGTCCCCGCGCCGGTACAGCTCCGCCAGAATCACAACTGTCTCCCCCACTGTGAAGTCCGGCGCGGTGAACGACGCCGACGTCGCTCCGCTCTGGGTGATCGACAGTCGAGGTGATCGGGTGGGGACGGCGCCGGGCTGCAGTGGATCGGCGCTCACGACCATGATCACGCGGTGTACGTCGGCCGGAAGCCCAGGAAGGTCAGCGGTGACCGCCGTATCCGTGACGGATACTCCGTCCTGGGCAGGATGGTTGTAGAAGACGAGGTCGTGATCACCACGGACCTTGCCGTCGGCGCCGAGCAGTAGCGGGGACACATCTGCCGACAGCCCCTGTACCGACATCTGCAGTACCGTCCGAGCCGTCGACAGCACCGTGTTCTCACCCTTGCGCAGCAACGTCGACTGCATCCCGCCCCCTTTGGATCATCATCTCGGGGGAACCTCAAGAGCGGTCATCACGGTCAGCGGTGGTCGGCAAGACCGCCCTCGCCGTCCGTGGGCCATCTCATGCGCGTGCAACCCAAGGTCTGTCCCCAGTCCGATCGCCCCCCGTTATCTTTTTCGCGGTCCTGCAAGAGGGCAGCTGGCCTCCGGGCCCGGCAGGACTGTGCCGATGGGAGGACCTGGGGGTGTCACCGGGTCCGAGGGGTGCCGACCTCCGGCAGCGCGTCCAGCCGAGGCCCTACGGCCGACCAGAGCGGCTGTGCGCGGTGCCGGACCGGGGCGAGCACCACCAGGTCCGCGCACGACCTGGTCTTGATCTGTGGGGCGCGCACTTCTCACGCGCTGGTGGTGCGGGTCATGCTTTGGGTGGCTGCCAGGCTGCCTGTGTCGGGTCCCAGTGACCGGTGACGGTGCCGTCCAGAAGCGGGTTCAGGAACGCCTGTGCTGCCTGGGTGGCTTCGGCGAAGGTGCGGCAACCTTGCAGGCCGAGAACTAGGGCAGCCGCGCTGGGATACTTGTCGTTCCAGTCAGGGCCTGGGGCGGCGAAGGCTTGAGGCAAGGCAATGTCCGTGCCGCGCTGGCGACGTTGTTCTGCTTCATGGTGGATGGCTCGGTAGGCGGCCCTACCATCGATCTTCTCCTGTTGACTGATCAGAAGAAGGTCGGCCAGGTCGCGGTAACGGCTTGAGGCTCCCCGAGGGTGTCGTTCGTAGAGAGCGCAGACCTTATCGGCGATGTGGTCGATAAGGGGATAGAGGCGGACGGTGGGCCAGTCCACGGGCCAGGGCAGGTCGACGGCGGAGACCAGAGGAGTGACTTCTGGAGTGCCCGTGAGGGTACGCCTGACGGCTATGTCTACTTTGACGCCGTCGACATCGGTAGTCCCTAGAAAGACCCGGAAGTACTGGGAGCCGCCGCGGTCGGGGTCGGCAGCGGGCGTGTACTTTCCGGGGGCGAAGCTCAGGAAGTCGCCCAGGTCATGGGCAGCTGCTTCCAGGACGCGGGCGCGTGCTTCCGCAGGGGCTAGACCGGGTTGGGCTGCTTGTAGGTCGATGTCTCCGCTGAGGCGTGCGGCGCCGCGGTAGCGGACGAGGAGGGCCTGGCCGCCCTTGATGAGCCAGCCGTCCGGGTGCAGGGTGAAGACCCGTGCGGCGAGCCGGTTGAAGTAGAAGATCCGCATGAGGTCGGAGACATTCATGCCCGTTTCGTTGGACATCTTCTTCGCGGCGAGGTTCAGAGCGGTTCTGAAGGCCCTTGGAGTCGCGTATGTCTTGCCCATCGTTCGCCGCCCCCCTGGCGTGCTGGTTTGAGTCTGCAGACTCTACGCCCGGGGTGATTGGTTCTTCCGCTCTTCTGGCGGGTCAGTCGGTGTCTTCTCCGTCTGGCTGGCCGTCGTCGGCATCGTCGTCCCGTTCATCCGTCGATGTGGAGAGCGGGGGCGATGGGGGCGTGGTCGGGTCTGCTGTGCTCTTGAGGGCCTTGCGGGTGGTTGGCGACAGGGGGCCGGCCTGCTGGAGGGAATGCAGCACGGCAGGGTCTAGCTGTCTCAGTGCACGCAGTGCTTGGGTCAGGGCCGGATTGGGGTACCGCAGCTTCCGGACGGCTTCTGCCAGAGCCGGGTTGGGCTGATTCAGTGCACGCAGTGCTTGGGTCAGGGCCGGATTGGGGTACCGCAGCTTCCGCACGGCTTCTACCCAGACCGGGTTGGGCTGATTCAGTAGGTGGTTCGTGTCGTAGAGCGACTTGAGCGCTGCGGCAATTCCGTCGTGTGCCTGCTGGACGTTGTGTAGGCGGCTGTGGGCAAGAGCAGTGGCAAGGTCAGGGTGTTCGGTCAGGAGGTGGACTGCGGCGTCGAAACCTTCTTGGTTGGCACGGTCAACCTCCTGACGGCGCAGGTTCTCGCCAGCCTGGCTGATGAGGTGGTCGATCAGGTCGCGTCCGGTGGCAGTGGCCTTGAGACCGTATGCACGAACGTAGGGCTGCAGTCGCCCGGCGAGGTCGTCCACAGTGATCAGGTCGCGGCGTTCGGCTTCGGCGATGACGCTGCCGATGTGGCCGCCGTCTGCCTTAGCTTTCAGCAAGTCGGTGATGGTGCGGGTGGCGACGGTGACGGGAAGGCCGTCGACCACTGTGATCTCCATAGGGTCCAGCGGTGCGGTGCGCAGGCGGACAAACGGCTCGGTCGTGGTGCGCCGGCGAGGCACGGTGATCTCCACGCTGGGGGCGGGGATGTCACCCAGTTCGTGCAGCTGGCATGCCGAGGCATGGGAGATGACGCCGGAGTCGGGGTGGCCAGGGGGGCGGTTCCAGGCGAACTCGCCCGGCTGCAGGCGCAGCCAGGCGACTTTGATGTCCAGGTGCTGTGGCATGCCGCTGGTGGACAGGAAGTACACGCCTCGGCTGACGTTCTCCAGCAGGCCAGCCTCGGTCAGGCGTAGCAGTTGGACTGCGTTCAGCCCGAGCTCTTTGGCCTGCGCGGTGGTCACCAGGCCCCACTGGTCGGCCGCAGCCCCGGAGAGTACAGCAAGCTGTTCAGCACGGTCCATACAGAGATTATTACATATCTTGGCAGAGATAGTTACACCTAGATGTAACTATCTCTGCAGTCGATCAAAGCTCGATGTAATTAACTCTGCCTCTCATTGATCACTGAAGGCCATGGCGGCCAGCAGCAGCGGTCTGGCGCGGACCAGGCTCCAGCTTGGAGCGGGCGGTGGTGAACTGCTGAGACGGACACCTGCGGTTTCACTCGGCTGCTGCTGTTCAAAACCGTCCGCAACCTGCGCCATCGCGGCGTTGCCGATCTCGCTGGCCCGTGCCGACCTTGGCATGAACACCCCCGCGTCGCGGGGAGGGCGTGCTGCCGCAGAGCGCGGTGCGGCCAGTCATGATCGATCCCCGCCATCTCCCAGCCCAGCCCGGGCGCTCCGAGGTATTCCAGAATAGAGAGCTCTGTACCGCCACGGAGGGAGAGCCCGTGCACGGCCTCGGGTGGGAAGACTGGACGGCCGCGGGAGTGGACCCGAACCGTCTGCTGGCCGGCTGGGGCTGGAAGGTCACACGCCCTTCAGGTCGCGGCTTCGACGACGACCCGGTCGACTACGCCGCCTGCCTGCGCGACGGCCGCGGCGTCCTCATCGAGGAGACGCCCAGCGTGCCCCTGCGGCGCCGCAAGCAGCCATCGCCCCGCGCAGCACCACATGCATCAGGCGCAGACTACCTGCCGTTCACGGCCGAGGTCCCGTTCGGGCTGTGGATCTTCACTCTGGTCCCGGGTGATGACGAGGAACGGTCCGGACGGACCTGGAGCCAGAAGATACGGTTTCGGGTACCGGCATGGTGGGCGCTGGGTCCCCAGGGGCACACAGCAGCAGCACTGCTCACCCGACTGAACAAGCTCACCTGGGACGAAATCCTCACCCTGCGCCGCTCCTACAACAAGGCGTGGCCGACCGATCGCGAAGACCCCGCCTGGTACGAGGCGCAGGATCTTGCCACGACCGCCAACCGGACACAGTTGAAGAACGCCCTGATCAAGCACACCAAAGCAGCACTGGCCCAAACAGCCCGCACCCACGGCAAACGCGTACGGGACTTCTCGGACGAACAGAAAACCGTCTGCTTCGCCGCCGCGGCCCTCGCCATCGAAGACCTCTCCCCCAGCCTCGCCCACCGCCTCCTCGGTCCGCTCCGTCTCGCCCTCGGCGACGTCCACACCTACCCCGTCCCTGCATGGGCCGACAGCGTGTAACACGAGGCGGTCCCCCGACGTGCGCCCCTACGTACCAGGTGTCGGGGAACGGAGCCCTCACCGTTTCGCGGTCTCTCCCAGCAATTGCGGCGCTGCCTCCTCAGCATCATGAGCGGTGGAGTGCGTTGCCGGTTCGCCTACTTCGGGCCGCATGCCTGGTGTGTTGATCAGCTCCTGGACCCGTTGGGCGAAGCCGTCTCCAGGAACGGGAAGTTCGGCTTCGGGTTCGCGGAGGTAGCCGGAGGTGACCGCCCGGGGAATGTAGGTCATCAGCTTGAGGACTGCGGCTGACCTTGATCGGTTGGTGTTGGCGGAGAGGTGGCGCAGGACTCGGAGAATGGTGGTGGTGGATGTGCTGGTGATGGGGTGGTTGGCGGGGTGCCAGCGCCGGGTGCAGTACGGCTCGGGACCAACGTCCTGAGCCGGGGCTGGTGATCCGGATAGGGCTTGGACGTCGTCGGTCTGGTGGTGCCACCAGTCGGCAGTGTCGCTCTCTCCCTGGGCGAGGTGGTGGAGGTAGAGGCAGTAGGCGGCGGCGGCTTGTCCGGCGCCGGCAGCGTACTGCCACCAGAACCGTGCCCCTTCGTCAGTGTCGGACAGTTGCAGGATGCAGGCGAGGGCGAGGGCGCTGCGGGGTTCGGGGACCTGGTCGGTGAGGAAGTCGGCGACGGCGGTGGGTGGGGTGTGGGTGAGGAGGGTTTCGCATAGGGCGCGCAGGTCTTCGGCCGCCTCGGTGAGCGGGCCATCCGGGGCCGGATTGTGTGCGGGTTGGCGTGTGCTGGTCGTGCCTGGTGTGGGGTGGGGGGTGGTCTCTCGGGGGATGGTGCGGTTGCGGATGAGGAGGGCTCTGGAGAGGCGTTCTTCGATGTGGCTCACGGGGCGGTCCCTTCGGTGCTGGGCGGCGGGATGACGCTGTCCAGGAAGCGGGTGGCGTGGCGTTCGTCGGAGCGGATGGTGGCCAGGGAGGTGCCCAGGAGGGCGGAGGCGGCCTCGTGGGTGAAGCCGCACAGGCGGCGCAGGACGATGACGTCGAGCTGGCGGTCGGGCAGGCGGCTGATCACGGTGAAGAGTTCGAGGGTTTCGCTGAGCTGGTGGGCGTAGTGGGCCGGGTCGGTGAGGTTCTGCAGGGTGACGGTGTCGAAGGCGGCGTGGCCGAGTTCGGGCCGGCCGTCGCGGTGGGGGGTGCGGGCCATGACGGTGGTGCGCAGGACGTTCCAGGCGTAGCGGCGGAGGTCGTGGCTGGCGAGGGCCTGGTTCCAGGACAGCCAGAGGCGGTCGAAGGTGTCGGCGACGGCGTTGTCGCGCTGGTCGTCGTCGAGGAAGACCTGGGCGTAGAGCACGTAGTCGTTCTCGACGAGTTCGCGGAAGGCGCCGTGGTCCAGGGGCGGGGTGGTGTGGGTGGCGGTCACGGTGGTGCGGTCGGTGCAGCTGTTAATCCATTCGCTGCTCTTGTGGGCTTCGAGGGCCGCCTGGCTCCACAGCCGGTAGAGGGGCCAGTTCGGCATGCCCAGCTCGGTGGCGAGCAGGAGGACGATCTCCCAGCGGGGGTAGAGGCCGACGCCGCGCAGCAGTTCGGAGATCTTCGACTTGGCGAAGCGGACGCGGCCGCTGAGTTCGTTCAGGGTCAGGCCGCTGGCCAGGTAGGAGGTGCGCATCGGGTCGAGCCAGGCGCGGTGGGCGCTGCCGACGTTGTCGGCGACGGGGCCGAGCTTGCGTCCGGGGCGGGCGGGTGCGGATCTGCCGGGTGGTACGGGGGGTTCGGTCGGTGTCGTCACGGGGCGTCGTCCTCCTTGTCCGCACTGGCGTCCAGGCGGGCGGCGCCGGGCGTGGGTGCGGGGCGGGTGCGGACGGTGTGGACGATCTGCTGCACGGTCAGGGCGAGGGCCGGGGCGAGCGCGGCCACCGCGGCTGTCTCGCCGGCGGCCACCATCACGACGCTCCAGGCGAACACGGTCGCCGTGACCGTGACCGTGGTGACCGTTATCTGCCGAGGCTTCATATGGGGGTACTCCCCTTGTTCGTCGTCGGGTCAGCCAGGTGAGCCCGGCGGCCCCATCCGGGAGGGCACGCCGGCGCCCCGCGCAGACGGGTGCCGAGGCCGCCGCGCTGGGGAGGGCAACCAGCATGACCAGACGGGGAGTTGTTACGCCACGTGATCAGGGAATCGCGGAACAATAGCGATCACGGCCGTATCGGGCACGGCTGGGGAGAGTAACGGCGCCCGAGGGGGCAAGTCGGCGCGCTGACGGGTGGAAGTTCCCGGTTCTCCTTGCAATTGCAGGCCAAAGCGACGTCAATGGAACGTGACGCCGTTGGTGTCGGCCTTCCATCCGGAAGGGCCCGTCCCCGTGCCGAAACAATGGGGGAAGCGGGCATCCGCTCTCGCCTGGCCGCCCATAGAGGCCAGGCGAGAGCACATCCCCGCACAGGGGGCACGAAGACCGTAGACCACAGCACTGACACTCCCGGCAGTCTGTCCGCACACGCGGTCCTGGCGAGAGCACCGCTCCAACGGATCAGCCGCTCGTCTCTTGATGCGGGTTCTTCTCCCCGCGGCCGACCCGAATTGATGCCGCCGACCGTCTCGCTGCATCAGCACCCACACGAGCGCTACGACTGGCATCCCTGAGGGCAGACCAGCGCACCCATTACCCCGGAAGCCGCCCAGGCTGCGACACCGCGGTACTCTTCGGCAGTTCCGCGGTGACGAGAAGCCGCTGTCCCAACCTTGACGACCGGACGGTCGGCCTCCCGCAGCGTCTTGTGAGTGAAGATCACCCTTCGTCGGTCAGGGCCTTGGGGAACAACTCTTCGGAGTCCAGCGAACGGAGCAGGGGGCCCAGAAGCCTGCGGGTCACCGTGCCCGGTGCGTCACGCAGCTCCGCCAGCGTGGTGCCGGTGCTTTCCTCGTAGGTGTCGGCGCTGTACCTGTGGTTGCTGGGCCAGTGTGACCGTTCGGAGAACCTGCGGCGGCCGCGGAGCCTGTTGGCCCCGACTGCAACGGCCCAGTTTCCGTGGTAGCCCACGTCGTCGGAGATCAGACGCGTCAGTTCCAGCATGTGCCGAGTGAGGATGACGGCGCCGGCGTCGAAAAGGACCTGTTCCTTCTCGTCCTCCGAGGCATGGCTCTTGAGACCGCCGGAGAGACGGGTCATGAACAGGCGCAGTCCGCCGTCCTCGAAGAGCTGGACTTCGATCACATCCTCGTCGTGCCAGCCGCTGTCTGCGGCATATGTGCGGTCGGAGCGGAGGCCGGAGGAGCTGAGAGCTATGCCCCTGGCGCGCCGGTGCCCCTTGGTGTGCTTGGCTCAGGTCGGGACTGAAGCCCCTACCTTCGAGCGCTGCTCGTAGGCGCTGGTTGTCCTGGACGCGACGGATCAGGGTGTGCAGGCGCATGTTCCAGTCCGGAGCGCCGGTGATGGACAGGCACATGTCCTGTCGTCCGGCTGTGGGCTGGGCGACCAGGAAGAGGTGGGACTGGGCTCCCACGTCGCGCAGCGGGTCTTCGTCCATCTCCTTGCGCAGCAGGGCGAGGGTGTCGGCCTCGGTGTTGCGCCGCCGTGCATGCAGCGCGACGACCTCTGCGTCGCCCAGCTGGTACTTCGTCTTTGTCGCCGCGACCGAAGTAGCGGTTGTCGACCATGTGCGGTGCGACGGGGCTGGCTGGGATGTGCACGACGAGGTAGCCGATCCCGTCGTCGGCCGCCGCGCTGATTTCCTCGGTGAGGATGGTCAGCGGCGGGTCGGGGATCGTCCGGGCGACCTGCTCGATCTTCTCCGGCAGTCCGTTCAGCGGCTGGGGGGGCCAGCTCGAAGGTGCGGCTTTCCTTGTTCTCCTGCACGCCGATGATCAAAGTGCCGCCGTCGACTGCGAACGAGGACAGGTCGCGCGCCAGTTCCTTGTTGTCGCCCTTGCTGTTCGGGGCCTTCTTGAGGTCGAGGTAGTGGCTTTCCTCGAACAGGCCACCGGTGATCGCGGCCTGGAGGTCGGACTCGGTCTTCGGTGTCCACCGGGGGTTGCCGGACGAGAGGTAGATCGATGGCACTGTGCGCTCCCGCTTTCCATGGTCCGAAGCCCAGCCTGCCCGTAAGCCCCAGCAGTTGAGTGACAAGGGTACGGAGGGGGACCGACAGCCCAGCGTCTGTCTGCTCCGGGCAAGGTTCACGCAGGGTCTGCGGCGCCACAGACCGAGCACTTCACGGGTTTCCGGAGGGTTCCCGAAGCGCGTGCCGGCAATGTCGAAGAAGCCGTCCAAGCGGAAGCCTCCGCGACCCGGGCACGCGGTAGGAATGTGAGCCCTTGCGCACCATGCGGGGCCAGTCGGCAGGGCGTAGCAATTCTCGCTCGGGTGCTGGGCCGCTGATCTGACTTTTCAGACCCCGGAGTGAACCCCAGGCGGATCTGCCTCCTGGTCAGGCGTCCTCCCGCTACGAAGTCCGCTCCGGCACTCTCCAGTTCAGGGATAGCTACCGGCTCACGCAGGCCTCCAGCAGAGCGGAGCAAAGCCTCCCCTCGGCTGACCCGATCAAGAGGGCGGGAGTTCGCCTGTCTTCCAGCGCGCGGAACAAGTCGGGGGCTGTTGAGGTGCGGACGGACGTCTGGGCCTGAGGTTCCCTCACTCCTCCGTGAGAAAGCTGACCCTACCCCTTCAGTGATCCATAAGCGGAAAAGGTATGGATTGAGTGAAATGAGCACACCAACCTGACGTTATCTTTACAACTTCTTCATCCCTCTCTACCCACCTGACCAAGGGTCGAATGCACGACATGCACATATCGCCACCCGTTCCGGGGGAACGGGATACTCCGCGCGCGTTCAGACGCGCGATCCGCACCACCGCCCTGCTCGCCCTTCCATTGGTTCTGCTAAGTGGGGCGGCGTTGCCCGCGCCTCGGCCCGTCACAGTGGCAGCATCTGCCCTGGATGGGTTGGACAGGCAGTCATCTGCCCCTGATGTGCCTTCAGCCCTCGCTGAGGCGAAACGCTCCGGCAAGCGAGTCGAGGCACTGTCCGAACGCACCGAGACATCAACCACCTGGGTCAACCGCGATGGGTCACTGACGACCGAACTGACTTCCGGCCCTGTACGGTTTGACCGGAACGGCAGCTGGATCAGCGTCGACGCCGACCTCACCGAACGCAGTGACGGTACCGTGGCGCCCAAGGCGCACCCAGCTGCACTCACCCTTGCGGGCAAGGGCGGAACTCCCGCCTCCTCTTTCAGTGCCGCTCGCACGGCAGGTGCGCGGGACCTCGTCACCCTCGGCGAGGGCGAGCATCAGGTAACTCTTCAGTGGAAGGGCGGTCTGCCACAGCCCCAGCTTGACGGTAACCGCGCCACCTACCCCGATGCTGTTCCCGGCGCCGATGTCGTCGTAGAAGCCACCCGCACCGGATTCGAGCAATACGTTCAGATCAAACAACGCCCGTCTACAAAGGACTACGGTTACACCCTTCCGCTGCGCGTGGAAGGACTGCGGGCAGAGCAGCAGCACGACGGCAGTGTGCTGTTCACGGATCGCGAGACCGGTCAGGAACGGGCGGTCATGCCCGCCCCGGTAATGTGGGACGCAACAGTCGACGAACGCTCCGGCGAGCACACGCGCCGCGTACCAGTGGCTATGCGGGTGAAGCAGCGGGGCTCCTCGATCGATCTTGTGGTGACACCGGACGCCGAGTTTCTGACCGATCCGAAGACGAAGTACCCAGTCACCGTCGATCCTTCGACGTCCGTTCTCAGTACGGTCTTCGACACCTACGTCCAGCAGGGCGAAGCACGCGACTGGTCCACGGACACTGAGCTGGACTTCGGCAACCCAGGCACCAAGAACGCTAACGGCACTCCGCGCACCGCACGGTCCTTCATCACCTGGACAACTGCACCGCTCGCGGACGCCCTGGTCACCGACGCCAAGCTGAGTCTGTGGAACTTCCACTCAGGCAATACCGACTGCAAGGCACAACCCTGGGCAGTCTGGTCGGCCGACAAGGCCTCGGTCTCAAGCCGCTGGACGTCCCAGCCGAAATGGCACAGCCGGCATTCGACGTCCACCGCGACCAAGGGCAACCCGAAGTGCGGCGCGGACGGCTGGATCAGTGCCGATGTGACGTCACTCCTGCAGACGTGGGCCTCCTCGAAGGCACCACAGTCCAGCATGGGCATCAGGGCCGTCGACGAATCCGTTGTCGGGCAGTGGAAGCGGGTCAACTCCGCCAACGCCATCAGCAACCCGCCCAAGCTGACGGTCACTTACAACTTCCGCCCCCGGTCGGGCAACAACCGCCAGGCGGGGCCCCCCTTCGCCCAGGACGCCTCAGGTACCTGGCAGGTCAACACCACGACGCCGACGCTGCGCGACACCTTCTCCGACAAAGACGGCGACCGTGTCACCGGCACCTTTGAAATCGTCGACGCGGCCACCGGTAAGCGGGTGGGGGACTATCTCGTCTCTCCCCGCGTCGGGTCCGGACACGCGGCGGCCGTCACCGTCCCAGACGGCACACTCAGAGACGGTGCCACCTACCGGTTCCGCACCAGCCCCTATGACGGCACGCACTACAACCTCACCTGGTCGGACTGGGCCACGTTCACGGTCGGCACCGGGCGCCCTCCCGGCGGCGTGCCGGACATGCCACAAGCACTGGAAACCGGAGCCACGCAGTCCCTCACCCCTTTGCTGTCAGGGCTTGTTTCAAGTCCGGATCAGGGCCGCGTACGTGCCGAGTTCGTCCTGCGTGACACCGAAGGGAAGACCCTCCCCGGAGTGCACCTCCCGGAGACCTGGGTGGACAGCGGACAGCGCGCGGCCGCACGCGTCCCCGAAGCCACACTGCAAGCCGGAAAGAACTATCTTTGGTCAATGCGCGCCTGCGCCGACCGGGGCTGCTCAGCCTGGTCGTACGAGCAGGAGTTCACCGTCATCGATGCAGGCGACCCGAAGGCGCCGGACACCACGTCTGTCTCAATCACAGGCTCCTCACTCACGGACGCGACTGTGCCGGTCGGCACCAAGGACTGTGAGAACGGCGGCTGTCCCGCGGTCATGGACGGGCAGCTGGTGGTGGGCAGCGCCGCGGACAGCGAGCGGGCGGTCTGGCTCAAGCCGGACCTCGCCAGGATCCCGCAAGGCTCCAGGGTGACTCGGGCTCGGCTCGTGCTGAGTCCGTCCGACTGCGGCGCGGGAGCCTGTGCACAAAGGCCGGTGGAGTTGTACCAGTTGCACGAGCCCTGGGCCACGCCCCACACCGGCGCCGGCCTGCTGGACGTGCTGGACGACGCCCCGTTTGCCGAATCCGCGCCCGCTGACGCCCAGGATCTCGGGCCACTAGTGCAGTCCTGGATCGACGAGCAGGAAGGCGAGGGGATCGCCATACGCCGTCCCGCCACCTCCACCGCATCGAGCATTACCTTCCACTCGAGCCGCAGCACCGACTCAGCGAAGAGGCCACGACTCGACATCACGTACGTGCCCCCGGCTGCACCCGGGGCGCCACAGGACGTGCGGGTGACCCCCGGTGACGGAGGGCTCCTGGCGACCTGGAACCCGCCGCTGGACGTGGGGTCGTCAGCAGACAGCGCGGAGTACGAAGTCGTCGTCACGAAGTCCGACGGCAGCGAAGCCGGCAGAGCTACCACCCATGACGCCCACATCGTTGTAGACGGGCTCAAGAACGGTACCGAGCACAGGGTGACGGTAACGGCGCGTACCTCCCACGGTACGGGTCCCGGAACAACGTCAGAGGCACTTACGCCAGCGGCGGTTCCGGGGGGCGCAGCCTCCTACCGGCAGATCGTGCAGCAGTACGTCGATGCCCGAAACGCGATTCTTACCCGCAAGCATCCGACCTCTGAGGCAGCGCTCGCCGCGAGCTCCCGTGGAGCGGCGTTCCGAGACCTGCTCGGCGCTCAGGCCATGGACCTCACCGAGGCGAGAGACGTGTTGACCAATCGCGGTCAGCGATATACGGAAAGGGCGACGAAGCTGTCCGACGTCCTGGTGGGTGTCGACGACAACGGTGCGGTCTTCCTGCGCGCCGTCCTTGAGGACTCGGCAGTACTGACGAGCGAGAACGTGACCGACCCGGTTGATTCGGACGCTTCGGGCGGCGAGGGTGAAATCGAAGAGGGGCGACGGGAACAGCGCTTCACCTTTAGTACCAACAGTGGCGCTCCCCTTCTCCACGTCGAGGCGGATGCCCTGGCGGCGGAAACCGTGCTCTCAGCCTCAGCTTCGGCCCCCAACGGATTGGAAACCTTCGACGAGACACTGGGACCCATCAGTGAGGTTCCGGACGAGCCGATCGCCCTTGACGCGGACGGTCTGCCCCTCGAAGGGCCCGCACCGGCCGCCCATGCGGCGGCATGGCGAGTCAAGCGCGCCGCCGCGCAGGTGTCCGGCTCTGGGACGGTCAAATGGGCTTCCCGGAATATCAAGACCCGATGGGAATACGGCCAGGACTGCACCAACTTCGTGTCGAAGGCGCTGTACTACGGCGGCAAGATGAAGACCCGTCATGGTGGGCGTAAGCATGACCGTGCCTGGTGGCAGCAGTATTACCTCTTCGGCAAGGTCAAGAACAAGAGTTATACGTGGGCCGCGACCGAGAACTTCCGCCGTCATATGATCCGCTACCGCGGCGCCAAGCACGTTAAGGCCAACTCCGCAAAGCCGGGAGATCTCGTGCTCTTCAAATGGAAAAAGGAGCGTGGTTACAACCACGTTGCCATCGTCGAACGCAAGCGGCACGGACTCCAGCTGATCCAGCACGGCAGTTCGAACAGGACGAGCCTCGCGGCCGCCGTCGCGCGGTACCGCGGCAAGAAGAACTACATCGAGCGGATCACCATCCTCCGTCCGAGAGCGAGGTCCTGATCATGGCGCGGAGTAGACAACTCACCGCCGTCGCACTGGCCGCCGCATTCGCCGGCTCACTCCTGACAGGCTGCACGTCGGACGACGCATCCCTCAGCTACCAAACGGACTACAGCAATCATCCGCCGCTGCGGGTCGTCGGCTACCCCTCCACCGGCAGTCTCGAAACCGTGCAGAAGGCAGTGTGGCGGCTCGCGGACGGCGACGCCCGCGGGCTGGCCACGCTCGCCGTCGACGACAAGGACGCCAAGGCCACGGCCCGCAATTGGGTCAAAGCCTTCAGCGCCGCCGCGAAGGGAGAGGTGACGGCAGACTTCTACGACGAGGGATCGGTGCGGCAGGTCGTGGTCCTCTACTTCACCAAGAGCGGCCAGACAAAAGAACTCGAGGCCCGCATCGGCGATGACGGAGCCTGGGGACTGACCCTGGACGAACCGGACCCTGCCGAGGCCACTGCCAAGCCCACATGGGCCCCGCCGAAGGCGGGCGGCTCCGGCTCCCGTACCTCCGGGACCGCCTCCGAGAGTTAGCTGTCGTCCGCCCAGAGCAACCCATGAGGACCGCACTGCCAACTGCAGTGCGGTCCTCTCCGCCTTCCAGAGTGTTGCGAGATCATCCGACTACGACACGGGCGAGCTCTACGGAGCGCAAGAAGAGGCAAAGGACCTGCTCCCTAGCCTCGCGCTTTCACGAGGTGGGGTGTCCGAGGCTTGATCAAATAAGCGGAGAGTGCTCCTGACCTGCAACGATGGGACTTGTCGAGGGTCCTGTTGGCTGCATGGAAAGAAGCACTCTCCAGGTGAAGAAGCGTATCGGGTCGTATCCGCGTGTCCGCGTCGAGGGTGGTGGCCGGGCGGTGGTCTCGCAGGCCGGGGGCGTTCTGCTGGTCGAGGCGGTCCGCAAGGCCGGTTTGGACACCGCGATATCTGCGGCGTTGGCGCCGTGGCGGAAGGCTCGGGCGGTGCACGATCCCGGGAAGGTCCTTCTGGATGTCGCGTTGGCGGTCGCGCTGGGCGGGGACTGCCTCGCGGATGTCGGCATGTTGCGGGCCGAGCCGGCCGTGTTCGGGCCGGTCGCTTCCGACCCGACGGTCTCCCGCCTCGTCGACACCCTCACCGGCTCCGGCGAGAAGGCTTTGACAGCGATTCGTTCCGCGCGGGCCGAAGCACGCGAGCGGGTCTGGAAGCTGGCCGACGGCCACGCGCCTGATGCGGGCGGGTCGGTGACCGTGGACCTCGACGGGGTGCTGGTGGTCGCGCACTCGGACAAGGAGGACGCGGCCCCGACCTGGAAGCGGACCTTCGGCCACCACCCGCTCATGGCCTTCGTCGACCATGGGCAGGGTGGCACCGGTGAGCCGGTCGCCGGCCTGCTCAGGCCGGGCAACGCGGGCTCGAACACCGCCTCCGACCACATCACCGCCGTCCAACTGGCCCTGGTCCAGCTGCCGAAGAAGTACCGGCGTGGACGTCGGACCCTGATCCGCACCGACTCCGCGGGCGGCACCCACGACTTCGTGTCCTGGCTTGCCCAACGTGGGAGGTGGCTGTCCTACTCGGTCGGCATGGTGATCACCGACGCGATCCACCAGCATGTCCTGAAGGTGCCGCCCTCGGCCTGGACACCGGCCGTCGAGGCGGACGGCGAGATCCGGGACGGCGCCTGGGTCGCCGAACTCACCGGCGATGTTCTGGACGGCTGACCCAAGGGCATGCGGCTGATCGTCCGGAAGGAACGACCTCACCCCGGGGCACAGTTGAGACTCACGGACGCGGACGGCATGAGGCTGACGTGTTTTGCCACCAACACCACCGGCCGGCCGATCGCCGAGCTTGAGCTCCGTCACCGGCTGCGGGCACGCGCAGAGGACCGGATCCGGGCCGCCCGGGCCACCGGTCTGCGCAACCTGCCCCTGCACCGCACCGCCCAGAACCGGATCTGGCTGGAGATCGTGCAGATCGCTCTCGACCTGCTGGCCTGGATGCCGATGCTCGCCCTGACCGGCAAGGCCCGTCTCTGGGAGCCCCGACGCCTGCGACTCCGCCTGTTCTCCGCGGCCGGACAACTCGTGACCACCGGCCGCCGGCGGATCCTCCGCCTGGCTGGCCACTGGCCCTTCACCAGCCACATCACCGCCGCCCTCGACCGACTCGCACTCCTGCCGAACCCCGGATGACCAGCAGATTCCCGTCCCTACGACAGCACCACACCACCCGGAGCAGTGGAACCCGGCGCCACCCCGAGACGACACTCGGGCCCCCGGCCTGCACAACCTCAGCCCACGGCACGAAAACGGGCCACCGACTCCGTCGGCGGCCCGTCACGAAACTTCGAGGCTAGTACGCGATGCTCGGCATCGCCCGCCTGCACAACCTCGCCCTCGTCGGGTGACGACGAACAGGCAGGTCAACACACACGTCCTTTTACGATCGCAGCCAGGTAGCGAAGGCGTCGACCAGGCCGGTGTAGAACCGTTCTCCGGGGACCGATCCAGGGTTCTTGCCAGCGTCATAGAAGGCGACATTGGTGAAGGTGGCCGAGGTCGAGGCGTTGAGGTTCTTGTAGAAGGCGAGCTTGCCGCGGCCGAAGCCGACGAAGAGCCAGAAAATACCCAGGGATGCGGTGTTCTGGAGCATGGAGCGGACTTCTGCTTTGTCCCAGGGCTCGTCGCCGACTTGGGTCACGATGAAGGCGGGGTCCGATGCTCCGGATTCCTGGTAGTGGCTGATGGCGCGGCGCATCGCGTCGGCGACGTTGCCCCAGCCCCAGTCGACCTGGGTGTGGAGCTGTCCGATGCGGCCGCGGTAGTTGTCCAGGCGGATCTCCTCGAGGAACGGCTCTCGTCCGCTGGAGAAGATCACGGGCACGGTGCCGTCGTCGTCGAGGTTGACCGACAGGGCCAGGACGCGTTCCGCGAAGGCCTGCACGGCGAACGACTCATAGAGCTCTTCCATGTGCCAGTCGTGATCCAGGATCAGGTAGACAGCGGCCCGCCGTCCCGTGAGTCCCCGGTCTGCAAGGGCCTGGCCGGCCTGTCGCGCGGGGGCGAGCAGACCTGGGGCCTGCCGCTGCAGTTTCGTCAGACCGACCGAGGCGGACTGCCCCGCCATCGCGCGTGTCTGCGCAGGCAGCGGCGCAGCGGTGGGCTCGGGGTCGATATCGACCCCGTAGTCGGTGGCCAGGCCGGCAAGGCCGGAGGCATAGCCCTGGCCCACGGCCCGGACCTTCCAGCCGTCCCCGCGCCGGTACAGCTCCGCCAGCACCACGACTGTCTCCCCCGCTGCGAAGTCCGGCGCGGTGAACGACGCCGACGTCGCTCCGCTCTGGGTGATCGACAGTCGAGGCGCTCGGGTGAAGACGGCTCCGGGCTGCAGTGGATCGGCGCTCACCACCACGATCACGCGGTGCACGTCGGCCGGCAGCCCAGGAAGGTCAGCGGTGACCGCCGTATCCGTGACGGATACTCCGTCCTGGGCAGGGTGGTTGTAGAAGACCAGGTCGTGATCACCACGGACCTTGCCGTCGGCGCCGAGCAGCAGCGCGGACACATCCGCCGACAGCCTATGCACCGACACCTGCAGCACCGTCCGAGCCGCCGACAGCACCGTGTTCTCACCCTTGCGCAGCAACGTCGTCCGCATCCCGCCCCCTATGGATCACATCAGGTAGAAACGCTAGCCATCTCAAGGAGTCCGGAGCGCCCCTTTGCCGTATTCGGACGCTCGAACGTACGGCCGGGTCGCCCGGCGCCGTATCCAGGTCGGCGCATCACCCGGCGCGGACGCGGACCGCGCGGGCAACGCCGCCCGCCTCCAGGACCTCACGGCCCCGTTCGTGGCCCACCTGGACATGACCCAGCACGGAGCCGACTGCGACGGCCTGCTGGAGTGGACCGAGCCGGTCACGGCATGGCGCAGCACCGCCATGCCCGTCCTGGGCGCGCACGTGCTCCACGGAGCCATTCAGGCGCCGTTCGAGGTACGCCCGTCCTCGGTCCCGCTGGAGGTCGGCTACACCCTCCCGAGTCGCACCTTCGCGCACCTGCTTACCGACGGAGCCGTGGCCCGCTGGCCCTACGAGGACGACGAGATTCACCTCCTGGTCGACCTGGAGCGGGCCGGGCTGCACATGGGCATGCGCCCGCTCCCCACCGACGTCGAGCCGCTGCGGGTGCTGTGACTGCCTCCGACCAGGCCCGACACAACCTGCGGAGAACCTGACACCGCCCTCAGCACCTCCCACCGGAGGGACACCCGCATGAGGACCGACCAGGCCCCTGCAGCCGCCGTCGCCGACAACCTGTCCGCCCTGGTGCTCGCCGCGCCTGAAGGTCATGACAGTCGGTCGGATCACCGGAGGTCATGACAGTCCCGGCCATGACAAGGGGCCCGCGGCTTCGGCTGCGGGCTCTTCGCTATGTCCGGAGCGCGGCCGCGCAGTCGGGACACTCCCACCCGCGCATGTTGAGCGGCAGCCAGGGAGCGCCCGGGCCCGCAGGCTCGTAGGGCACCGGCTCCATGCCGAGGGTCGGCCTCCCGCAGAACGTCCGGTCGTCCGGATCTCCAGGAACGTCCGGGTCAGCCGGCGCCGCGTGCACCGCCGCGATGAACGAGGCCGCCGCGCCCAGGCCGAAGTCCGACGGCATCTGCTTGTCCATCTCTTGCAGCACGATGATCGCCATGCGGCCCACCTTCCGCGCTGACCGGTGCTGCCGCATCCCAGGCCGGGCGGCCGCCTGGTCCCGGAGTGCGGCGCCGTTGTGGTACATCAGGCGAGAGGGCCCGCCAGGCGGACGGGCCCCCTCTCCCTTCTGCCGGTTGATGTTCGGCAGGGCGTGCTATCGCCGGTGGTGGAAGTGCACCTGAACCAGCGCGCCGCGGAAGTGCACCACCAGCCCGCCGCCGATCCCGACCCCGGCGGCTGCGATCGCGGCCCCGTTGTAGCCGAGCACGGCAAGGAGGGCCACCACTGCCAGGGTCACGAGGAGCCCGGCGGTGGTGTGCCGGGTGACGTAACGCACCGTGGGATCGACGCCCTGCACCTGGGGCTGCGCAGCTTCAGAGGGGGGGACCCGTCGGGTACCGTCGGTTTCTGTCAAGGGTTTGCCTCTTTCCTCTGTGAAGGGTTGGAGTTGCACCCGTCGACGCGACAGGGGGACCGGCCCGAGTAATGCCGTAGGAAGCGCTCGGGAGGGTCCCCTTCGTCGTGTGACGAGGTCCTTCTGAGACTAGAGGGCGGCATCGACACGGAAGACCACCCTCCGCATAAACAGGGCTGCTCGGCCGTCAGGAGACGTCGACCCGGGAACGGTCTCCCGTACCAGCGCCCACCGACAACGAAAAGCGCAGGTCAGAGGGTGCCGACCGATGTCAGGAAACCTCGACCCTGGGGCCTCAGTACCCCACGCGTTGGGCGGGTCGCCCCACACCTAGCGCCTCTTCCGTGCCCGCGTTTTCCCTGGCAGAGGACCCCAGCGGTGAGCTTGTGCGGCTACCTGGCGCCCTTGACCTCGTCAAAGTCCTCGACCTCGGGCTGCGGCAGCTTCATCTTGTTTCTGCAGGCAGCTAGACAGGACGTCGAACCCGGCAATCGCCGTCTTCGGAACTCTCTGGACTATGTCTCCCGGGAGGGAACACGCGGACGATGCGAGCAAGCCCGCTGGTCGGCTCACCCGGGGAGAGGCTGCGGGCCGTCATGTGTCGTCGTCCGGCCGGTGAGGACCAGGCCGTCCGCACGTGCGGCACCCGGCCCCCCATTGCGGAGCGGAGCGCCCTTGAGAGGCGACGGCACAGCACTGCCGGACGGTCCTAGGATGCGATCACCGTCTGGAGTGGGACATTCGCCATGAACCAGAGCAGCTCGGGCGTACTCGGGCGGGTGCTGTCTTCCTGCCCGGGGCGGGGCGTTACCGTCCCCGGCATAACCGAATCACTCCGTACGGCCCTGCCGTCCCTGAACAGTCCTCCAGGTGAGCGCCTGGAGACCGTCACCGAGTGGGACGCCGACACCCCGTATCAGTCCTGGCGTCCGCAGATCCTCGGACCGCCGACGTTCCGGCAGGCGTCCACGCCCCGAGTGTTCGTCGTCGTGAACCAGAAGGGCGCGCCGGGAAGACGACAACGACCGTGGAACTCGCCGCCGCGTGGGCAGCGGCCGGGCTCCGGGTTCGCGTCATCGACGCCGACCACCAGGAGGCCGCCCTGTCGGTGTGGCTGCTGCCGCAGTACCCGGAGGGAGCCCGCAGCACTCGCTGCGATCGGTGTTCTTCGAGGACTGCACGCTGGCAGAGGCCACCTACCCGACCCTGTTCGCCGGGATGGACGTCGTGCCCTCGGGCGCCGACCTCCAGCGCGTGGAGTACGAACGGCCCATCGGCTCAGAGCAGGCACTCGCGGCCGCGCTCGCCCAGGAGGCGGAAGAGGCCGGCAGACGCTCCCCCTATGACGTGACCCTCATCGACGGGGCGCCGTCCCTCGGGCTGGTCACCGTGGCGGCGCTCACCGCCGCTGACGAGGCCCTGGTCCCCATCAAGGTCGGCGGCCTGGACATGAAGGGCATGGCGTCGCTTCACCGGACGATCCGCAGCGTGCAGCGCAAGACGAACCCCAAGCTGCGCGTCGGCGCGGTCCTGCTGACCGCGTGGGACAAGTCGACCTTTGCCCGGCAGCTCGCCGCGAAGGTGTCGGAGGACTACCCGGAGGCGGCCGTCATCCCGATCCGGCGCAGCATTCGGGCGGCGGAGGCGCCACTGGCTGAGCAGCCGATCCGGCTGTACGCGCCGGAGGCGGCCCCGGCCGGGGACTACGACCAGGCCGCCGCCGTCATTCTTCCGAGGGAGGGCGCAGCATGAGCCGCCGCCCTGCGCTGAACCTCCCCTCGGCCGTCAGCGACCCGGACGACGAGGCCGACGAGGGGGTGTTCGGCGGGGACTACGAGCCCGGGCAGTATGTCCTCTCCACGCGCGGGACGGCCGCCGCCGGTGGGGGCGTCGTCGCCGAACTGACCGGCGCGGACCTGTCCACGCCGGTGTCCGTGACGCAGCTCCCCACGCCGTACGACGTCCCGGAGAGCGTGACGCGGCCGCTGAACGACCAGGAGCGCGCGCACCTCGCCACGTGCGAGCAGGCGCTCCACGGGTTCCGCCGGTCCGTCATCGTCGCCGGGAAGGCGCTGGACGTCATCAACCGCGGCCGCCTCTACCGGGAGACGCACCAGACGTTCGCGGACTACGTGGCGGAGGTGTGGGACATGAAGCGGGCCCACGCCTACCGGATGATCGAGGGATGGCGGCCGGAGCACGACCCTGCCCCGGACGGCGGGCCTCGCCGTGGCCACTCTGCTCAGCCCTGCCCCCGAGGGGCATCCCTGGACGGGCTGGACGTTCTCCGCCGGCTGGAGCTCGCGCGAACCGCTGCACGTCACCCTCGTCGCGCCGGAGCTGGTGGTGGAGGTCGGCGTCGACGTCGCCCGGGACGCGTCCGGCCGGTGGCGCCACCCGGCCCGCTGGCACCGCGCCCGCCCGGACCTGTCCCCCGCCGACGTCCCGCCCTTCGCGTCCTGACCCGCGCGGTCAGCGCCCGGCCGGGTGTCCTCCTTGCGGTGACCAGCGCACACGCTGACGCATGACGCCATCCTCGTTTCCGCGCTGCGGCTGGACGGCAAGGCCGACGAGCTGGGCGGGCAGGCCCCGGACCCGAGCGTCAAGACCCGACGCCCGATCTTCAACCAGCTCGTCGCCCCGGAGGCCGGCGGGCCCGTCTTCCACGAGGAGGCGAAGGCGCTCCTCGACGCCCACGAGGACGCCGTCCGGGTCGCCGCGCGGTGGGCATGCTGCGCCTCCAGGGCGCCTGCACCCGAAGACCGACAACCCCCGGCCGCTCCTGCTCCTGGTCCCGGTGGTCCTCACGGGCTGCACCACCGTGACGCCCGGCCCGCTCGCCGTGCCCGGGAGCGCCGTTCCGTCCCCGTCGGCAACGCCGTCGCAGCGCTCCGCCCTGGTGCGCACCGACGGCGGCCGGCCGCGCAGCACGCCCCCGTCCGCCCCGCCCAGTGCGCGCGCCACGGCGCCCTCGCCCCGTCCCACCGCGGGCGCGCACCGGCCGTCGGCGCCCCAGACGCGTGCCGCTGTTCCCGCGCCTGCGGCCAAGCCCTGGGTGCGGCCCCGGCCGAAGCCGAAACGCCCCAGCCTTCAGGCCCCGGCCCGGCCGCAGCACCGGCCCGGGCAGATCGCGACCTGTGCCGTCGGGCCGACGGTGCCGCCTCCCCCGAGATCGTGCGTCTCTGCCGTCAGACCTGGGGACAGACAGCTCGCTCCCCGGGGCGCTGCAACCACGGGCGCGTGCGCCGTGTCTCCTCCTGCATGACAGGCAACCGCCGATGGCAGCAGCGGCCCGCGCCGGGCGAACGGGAACTGCGGCTGTGGAAGGTCGGGCGGGCATTAGGCGTCACGTTCGCGGCGGCGCTCCTGGCTGCGGGCGGCATCTTCTACGGCCTGGTCCACCTGCTGGAGATCAAAGAGATCGACAGCACGGCCAAGCTGGACGCCGCGACCCTTTTCGACCTGGTGAAGTTCTCCTTCGGCGTGGTCGCCGGAGCCGGTGCCCTCGTCGCCCTGGTCGTCGCCTACCGCCGCCAGCGCGTTGACGAGGCCGGCGCTCACCGCGAGGCCACCCGCCTGCACACCGAACGGTTCTCCCAGGCCGTCGACAAACTCGGCTCCGACTCCCCCGCCGTCCGCCTCGGCGGCGTCCATGCCTTGGCCGGACTCGCCGACGACGCCCCCGACAACAGCCTGCGCCAGACCTGCATCGACGTCCTGTGCGCCTACCTCCGGCTGCCGTTCCCCACCGATCCCGGAGACCTGCCCGACCTGCCCGACGGATCCCCACCCCCCGCAGACCAGCGCGACGCCCACCAAGACAGGAAGGACCGATACCGCGCCTTCCGCGAGGTCAGGCACACGATCCTGCGCCTCATCGGAGACCACTACCGCATCCCTCAGGGCACACACCGCTCCTGGCAAGGCTGCGACCTCGACCTAACCGGGGTCACCATCGACGGCAACATGGACTTCACCGGCGCGAGGTTCTCCGGCGGCGCCGTGGACTTCACCGGCGCGAGGTTCTCCGGCGGCAACGTGCGCTTCGTGGGAGCGGTGTTCTCCGGCGGCAACGTGAACTTCGGCAGTGCGGTGTTCTCCCGCGGCTTCGTGAACTTCAGCGAAGCGAGGTTCTCCAGCAGCCACGTGCGCTTCAACCAGGCGACGTTCTCCGGCAGCCGCATGGACTTCAGCTCGACGACGTTCTCCGGCGGCCGCGTGAACTTCGACCAGGCGACGTTCTCCGGCGGCAAGGTGGACTTCATGGCTGCGAGGTTCACCGGCGGCCACGTGAACTTCCCCGGCGCGACGTTCTCCGGCGGCAAGGTGGACTTCATGGCTGCGAGGTTCACCGGCGGCCGCGTGAACTTCGCCAGCACGAGGTTCTCCGGCGGCAGCGTGCGCTTCCTCGGTGCGGGGTTCTCCGGCGGCTACGTGGCCTTCTCCGGCGCGACGTTCTCCGGCGGCCGCGTGAACTTCGGCAGCGCGACGTTCTCTGGCGCTCATGTGGATTTCGACAGCGCGACTTTCTCCGGCGGTCATGTGGATTTCGGGGAGACGACTGGTCCCGCTCCGTCAGGGCTGCTTACGGCGGTCAGCACTCCCCTGCCCGGGGTCCGTCTGCGCACCGACTGGCTTCCCGCCGGCCTATAGGACGGGCGGTCACCTCGTCGGAGGTGACCGCACTTCGGGGCAGGCCCCGGCCGTCGCAGGCGAGGTGGACCTTGGTGGTCAGCCCGCCGCGGGACCGGCCGAGCGCCTGGCCAGCCGCTGTGCGTTCCGGATCTTCCAGTTCGTCCCCCGCCGGCGCCCCCTTTTTGCAGGCACCGGCGGCATGTTGGTGTGCCCGGTTGATCGTGGAGTCGACCGAGACCGTCCACTCCACAGCCCCGACGGAGTCGTCGCGGACCTGGACCTCCTCCAGCAGGCGGCCCCAGGTTCCGTCCGCCTCCCAGCGGGCGAACCGCTCATAGACCGTCTGCCACGGCCCGTACCGCTCCGGGAGATCCCGCCACGGAGCCCCCGTCCGCAAACGCCACAGCACCCCATCGATCACCTGCCGGTGATCACGCCAGGGCCGCCCCCGACCGTCCAGCGCCGGCAAAAGCGGCGCTATCCGCTCCCACGCCGCACCCGTCAACTCACCACGACCAGCCACGAGACCAATGATCAACTATGGCTAGTCGCCCATGAACCACAGATAGCTGCCCGGCGTTGCCGCACAGGCTTCAAGAAGCTCGGCGAGGTCGACGAAGGCTGCCCTCTGCTGCTCGTCGTCGCACCCCTTCGCCAGGGCGGCAGCCTCCCCGCCGGCAACTTGAGCCTCTTGCTCATTGAACAGCGTGTCGCCGTACGGATCTACCCAGGCGAGCTTGCCCGAGCCATGGCGGTCAAACCTGCTCAGCACCCGCGCCAACGCTTCACCATGTTGGTAAGACCCCCGCAGCAACGTGGCTCGGGACGCCCCTCTTCGCGCCGGCCGCCCCGAGTGAAGCTCAAGCTCGATCCCCATGACCCCTCCGCCCGCTTTGGACACCCCAGCTTCGCAGAGATCAATTGTCAGACACGTCCTAAGCGCTAACGGCTGTTTCCGTTGTTCCCCGGCCCCCGTCTTCGCTGCACTCGGCGACGTAGGTCGGGTGATCCTCCGCGAGAGGACGGCCCGCCGGCCACCGCGGTAAAGCGTTCGACCGAGGCGACGACCGGGGACCTCCTTCGGTGTGAATCCGGCTATCGACCCCCAGGTGGCTGCGGGTCCGCGGCGGCCGGGTGTGGTGGCGGCCTCCTCGATGTCCCACCCGTCCTCCACGCGCTTGCGGAGCGTGGCGTAGCTGACGGCGCAGTCGGGGTGCCTACTCAGCTCGGACAGGGAGTAGCTGCCGCCGAAGCGTTGCTCCCCAACCCCCGATCCCGTGCCCGTCCCCAGGCCGCGCCCCCCTGCACCGTGACTGGCCGCCGTCCTCGAACGCCGCCCCGCGCGAGGGAGGGCAGGGCCGATTGACCGCCAGTGCCGAGGCCGATGGGGCAGCATGATGCCCGGTCAGAATCGCCCCGCCCCTCCCCTGGAGTTCGAGCATGCCGCGCCGTGCCCCCTTCCTGCCCGCCCTCGCCGGGCTTCTCCTCGCCGTCACCGGCTGCACCCCTGCGGTGCCGGCGGCCGACGACCCCGAACCACCGGCGTCCGCCTCCCCGTCCGCCGCCCCGGGCGCACCCGGCGACGCAGCGGACGGCATCCCGCTCGCCGACGCCATCGACCGGCTGACCATCAGCCCCGAGCACACCGGCGGCTACGACCGGGCCGCGTTCCGGCACTGGACGTCCGGCCTCGACCCCGACGACGGCTGCGACACCCGCGAGGAACTACTCCTCGCCGAGGCCGTCGAACCGCCGACCAAGGGCGCGGGCTGCAAGCTCACCGGCGGCGAGTGGCTTTCCTACTACGACGAGGTCACCGTCGCCGACCCGCGCTCCCTCGACGTGGACCACGTAGTGCCCCTCGAAGAGGGGTGGTCCTCGGGCGCACACGCCTGGGACGCCGACCGGCGCGAGACATTCGCCAACGACCTGGCCGCGCCCCGCTCCCTGGTCGCCGTCACCGCGACGACCAACCGGTCCAAGGGCAAACGCGACCCGGCCGAATGGCTGCCCCCGGCGGCGAGCGCCCTGTGCACCTACCTGGAGGACTGGACTGGCACGAAGCTGCGGTGGGAGCTGACGGCCGACCAGGCCGAGCACGACACCCTCCTCCGCCTTGCCAGGGACTGCCCCGACTCCGTCGTGACGTACGAACCCGCCCCCTGAAGCCCGGGCCGGCCCATGCTTCGCGTTTTTCAGGAACTCGTTGCCGGGCACGAAGATGGCCCCCGCCGGGAGGCGGGGGCCATCATTCATGGATCTCTTCGCGAGAAGTCGAAGATCATTGAGCTGTTTCCAACCTCCGCTTGAGCAGGTCAGATGCAAGGTGAGGACGGGCTGCGGGCGGTCGCGAGCCGGCAGGTCGGCAACGACGACGAAAGGCGGATCAGCGCGTCGGCTCAGACGTGCCTCGCGCCTGGTCGCGGCTGGCGACCACCAGGTATCCATCGTTCTCGGGGTCGAAGGTGGTGGACTGCACCGTGAGCCCGACACTCTGCAACTGCGCCACGAGGTCCTCGTACCGGTAGGGCCAGATGGACAACCGCTCCGAGCAGGCTCGCACTGACCCATCCGGCTCGATCTGGGCGACCACGATCTCGAGGAAGTGTTCCTGCTCCCAGCGCTGCTCGATCTGCCAGTAGTAGCTGACGACCGCATCGCGGTCGTTGCGGCGGATGAGTCGATCGCGGACGTCTACCCGTGAGCCGGCGGAGCGCACGAGCTCCCAGTTGCGTGAGTGGAGCACGAGGCGTCCGCCCGGATTCAGCAGCCGCGACATCGCTTCCAGTGCGGTCAGGCGCCCGGCTGCGCCCTCGGCGTGCCCCAGCGAGTTGCCGACGCAGAACACCAGATCGAACGTGGAGTCCTCCAGGTGGTCGGGCAGCTCGTCCCAGCTCGCGCGGAGGGCTCGAAGCGAGACACCCTGCTCGTCGGCGGCCTTCTCGGTCCGGCGAACCATCCCACTGCTGGCATCTGTGGCGACCACGTCAAGGCCAAGACTTGCGAGACCGACGGCGAGCTGGCCGGTTCCACACGCGCAGTCGAGGACGCGCGCGTTGGGCGGCAGAGAGCCCATGACATCGCTGTAGTAAACCGCGGCTGCCTTGGCGGGGGTCAACCTGTCGTCCCCGATCAGCCACTCGTAAACGTCGGAAAGCGCCCCATAACCAGCCACCGCGATAACCTCCATCACTCGACAACGCGCGGGCTAGGCCGTTTCTTTCGGATCACCTCGCCGACCAGATGAAGATGGCGGCGAGGTGCAGTCCGGCTAGGTAAATGGTGGCCGTCTTGTCGTAGCGGGTGGCCAGGCCGCGCCATTGCTTGAGCTTGTTGATGCACCGCTCGACGGTGTTGCGCTGCTTGTAGGTCTCGCGGTCGAAGGCCGGGGGACGGCCCCCGAGCCGACCACGTCGCTTGCGGTTCGCAGCCTGGTCCGCCGGCTGCGGGATCACCGCTCGGATCTTCCGCTGTCGAAGATGGAGGCGGATCGCCCGGGACGAATACGCCTTGTCGGCCAGGACCACGTCTGGCGTGACCCTGGGGCGGCCGATCCGTCTGGGCACCCGTAACCGGGCCATGACCTGCTCGAAGGCGGGTGCGTCACCTGCTTGACCCGGCGTGATGACGAACGCCAGCGGTCGGCAACCGCCGTCCGCGACGAGGTGGATCTTCGTGGTCAGTCCGCCGCGGGACCGTCCGAGGGCATGGTCAGCCGGCTCGCCGGCCGGGGCCCCTTTTGACGGGCCCCGGCGGCGTGCTGGTGTGCGCGCACGACAGTGGAGTCGACTGCGACGACCCAGTCGAGGTCGCCTTCGGCGTCGGCCTGGGCGAGCAGGGCGGTGAAGACCTTCTCCCAAGTGCCGTCGGCGGCCCACTTCCGCAGCCGGTTGTACGCGCCCTTCCACGACCCGAACTGCTCGGGCAGGTCCATCCACGGGGTGCCGGTGCGGTACTTGAACGCGATCGCGTCGATCACCTGCCGGTGATCACGCCACCGACCACCCCGCCGAGGGGTCCGGTCCGGCAACAACGGCTCGATGCGGGCCCACTGGGCGTCAGTCAACGACACACCCAGACCAACGATCCGATGATCTGAAAGAAACGGCCTAGACCGCCTTGCGACTCGGGCCTTGCGCCTCGCACTGTGCCGGGCCGTGTCAGCGAAGCACTGAGCAGGACCCAACCACTTCCGGCCGCTGAGACTCCACCGGATTTCGTGGGAAACCGCGGCACGCCACACCGACGCAGGTCCCCACTCCACCAGCGCCCCATCGGCCACGATGGGGCAGTGAGCCCTTGTCGAGCTGCGGTGTCTGACCGCGAGTTGCACTGTCCTGCGCAACGACGAAGCTCCTGGTAGACGGGTTCTCGACCAAGATCACCCTTATCCGCCAGGAGCTTCGCGTGCTTGTCTACCCGTCCTCGATTGATCTGTCCAGCCGCACCCTGCGGTTCCTGACCGGACAACTGACAGCCCGGCGGCAGGAGATCGGAACTCGGTGGCGGCGTCTTCCCGCCGCACGTTCAGGCACTGCTCGCCCTGGCCCATCTACGGTGCGGTGACACCTACGCCCAGCTCGCTGCCGGGTTCGACATCGGGATCGCGACCGTCTACCGCTACATACGTGAAGCCGTCGAGGCCCTGGCCGCCCTCGCCCCGTACCCTGGCCGAGGCGATGAAGACGATCCGGACGAAGGCGTTCGTGATCCCCGACGGCACCCTGCTGCCGATCAACCGCATCGCAGCCGACACCCCGTACTACTCCGGGAAACACAAACGCCACGGCATGAACGTCCAAGTCCTCACCGATCCGTTCGGACGGCTGCTCTGGACCTCGCCGGCTCTGCCCGGCTCGACTCACGACCTGACCGCCGCGCGGCAGCACGGCATCATCGAAGCCCTCGCCGATGCGGAGCTCAAATGCTGGGCGTACAAGGCATATCAAGGCGCCGGCGGACCCGTCCGCGTGCCGTTTCGGGGCCGCCGCCTCAAGCGATGGAAGCGTCGCCACAACACCACCCACGCCAAAATCCGCTGCCTCGGCGAGCGGGCCATGGCCGCCATCAAAGGCCGTCCTCGTCCTTCACCACGCATCAGCGTGAGGTTGGAAAGGCTCAGTGAATGGCGGTGGCCTGCGCGGCCAAGGGCTCCCAAGGCTTCAGCCAAGTGACCCTCGATTGGCGAAGCTGGGAGACACTGTCTCTCCACTATCACGCCGTTTCGAGGTCTCGTTCTGGGAGCGCGGCTCTGGCAGGTCGTGGTGGCCGTCAGGGTGGTCGTGGATCCAGGACAGGCCTCCCAGGTCCAGGCGTCGACGGGTGCGCGTGACGGCTACGTAGGCCAGCCGTGCTTCGGCATCGTCGATGGGGTCGGGTGGTGCCGGAAGGCCGGGGCGGTCGCCGTATTGGTTGTCCTGGGGGCGGGCGAAGTCGTCAGCGATCATTACGCGCGGCCATTCGCGCCCCTTGGCCTTGTGGGCGGTGGAGACGGTGATCTGGGCGTGTGGCTCGGGGGCGAGGTGGGCCACGGCGGTGAGGATGGCGTCGGTGCCGTGGGTGTCGACGAGGTTGACCAGGGGCTGTAGGTCGCGTCCGGCTGGGTCGTGGGAGGCGTAGTCCTGCAGATCCCCCCAGGTAGGGAAGAGGGTCAGTTCGGGGTGCTGGGTTCTCCGGCCTTCTTTCAGGTCGCGGGCGGCGAGGGCGAGGGTTTGCAGGCTGTCTCCTCCCCCGGCCAGGGCGACGGAGTATCCGGCGGCCATGAGGGCCATGATCTGGGCCATGGCGCCGGTGTTGGTGCGGCACAGCACGGCGTCCGGTTGTGCGACGGGCCCTAGTTCGGTGCACATGCTGGGGGTGCCGGTGAGGCGGATCGGGGCGTCGGCGAGGCGGAGCCACCGATTGGCTTCCGCGGCGAGATCTGGGCCGAAGCGGAAGGATTGCGACAGGGCGAGCCGGGTGCCGTCGAATCCTGTCATGACATCTTTGGCGCCGCGCCAGTGGTAAATGGCCTGGGCGGAGTCGCCGACCATGACCAGCTGGGCGTGGTCGCGTTGGTTGAGGAAGATCTGCTCGACGACGGGGTTGGTGTCCTGGGCCTCGTCCAGCAGCAGGAAGTCGGCCTGGATCCGTGGCCTGGTGAGGGCCCACATCTTGAGGTAGTGGTCGTGGTCGAAGCGCACCGCGCCGTCGTAGGGGTGTTGTAGGTCGCTCCATGCCTTGCGGGCGAAGGGCACGACGTGAGCGGCGAGTTGCGCGTGAAGGGCTGGGTCTTCCAGTCCGCGCAGGCGTGGGACGTGGTGGTGGGTGATGGCCTCGTCGGCGGTGTGGCAGAAGTGAGTGACGGTACGCAGGGTGGCGTTGGAGAGGGCTTTTTGGGTGACGTTGTGGTCGCCGAGTCGGAGGGATTTGGTGAGTCCGAGGGTCTGTCCGGTTTGCCAGGCCGGGCGGCGGGGTGCGTTCAGGCGGCGGGTGTAGCGGTGGCCGACCGCGGCGTAGGCCAGGGCGTGGGCGGTCTTGCACAGGATGTTCCTCGGGAAGCGGGTGGCGGCTTCCTGTGCGATGGCGCGGTTGTAGGCGAGGTATTGTCCGCGGCGTTTGGTGGTGTGGGCGAGTAGGGCCAGAGTGGTGGTCTTGCCGGTGCCCGCGCCGGCCTGTACCGACAGGTGGTCGCCCTGGGCGAAGGCGTCGGCTGCGGCGGTCTGCTCGTCGGTCGGGTTCATGTTGTGGTTCCTTGGGTGTTGTGGGCGAGCGCGCGTCCCATGGCGGTCAGGAGATGAGCGGGAAGCGTGTGGGCGAGAAGCTGGCGCACTTCACGCTCGAGGCGTTGCACTTCCTGATCGGTGTGCTCGGCGAGGGCCCGGTGGATGGCCTTGTCCAGGCCCTCGGGCTTGTGTCCTGTTCGGAGTGCTGCGGTGTGGAGGGATGCGTGTGCGGCTGGCGGGAGGGCCACGTTGAGCAGCACGTGTCCGTTCGTGTCTGGGTAGTGCGTGGTGATCACGTCGATGGGGAGCTGGCCTTTAAGGCGTCGGCGCAGCTTGTGGGCGGCCCGGGCGGGGGTCTTGGCGGGTACGAGCGCGATCAGGCGGGTGGAGCTGTGGTTGGCGGCGAGCGGCATTGTGCGGCAGGCGGCGTCGAGTTCTTCCGGGCTCACAGGGCGTGTGAGGGTGATCTCCAGGGCGTGGTGCGGCACTGTCACCGCCGCTGGTGCGGCGCGGAGGGTGCCGACTGGGTGCGGATGTGTGGCGCGTGGTGGACGGTGAGCCGACGGCGCAGTGCTACGAGGAGCAAACCGGTAGCGCAGGGGTCTACGTCAAGCCGGGGGCACAGGACGGCGTGCGGGATGCGGGACCAGCCGCTGCCGTCGTCGTGGGGGTGGGCCATGCCGCCGCTGGGGTGCCGGCGGCAGTCTTCGGGGACTTCGGTGGTGGCGATTTCCGCGGGGTGCAGGGCGAGGGGCCGGCGGTCGGTGCGGTGATACCAGTCGATGCAGTTGCCGCAGTTGCCGCAGCGTCCGGTCTGGCCGGTGCGTAGCCGGCGGCTGGGGCTGTTGGTGGCGATCTGCAGGGGGCGGTGTGCAGAGATGCGGGGGCTGGCGTCCCGGTGGCGGGCCGGGGGCTGGGTGTGGAGGCGCATGAGGGCAACGTGTCAGGCGGGGCGTGGCCGTTGGCTGCGGTGGCGCGGGGGTGTCCCTCGGTCGGCTCAGCGTGCCCGAACGGGTCATCAAGTGTGCGATGAGCGTTCGGTGCTTGTTCGTCGATTCGGGTGATTCGCTGTGCCGTGTGTTCGCCCTGGTCAGGGGTTGTTGGGCGCCTGAGGTCCGGGGGGTGTGTGGCTGGAGCACATGGTGCTCAGCAGGTCTTCGAGCGGCACGTCGAAGGCGTGGGCGAGGGAGTGCCAGGTGGTGACGCTGCCCGTGGTGTGGCCGTGTTCGAGGTCGATGAGGGTGCGCCGGGCCAGGCCGCTGCGGCGGGCTAGTTCGTCGAAGGACCAGCCGCGCTCGGCCCGAAGGCGCGCCAGCTGGATGCGCAGCGCGGTGAGGTCGGGGTCGGGCGGCAAGATCGTCACCCCATCATCCGACGGTGCAGAGATCCGCCCTGTCAGTGCAGAGGTCTGCACTATTTGTCGGGTGGGGTGATTCACGGTGCAGGAATCTGCACTACCGTGCGTTCGTCCAGGTGCCGCACCAGCGGCACCGGCCGTAGACGGCACTGACAGTCGGCAGGAGGTCAGCCAGCCAATGAGGGTTGCCGGGGCGCATGCCGCAGCTCGTATCTGGTCAGTGGAACTGCGTCCGTGCTCGGGCGGGGCCAGCCTGATCTGCGCCCACTGCACCGTCCATGCTGCGTCCCTCAGCGCCACCTCAGCGCGGTCGGCTGCGCTGGCCCATCTGGCTCGTCATGCCCTCGCTGATGCTCTCCCCGTGCACTTGCGTACCTGTCAGTGCCGGGAACGCGGCTGCTCATGGCATCCGCGGCACCGAGGCTGCGCCGGCCGCATTCTGCTTGCTCTCACCCGTGACCGAAGCGGCCGCACCTGGCGCCTGGCCGACACCTGTGCCGCCTGCGCAGCAGTGACCCGTCACACAGCCGTTGTCCCCGACACGCTGCTCCGCTCTCAGCGTCCGTCTGTTCGTCGCCCGGATCCCGTGCTCGTCGAAGCACAGGCCGGGTCCGACGCACAGCTGCGTGTGCGGGAGATGCTCACCTACCTCGCTGCCGCGCTCCCCCGTTTCGTATCCCCCGCGGCCCGGCTTCTGGCCCTGCAGTGCGCGCTGCGTGTCAACAGCCGCGGCCAGGTCCGCATTCCTGCTGGTCTGCTGCGGGGCATGCGTCTGCACGGGCGCAAGGAGCTGTGGGCCGAATTGGAATACGCGGACTTGCTTCGGACGTCGAGCCCGGGGTCTTCCGCCTCGGAGGTGCAGCTCCTCGATGCCGCCCTGCTGGACCAGGCGCCCGGCCGCGCTGCGCGCCGCCGTGCCGCTCACTGGGCGCTTCATCCGGTGCTTGAGCGATTGCCGGCCTGTTCCCCGCCTGCCCTGCAGCTGTTCACCCTGGCGCTGGCCGCGCACATGTCCTCCGGGATTTGTCACCGTACCGACATGGAGGACCTGACCCGGTTGAGCGGGCAATCCCGGCATCAGGCCGCCGAACTGCTCGACAGGCTGGTGAGGACCGGCATCCTGACCTCATGGCGGTACGGCCGTGATTCCGACGAGGTTCTCTGGCAGTCGGCCCTTACGGGGTGAACACCATGGCTGCGCTGCGATCACCTGTCCGCAGTTCACTGTCCAGCACGGTAAACGGGCACGGGACAAAGCGATGCCGCTCGTCCGTACTATTGCGGACCGAAGACCTCGAGCAGCACCCGCAGCACAGCGACGACATCCCGGGGAAGACACTGCCCCCTTCCCTCAACGGGCTTTCTCCCTTCACACGCGCTCCGGCTGCACTCCGAGAAAGGCAGACACCATGTCCGAAACCGCGACCACCACCCAAGACCTCGCCTCGCAGTATGCCGCCCAGGTGACCAGCGACCTCGAGCACAACCTGAAGGAACAAGAACGTGTCAACGCCGAAATAGTCCTCCTGCAGAAGGAGTTGGCAGCACTGCAGCAGAACCACACGGTTCTGGTGAGCATGCAGCAGGCATTGGCCGTCGTCCCCGCACCCGCCGAACAGCCCACAGCCGTGCCTGGCTCTCCCGCAGTGCCCAGCCCCCGCGACAACGCCACTGCCCCCGGCAAGAAGACGCCGAAGAAATCCACCGGCCGCCCCCGCAGGAAGACGGCTGCAGCCCCGACGGCGGATCAGCCCACCCTGGTCGACCTGGCCCGCCGCCACCTCGCCGAGCAGAGCGAACCGCGTTCTGCAGCGGAGATCACCACCGCGCTCGGCCAGGCCCACCCCGAACGGACCTTCAAAACAACTGTCGTACGTACCACTCTGGAAGGGCTTGTAGCCAAGAGCCAGGCTCAGCGCACCAGGCAGGGCCGCTCCGTCTACTACACCTCCGCCCAGGCGTCAGAACAGGAATCCGGGCCCCAAGCCGACGCACAGATCAGCTGATCGGCGGCAGGCCCGGCCCTCGCGGCTTCGAGGTTGAAGACGCATCGGCGACCAGCAGATCAGCGCGGACGCCAGGTTCGTACTTCGAGGTGGAGGATTTGAGCGTCGGGACGGATGCGTCCGGTCTCTACAAGCCACTGGTGTACGGCTTGGGTGACGTCCCCGCCGGCGGCGTCGACACGGCGGGCGAAGTCGGCGGCGTCGAAGCCTCCGGTCTGGGCGGAGCCGTAGGAGCGTTCTTCGCTGTGGTCGCCGCGCTGGATCACGTCGCGGCGGATGCCGGGAGAATCTGTCCTGCTTCCGGAGGGGTGGCGGTAGCTCGTCTTGGCGAGGCGGACGGTGAAGGCCAGGCGCAGTCCGCGGCGGGCGGCTTCGGCGATGAGCGGGCGCAGGCGTGCGGAGCCGGAGGCGATGGCCTGGGCGCCGACGCGGCCGGTGCCGGAGCCGGTGGGGGTGATCAATACGGCTTTGGTGCGCACGCGGGCGCGGGCGCCGGATGCGGTGGTGCGGCGGCGGGTGTGGCGGGCGGCGATGGCGGCCAGTTCGGGCAGGTCGGTGATGCCGCCGGTTTCGGCGGCGGTGAGCACTTCGCGCAGGGCTGTGACGAAGGCGGCGCCTTTGTTCTTGGTGTAGAACTGCGAGACCAGCGAGGGGTCACGGTTGATGATGCGGGCGATGTCTCGCTTGGTGTAGCCGTGTTGCTGGAGTCGGTCGGCCAGTCGGGCGGCCTCGTTCAACGGGTGCCGACGGCCTGGAGTGCTGCGGCGGGGCGGGGGCGCCATCAGGTCTCCCGGTCACTGGTGAGGGCGGCACGTCCGGCATCCCGCAGGGTGAGAAGTTCCTCTTCGGTGGTCGGGGCTGCCAAGGGGCCGGTGAGGTTGCCTTTGAGGAGGTAGTCGCCGGGCTGGTGGTGGTAGGGCCAGTTGTGGGGCTGGGTGAGATAGAGGGCGTCTGTGCGGAAGGCGACGACGGTGCCGGGGGGTGTGTGGAGGGCTCCGGCGTAGGTGTCGTCATCACGGTGGCGCTGGGTGAGGAGGGCGGCGCGGGCGCCGGACCAGATGGCGGCAGCCCATTCAGGATGTGCGTTGGGGTCTCGGGCAAAGCCCGTGGGTTTCTGCCAGGTGATCACGTTGTCGTCGAAGCCGATGATCTCGGCGTCCGCGGGTACGTCGCGCTCCATGGTGCGGGGGGTGGTGCCGGTGACCATGCGGGGGCGCTGGGCGAAGGCGCCGATGCCGTACAGCAGGATGGAGCGCACGGCGCGGGAGGCGAGGTGGGCGGCGCGGGCCTGCTGGGGGTCGCCCTGGAAGTGGGCTTGGGCGGAGAGGTTGCTCCAGGTCTCCTTGAGTCTCTTGGCCCAGTCGTCGAGCGGTTTGCCGTCGTCCCACAGGATGCCGTCGAGGATTTCGATCTTCCACGGCTGGATGGGGTTGGTCAGGGCTGCATGGAGTTCGGGGCCGCTGGCCCAGGTGGTGAAAGTGGTGCCGGGGCTGGCCGGGTAGTGCCAGGCGCGGTCGCCGGGGGCGGGGGCGGGCAGGAGGCCGACGTGGTTCCAGGCGTCGGGGACCGTCACGCGGACCTGCCAGTGGCCGCACCCGTACAGGGCGCGGATCTGTTCCTTCTCGCTCCAGGTGGCGAAGGTGTGGGCGGTGATGCGGCGTGGGGTGCCGACCGGGGATTTCCAGGTGTGTTTGGCGTAGGCGAAGGTGCGGTCGTATTCGACGAGTTGGGGCAGTTCGTCGGGGACGCGGGGTGGGGTGATGAGTTCGTTGCGGCCCTGTCCGGCGGTGGCGTGGAGGAGGCCGCGCAGTTCTTCGGACAGGACGGGGTAGCCGTCGGCGTGCTGGCCGCGGGTGGGGATGGTGCGGGTCCACAGGTCGCGGCCGGTCTGGGAGGGGGAGCCCATGATGACGGCGTCGTTCCAGTGGCGGCGCAGGGCCTGCCACAGCAGGACGAAGGCGTCTCGGATGGTGGCGGGGTCGTCGCCGTTGGTGTCGAACCACTCCCCCACCGAGCGGATCTCCACGTGGCTGTCGCCACTGTCGCGTTGGTAGCGGCCGACGGGGTTGCGGGCGTGGACGAAGTGCCCGGCCATCCGGTCGCGGCCGCGGCCGGTGTCGGTACGCCAGCCCGGGATGGGGGCGTTCAGCCAGGCGGCGACCGCATCGCGAAGATAGGGGTAGCGGTCGGCGTCGCGGTGCCAGGGGTCGCCGGCGGTGATGTAGATCCGTTCCACGCCCTCGGGGATGGTGTGGAAGACGGCGGTGAGGATGTCCGCGGCCGACCTGGTGCCGAGGTCGAGGTGGTGAGTCTGGTTGCGATGGACCAGCACGCCGGTGTCGGTGTCCAGGAAGACGGTGGAGCGGGCTTGCTGGGTGAAGTTCGGCCGAGTGGAGGCCAGGCCGGTCGTATGGGCGAACCAGGCATCGCCCGTCTCCCCCTCGGGGATGGAGGGAAGAGCACGCGGCGCATCCGCGGCTGCCGTCACCGCGGGGGCTTCGGAGGGGGCGGCCTGCGGCCGCGCGGTACGCAGGGCGGGCGCCACTGCGGCGGGCTGCGTGGCCAGTTCCAGCTCGGCGTCCTCGGACAGCGTAGGCGCGGCGGTAGCCGGCACCTCGGCATTTTCCGCGGTGAGGCTGTCGGGCGCCAGGGACGGAACGAGGGCGACGACGTCGGACACGCTCAGCCCGGCGGCCGGGGCGATCCGCTCTGCTTTGGCCTTCTCGTAGGAGGCCACCTGGGCGATCCGCCTAGCCCGGTCATTTTCGAGCTTCGCCAGCGCCGCCCGGGCCTTCTTGATCTGGTCCCGCACGGCGCGCAGGTCGGCGAGCGCGGCGTTGTAGCTCTGTGCGTCCATGAGGGGCTTCCTTGTCCGGGCCTGGCGTTCAGTTGGCGGTACGGGTAGTGACGTAGGCGATCGCCCCGCCGGAGTCGGAGGGCAGGCGGGAACCCAGCAGCAACTCGGCAAGGTGTTGATCACCATCCCTGCCGGAGGTGAGGGTGCTGCGGGGTGCGGCCAGGTCGGTGATATAGCCGGCCAGGCGAGCCTGGGAGAAGGTGTGGCGGCCGGTTGAGTCTTTTTCCCATGCCTGCAGGCCGGTCAGGACGGCGACGACGTAGCCCGACAGGGTCACGGGGAGTACTCCCCCAGCCGCGACGCTTACCGGGTCGCAGCGCCACCAGCCGCGCAGGGCCTTGAGCAGGTCGTCGGGGGTGAGGGTGGCGGCGAAGCCGATCCATCGCCGGTCGGGCTCGGGGGCCGGGCGGGCTGCGTCGACCCGCAACACAGCGATCTCCGTGACGTCCAGTTGTTCCAGCGGGGCGCGACGGCGGGTGGCGAGGGCTTGGACCGCGTCCAGGGGGATCATGACGCGTACGCCACGGCGGGACAGGCCTGGCAGCAGGCCGGCATGCACGAGGCGGCGGAAGGTGGTGATCGCACAGCCGAGTTCGTCTGCCGCCTGACCGGTCGTCAGCAGCATGCCAGCCTCCCTTCTACAAGCGGACTCTGTTATCTGATCGGGGACTCAATCTAGTATGGCAGCTGAAAGAGCGTCAAAGGCGGCAGAAACGCGACGGTCGACGTCCCACAGCACCGCGTCCGCCTTCCGCCCCGAGTCCCGTGCTGGCAAGCAGCGCGTGAGGGCGACCGAGGTCAACCACCTGCCCCGCCCCGGGCTCTGAGCCGAAGCACGGTAGTTGTCACCAGCAGGACCGGCTGAAGTGGTGAATGGGGACGGTCGAGGCAGCCTGGTTGTCACCAACGAGGCATTCGACCTGTCACAAGTGCTTGTTCGGCAGCCTTTCTGTCACCAGTGCCGGGGCGATGCGGGCGGTGGTTGCACCCACACGGCCCCTCTGTCGGGCAAGGTCATCCGCCAAGCGTGACCGGGCCGAGGCCGGACGGCATATGGTGCACGGCCACCGCCACGGCCTCGTGCGCTGTGGCGAACAGGCCAAGGTCCGGCGTGATGAACCCTGTCCCCACCCCGTACATGCCGTCGCTGCCCGCGGTCAGGCACGGTCCGACGACGGTCAGGTGCGGGCGGGTGCTGGTCGAGAAGCGCAACGCCCAGTGGCTCGTGAACGGGTAGAGGGCACGAAGCGCCGGCTCGGCGTGCGCCGCCTCAATCAGGGCTTGGTACGTCTTCTGCCAGACGTAGTCCAGCCCGCTCGCCTCCACGCGCATGCTCTGCCACTCAGATTCCACCAGTCGCGCGGAATCGAGATCGGGCACCTCGAACCGGCCAGTCAGGTGCACGAAGGGTGCCGCCTGGCGAATGCCGTTCAGCGGCTCACCGTCGTGCCAGGCCCGGGCGGCCCTGGCGACCTCCGCCAGGTCGTCCGTCCTGCCATCAATGAGGGACAGGGTCTGGAACGGTTCCGTGCCGCGGATCGACCACCGCCGCTCGTGCGACCATACGCTGATCTGCAGCGGCTCGCGGTGCGGCAGCATGCTTGTGACGGTCGCGTAAAGCAGCGGATCAGAGTCCGAGGACGTGACGGGAACACCGGCGAGGCAGCCTTCCGCCTCGGCCCGGAGCGCCGCGGCGAGGCTGCCGCAGGCCGCGACATCGGGGTACAGGACTGCGGGATCAGGAGGGGTGGGCACGGCTCCTGATTGTGCCCGAGGCGCTGACTTCCCGGATGGGCGGGCCCAGCGACCCGCAGCTTCGCCGGTGACAGCAAGCCTGCCTATGTGACAACTACCGTGCTTCGGCTCACGGGCTCATTGCAGGGAGCGGGAGGAGCGGATCGATCTCAGTAGTAGAACTCCAGGAAGTCGATGCGGTCGAGGCTCACGCTCTCCCTGAGGTGTGCGGGCCGGCCGCGGTGGAAGTAGCACGTGCTGAGTGCGTCGTTGAGGATGGCTTGCAGTTCTGATTCCGGTGCTCCGATGCGCCGGGCGGTGAACAGGCGTTCCGGAAAGGGGGCGTCCAGGTGCAGGCTCAAAAAGCGCAGGCGTGGGTCGTCACTTGATCCGGCTGTTGCGGTGAATCCCAGCCATGCGCGGAAGCTGAGTGTCATCCGGCCGCCGTTGGCGAGGAGGGTGGCGTGGGCGCGGCGGCGGACGCGAGGCTGCCATATCCGGACGACTTCGCGTTCCACTGCGTTATGCAGGTCGTCTTCCGCTACCTGCTGAGCGTCGAGCAGAGCGTCCAGGTGGGAGGGTGTCGTCTGGAGCCGACGGGCAAGGGCGGCAGGCTCGTAGTGCTTGAGGAGGTAGGTGAGCCGGACCCGCATGGAACGGGGCGGGTTGCGGGTCCAGTGCCGGGAGTCGGCCCGGTCGAGTGCTTCCTGGACGGTGTCGGCGCTCAGCCTCAAAGGCACGGCGGGCAGCTTTCGTGGTGGGTGGCTTGTTTGTGTGGCGCCGGCGGCGGGGGTTGTGACGATCACTGCATGAGGATCGAAGAGCCGCTCCCGCGGTTGCCGGGACGTGTGGTGATGGTGCGCGGCGAGACGATCGCGTCGTATCTGTGGCGGCTCGCGGTGCGCAATGGGATGGCCTTCGAGGAGCTGGCTCAGTACATCGGTGCGCCGAGGACCATCCGGGCGGTTGATCCGGGTGCTGAGGAGGTGCGTCTGGGGCCTGCGGCGCGTCAGCGTCTGGCGGAGGTCAGTGGACGGCCCTTGCCGCATCTGGAACGGGCGCTGGTGTCGCTCGGCGACAGCGGCATCGGTCCGCGGGCCCGCCACCAGGTGAAGGTGGAAGCCTGGCCGGAGAACTGGATGCCGGTGCAGGCCTGTGCGTTGTGCGCGGCTGGGCTCGGTGAGCGTCCGGTGTGGCGGGTGGGCGGTGGGCAGTGGGCGGTGTGTGTGCGGCACGGACGGTGGACGGCTGTGGGCCGGGGGCAGTTCCAGGTCGGCCTCGAGCGGTTGCCAGAGGTGGTGGAGGCGCACGTGCGGCGGGTGGGTCTGGAGCGTCGTACAGGTCTGTACGCGCGGGCTCTGCTGGCGGATGCGCAGCAGGTGGCGGTGTATTGGTGGCAGTGCCGTCAGATGGCCTGGCGTGGGGTGTGGCGGGCGCGGCAGGAGGTTTTGGGGGTGGATCGTTCGGCGCTGTGGGCTGTTCCCCTGGTGGTGTATCCGGAGGTGGTCATCGTGGCGGAGGCGATGGCCGTGCGGGAGCGGCAGCGGGCGGTGGGGCGCAATTTCGCGGGCGGTCCTGCGGGGTGGTCGACGGGGCGGTGGGTGCAGTGGGTGGGTGAACGGCTGGGGATGGGTGAGGAGATGGCCGCCGGGGGGCATCGGGGGTTGGAGGCGTGGCTGATGTCGCACCGCAATACGGTGCCGGTCGTCGAGCGTCTGGCGCGGCAGGATGCGCGGGCGCATCCCCGGAGTGTGCCGCTGGCGTTGCTGGAGCCGCATCGTGTGGTTCCGGTGCATGGTCCGCTGGAGGAGGCGTCGTGTCTTCCGTGGCGTCTGGGAGCGCGGATGACGAGCATGCCGTGGCGGCCGACGCAGTAGGTGTGGGGCAGGTGGCATCGGCGTGGGAGGGGTCAGGCGTCGGGGTGGGCTTTGATGTAGCGGGCGGGGTTGAGGCCTTGGGTGTGCTGGTGCTGGTACCAGGCCATGGTCTGAACGCCTTCTTCTTTGACGAAGCCGGGGTTGACGCCCAGGCACAGCAGTCCCTTGATGCCGGTCTGGTCGGGGCCGGTGGGGACGACGTCGAGGGCGGTCGGCTGGTGGGCGGGGTAGATGACGCAGTCCGAGAGGACGGCAAGCGGGCCGCGGCCGGTCTCGGTGAGCATCCTGCGCATTTTGCGGTGCAGGCTGACGCGGGTGCGTGAGATGACGGCGGCACGGATGTCGGGGCGCCAGGTGGGCTGGTTGAGTGCGGGCCAGCGTGTGTAGGGGGCGGCGGGGGCACGGGGGCCTTCGCGGAGTTTGCCGAGGCCGCCTTTTCCTGTGGCTTTGATCGCTGCGAGCAGGGCGAGCAGGGCGGGGTCTGCCGTCGAGAGTCTTTTCATGGCGGCCAGGTAGTCGGCCTGGGGGATGTCCTTGTGTACTCCGAGGTCGGCCATGGTGGCGAGGTAGGCGTCTCTCAGTCGCGTGTACCAGGGGTCCAGATATGAGCCGTGATCGTCGCGGACGTAGGCCTCGATAGGCCGGACCTCGATGTTGAGTTCCTTGGCGTAGGCGAGGGTGACGGTCGTGTACCAGGCGGGTTTGGTCGGGGGTTGACCGGTGGCGGTGAAAGGCGAGGGCAGCCGCGGGTCGTGCGGGGCGTGGCTGAGGTCGCAGTACCAGGCGCCGGGAGTTTTCTCGTCGAAGGCGGGTGTCGTGACATGGCGGGGCGGGGCATTGCGGCCGACGGACAGCCTGGAGGCGGCGACGATAAAGGCCATGTTGGTGTCGAGTCCGACGACGTGCGGGAAGTCGGCTGTCTCCTGCTGGTCGGGCGGGCGGCTCCAGTCCCAGGCTTCCTCCTCCATGGCCTGCTCCGGCGGGCGGCCTTTAGCCAGGGGGTGGGCGTCGGGGGCTTCTGGGGGCGCTGGCTCGAACGGCTTGTGCAGGGCGCCGGGGTTGGGCCCGGACACCCATTTGAGGGTGGCCGGGTCGTAGGTCGCTTTGGTGGGTGGCCGCAGGGCTGTCATCAGTCTGACGCCGCAGACCGCGGTGGAGCCGCTGGGGGTCAAGAGCCGGGCCGCGTAGGTGCCCAGCAGCCGTGCCAGGTCTGACGGCGGCAGTGGTGGGAGGTTCCACCCGTCCTGAGACAGGGCTCCCCAGGCCATGACGGCGACGTGTACCGAGGCGCGCCTGTTGTTCACGACCGGCCGGTAGATCCCGGCCCACGGGGCGAAGCCGCGGCGGGTGAGGAGAAAGCCTGCCTGCCCCAGCTGCGTCAGGACGGGATGGCCGGCAGGAAGGCACAGGGCGGTTCGGTCCTCCAGGTGGGCGGGCAGGTGCAGTGCGGCACTCGCTGCGGGGGTCAGGACGATAAGCGGGTCACTGTCCTTGCCTTGGGGGGACAGCCGTTCCTGGTGCAGACCGCTGCGCAGCGTCCACTCCAGCAGGCCGACAAGGTCGTCCGCGTCCAGGGGCAGGCGGGTGCCGTTGGTGAAGTGGGCGACCAGGAAGATGTCGTGGTCGATAACGGCCAGCGGCCCGGTGGGCGTGACGGGTGGTTCGCTAGCCACTGGCGGGCGTGGTGGTGCTTCGGCGGATGCGGGGAAGAGCGCTGGCTGCTGCGGACCGACGGGCAACGTGGGTGCTGTGGGCCGTGCGGGCCGTGCGGGTGATGCGGTGCTCTCGCCGGGGACGAGCTTGTCGTCCCGTTTCGGTTTCTCCATGTGCTTAAGGCCCTTGAGAAGCCGCGCGTAAGCCGTGCGACGAACACCGATCGGTTCCCGATTCCCGGCCTCCCATGCCTCGATGTCCTGAGCCTGGCAGACGAGGGTGTCCGCTACCTGTGCAGGGGACAGGCCCGCGGCCTCGCGCAGCCGGGTCCGTTCGCAGGCCGGTGGCAGGGGGCTGCGCCGTGCTGCCAGGTCGGCGAGGAGCCCGTCCACGCGGGCGTGGAGATCGGAGGTGTCGGGGTGGTCTTCTCGCACGCAGCCGAATCTGGCAGGCCGACGGCGTGCGGCGTCGGCATCCGGTCATCGTGGATCTTGTGTCGGCAGGTGCGGCCCGGGACAGGACGGATAAGCGGCTGGCGTGGGACCGTCCAGGTCAGCGGTCTGCAGGGAGAGGTGAGGGTGGTCATGGTCTCGCCCTGCGGGGCGTCACGCCGGCCGTCGGCGGGACGGTCGGCAGCTTTGAGGATGACGGTATTTGACCCTTGGCCATCTCCCCCCGCACTAAAGTCAACTCGCCGTGCAATATGAGGATTTGCAGAGGCCGGACAGATGCGGGAGCACGATGGCTGAGGCATTGATGGCGGTCCACCGCCTTGAGGACGGCAGCAGGAGCATCACGGTCCCCGTCGCCCAGGCAGGCTCTGTTCCGCTCACCCGCCGGGGCGAGGTGTGGCGTCCGGCCCGGCATCCCTCTCAGCGCAGCATTGCTACCTGGTGGTGGGCCGCCACGACCGGCAAGCACGTGGGCTGCCGGTCCATGAACGTGCTGGCGGTGGCCATGCTGCTGGATTTCAGCCCGTCGGTGACGGAGTTCACCGCTTGGTCCGCGAAGATCAAGTGGCGTGCGCGGGGCCGGGAGCGCAGCGTCGTGCCGGACTTCTTCGTGCGCACGGATCAGGGGGCGACGCTGGTCGTTGCCTGCCCTCCGGCGAGCGGGCCGAGTCCGCGGTGGCAGCGTCAGCAGCAGGTGTTGCGCCAGGCTTGTCAGGAGGCGGGCTGGGAGCTGGGGATGCCGCGGATTCCGGGACCTATGGCGCTGGCGAACCTGCGGTGGGTGTCGCATTACCGGCACCCGCGGTGGGGCGACCGGGAGGTCGAGCAGGCTCTGAAGGCCGCGTTCCGGACTCCCTGCGAGCTGGAGGAGGGGGTACGGGCGACGGGGCTGCCGCGACTGTCGACGCTGCCGCGCCTGTATCACCTGCTGTGGCGGCAGGAGCTGGGCATGGAGTGGAACAAGGCCATGGGCCCGAGCAGTGTGATCAGATTGTCGGGCCGGATGCCGTCGGCGATGGGGCAGCCCCTTGAGGGGAAGACAGCGTGAGCGTGGTGCCGGAGAGCCAGCCCCCGGCCGCTGGCCTGGCGCCGCGCGGCATTCTGGCGCCCGGCGACCAGGTGCGCTGGATGGGCAGCCACTATGGCGTCTCGGCCCTGTCGGGTACGACGGCGCATCTGGAGCCTGCCTCAGGTGGGGCGGCGCCTGCGGTGTCGGTGCCGATTCAGTTCCTGGCCGCAGCCGGGGACTTCGCCGTGCTCGACCGGTCGGGCCGGCCGGTGTCGGCGGAGCCGCTGCCGAACTGGTCCATGCTGGAGGGGGTCAGTGCCGAGTGCGCCCATGAAGCACGGATGTGGCGGCGGCACGTCATCGAGGTCGACACCGGTCTGCTGCCGGAGGTCCCCGAGGGCAGCAGACCGCGGGAAGGTTATGACCCGGAGCTGTTCACGCTGGTCGAGCGCTATGAACGCAAGGCTGCCGAGCTGCAGGCCGTGCTGGGTTGGAAGGTGTCGTGGAAGACGGTCCAGCGCAAGCGGCTGGCCTTTCTTCGCGAGGACATCTGGGGGCTCATCGATAAGCGGCGTACCCGCCAGACAACGGTGAACGGGCGCACCGATGCTCGGGTGGTGGACCTGCTGCTGGCGCTGCAGGAACGCCAGGCGAAAGAAGAAGCCGCCACCGACGCCCGCACGCTGTTCAAGAACCTGCGGCGCACGGCACGGGCCAGGCTGGGCCCCGGCGTGAAGGTGCCGGCCGACCCCACGCTGTACGCGCTGTTGAAGCGGCTGGGGATCGACGCGCTTCAGCTGCGGGATCCCACCCGGCGCCGCAAGGACCGTCTCAACCGTCCGGCCCCGCCGTTCGCTGTGACCACCGCCACCGCGCCGGGCGAGCTCGTGCAGATCGACTCCACCGCGCTGGATGTCAAAGTGCTGGGCGATGACGGACGGCCCACCCAGGTGGAACTCACGGCAGCCATCGACGTTTTCACGCGCAGCATCATCGCAGCCGTGCTACGGCCCAAGACTGCGGGCCGGCGCAAGACCCGGCAACAGACGAGGGCGCTGCTGAGCACCGGCACGAGCAAGGGGCGGGCCACCAAGGCAGTGGACGCCTCACTGCTGCTGGCGCTGTGCATGGTGCCGGCCCCGATGCGGCCTGGCTTCGACGGGGCCGCGTCCGCGGCCCGTTCGGATCTGCCGTATGAGGAACTGCTAGAGGTCGACGCGCGGATGGAGCACGCAGCGGCCCGGCCGGTCATCATGCCGGAGACGATCGTGATCGACCACGGCACGGTCTTCACCGGGCAAACCTTCTTCGACGCCTGCTCCTACCTCGGCATCTCTGTGCGTCCGGCGCGCAAGCGCACCCCGACCGACAAGGCGATCGTCGAGCGGACCTTTGCGTCGATCAAGTCGCTGTTCAGCCAGCACGTCAACTCCTACACCGGGCGGGACTTCAGCCGCCGCGGGAAAGAGATCGATCCGGACCGGCTGTGGACGCTGCAGGAGCTGGACAATCTGCTGCAGGAGTGGATCGCGGTCGGCTGGCAGGCGCGGCCGCATGAGGAGCTGCGCAGCCCTTACGAGCCGAACCTGCCGCCGTTGACTCCGAACCAGATGTACGCAGCGGGCGTGCAGGCGGCTGGCTACCTACCGATCCCGCTGGGCTTTGCGGACTACCTCCAGCTGCTGCCCACCGCCTGGGTCGGGGTGCGCGATGACGGCATCCGGTTCAAGAACCGCACCTACGACAACTTCAAAGGGGAACTCGAGGAGGTCCGCAACACGCCGTCGGGGCTCAAGGGCAAGAAGCGTGACGGGTGGGAGCTGCGCTACAACCCTTACACGCCCGAGCAGGTGTGGCTGCGCGACCACCGCTCCGGCGAGTGGATCACTGCCGGTCTTCAAGCACCAGCACCTGATCGGCGCCCCGTGGACACAGCACCTGTGGGACTCGGCCACCGCGGAGTACGTGGCGCGCGGCGGCCGCCACACGCAGGACGAAGCCATCGCGCAGGTCCTGGCCGACCTGCTGGAGCGGGCGGGACAGGGTCCGGACGACCCGGGTGTGGTGAGCGTGCCCGACGGCTACGCGCCCGTGCCGGGGCTGGATGGCGGGTGGGAGCCGTCCGGTGACGGCGTTTTCGACCCGTTCGCCGACGCGGAGGCGCTGGACCTGGACGCGCTGGGACCCTTGACGGTGCTGGAGCTGGACGAGCCGAGCCTGTATTCCCCCGCGGAAGAAGAGATCGCGCCCAGGCCCGCCCACGGACCGGACGCTCCGGGCGGCGCGGACACCGAAGTGTCCTCGCTCCTGGCGGATCTGGGTGACCTGGACGACAGCCTCGACAGCGTGGCGCGTCACCTGCTGGACCTGCCCGCCGAAACCGACCCCCCGCAGGAGGACAGGACATGACGCAGCCACCGGTCATCGAGGAGACCGAAGACGATGACATCCGTCTACTCATCGACTCCCCCGCCCCCACGCCGGTGTTCACCGCGCCCCGGCCGGTATGGCTGAACACCCTGAGCAACTGGCGCACCTTCGCCGCCCTGGACCGCACCCGGCCCGACCTGGCCGACAGCCCGCCGCCCGGCACGGAAGTCGCCGACAACGACCTGCGGCTGCGCTATCACGCCCTGATGCCGACCGTGGTCACCCCCGCCATCGGCCGGGCCCTGGTCGTCGTCCACGAGCATCTGCTGGCCAACCGGGAACGCATCCACGGCAAGACCGGTGTCATCATCGAAGGCCCCCGCGGCACCGGCAAGACCGAGATCCTGCAGTACATCGGCCGCCACTACGAGAACAAGATCGCCCGCCTGTATGAGCCGGACGAGAACCGCATCCCGGTGATCGCGCTGCGGGTGCCTCCCCTGGCCCGCGGCGGACGGCGGAACTGGCCGGCAGCCTTCGCCTCCTTCCTCGGCCTCAAGCACGACGGCGGCAGCGACCCCACCCGCTCCATCTGCCATGTGATGCGCAACAGCTCCACCTTGCTGGTCCTCATCGACGGCATCGAGCAGCTGCGGGCCGGCGCGGACGCCGAGGAGTCATTCGCCTACCTGGAAGAGATCAGTGAAAGCACCGGTGCCACCTTCCTCTTCGCCGGACGGGCCGCCCGTTCCATCGTCGATCCCCTGACCCGGGACCGGGAAACCGCTCTGGCCGACAACGAGGAGATCTGGGGCGACTACGCCGCCCTGCGCACCAGCCGGATCGGCTACGACACGGACGGCCACAAACTGTTCACGAAGATCGTCCGCAAGTTCGACAAGAACCTGTGCCTGCACCACCACCAGCCGGACGACCTGACCAACCTGCACGAATACCTGCACCGCCGCACCAAGGGCTACCTGCGGGCCCTGTCCCAGCTCGTCAGCCAGGGCGCCCAGAAAGCGATCTGGAACAAGCAGGAGCGCATCACCGAGGAGCTGCTGGAATCCCTGGCCATCGGCCGCAGCCGCACCATCTGACACCGCCCACCCTCCCTCGGGCAGACAAGCGGCCCGGGGCATGGACTTAAGGCACCGTTCACCTGGCCGGGGAAGAACAGCCGTGGAGTACGAGTCCTTGGGGGTGAGGTGCTGGGGGAATCCGGCGACCTGCTGATGGGCCGGGTGACAGGACGTGCGTGATGGGGAGGGCTCCGTCGGCATGCTGCCGGTGGGCTGATGTCCCCGGCGGTTTCGCTCATGGGCAACTCGGCCTGGACGTAGGCGGGTTTAGGCCCGTCGTCCAGGAGGCTGAGGCGCCCCGCGCCGCGGTGAGGAAGTGGGCGTAGCGGCCGCGGTGAGCTCCGGCTGGTTCCCAGCCGGCCCCCCATGCCTCCAGGGTGCTGGTGTGAAACGATCGTTCGTATGATGCAGGGCCCCTGAGACCTGCAGGCGAGTGCCCCAAAGCGCGTCTCCGCTTTCACAGGCGGCCCGGACCAGGACCCTGCCGACCGCGGTCGGCTCAAGGGCCGAACTGCAGCCGCAGGCCCCGCAGTGTTGGCCGCCACGCCGGGCAAGAGGCACTGGGCTCACGTGGCGACTGAGGTCTTTTGGGGTGACTGCGACTGGATTATCCGGTTCCGCAGGCCGTCGCGAAGTCCTCTGTACGCGTCCCCGATGGCACCGCCAGGTCCACTTTTCGGCCGTCCCCGACACAGCCCGGGGCACGCGGGCGGGTCCTCAGCGGCATTGGCGACCCGCAATGACGATTCACCACCGCCTCACAAGTGCCTCGGGATCAGCTGCGCTCACGGCGAGGTCGAGTACGGCAAGGCAGAGTGGGCCTTCGTGGTGGGTGAAAGGGTTGTGCACCACGGTGTCGGGTGATGCGGATTCGAGGATGGAGATGGTTGCTGCCGCATCCGCCTGCGGCAACGCGCCAACTTGCCGCAGTACCACCGCGAAGAGGTATCTGCGCTGCATGGCTTGCACTTCCGGGTGGGCGTGGGCAATGGGGTCCCATGGGTCGGCCATGATGGGGCTGTCTTCACAAATTCCCATGGGGTCGTTGAGCGCATCCTTGAACGCCTCAATGGCGTCTGCGTCGGTGCGAAGCCGCCGCATCAGCGGCTTGGTGAACATCGACAGGTACCTGTCGAAGATATCCAGACGGAATCGGGTGTGCGCGCGGGTCGCGAGGGCTGGCAGATCCCTCGGTGGGGCGGCGCCGAACGCGATGCCTAGGACGCTGCCCCGTTCGCGGGGTTGGCGAGCATCGCGGTCTGTTGTGAACCACGTTTCAAGGTCGCGGAAGGTGGCGGCGGCCAAGGGGGCCGAAGGGAACAGCTGCGTGTAGGCAGCCAACCCGTCACCTTCTTGAACGAAGCCTGGCCGGGTACTGATCGTCTCTTCGGTGAGGATGGCCTTGAACAGCTCATCGGACACGCTCCAGCTGTCTCGGTCCAACAGGGAGTCGAGGTCGTAGCCCTCTCGGTGGTGCGTCCGGGCGAGGTTGGCCACGACGGCGCGCAGGACCCCTTCGTCGCCCCTGTTCTCTTCTTTGGCCCACGAGAGAAAGCGCTCGTCTTGGCGCAGGGTGGCGTCGTTGTCCGCCTCATCGCGGAGCAGCTCAGCGATGGCGGGGTAGCGGGAAGCAACTGTTGCCAGAGCCGATATGACGTGGCGCCGTTGCTCACTCGCCGTTCGTTTGCTGGTCCTTCCGTTCAGCCGCTCGAAGACTTGATCGCCGAGATGAGAGCGCAGCTGCTCCCAGTTCTCGGCGGCGAGGTCCACCAGGATCTGGTCCACGTCACGGCCGTAGAGAACATCGAGGGTGACGCTGGGCGCGTCAGGACGCCCGATGGTTTCCCTAATGCCGTCCATCAGGCTCAGATCGCTGAGCATGAGCATGCCGATCCATGCCAGTTGACGGCGCTCTTCGAGTTCGGGACCGTAGGCGCACAGCTCGTCCCTGATCTCGCCACGCAGCCATTGCATCTCGGCTGTCCAGGTGGCTGAGCCCGCCAGGTCGTGGTGAGCCTGCTGGTGGCGCTTGATCACTTGGGTCAGCCCGATGAATGCGGTGCGGCGGATAGCGGTGTCTGGCTCGTTCTTCCATTCCGTCATGACGTCGACGAGTTCGGCCACGGAGAGTGCGCTGTGCGCGAGTTCGAACGCCAGGACTTCGCGCAACTCTGGGCCGATGTGCTTGAGCAGGGTGAGGGTCTTGTCGAGGATCCGGCGGGACGGGACATCGGTCCTGTTGCTGTAGGCCCTGAGGATGGCGACCGGAATGGTGTCCGCAATTCCCGAGACGATGGGCCGTGTGTCATGGAGGAGCCGGTCGGCGAAATCCTGGACGGCTGGTTGATCAGGCCAGGCGCTGATGACCGCAGGGACGTGCCACATCAACGGGTGAGGGCTCACCGCCGTGCACAGGGCTGCCAGTTCGGCTGGATCGTAGGCGGCAAGGACTTCTCGTGCGGCTTCAGCTTCCGCATGGTGTTCTGAAGCGGTGTGTTCGAACGTCTTCCAGGTTTCGGCTAGTGTCTCGGCGACAACGACGTGCTTCTCGGACCCGTGATCGGTGGTTGGCTGGCGCAACAGGGACACCAGGACGGCGAAGCCCTCCTGCGGGCCGAGGACATCTACGGCTACGCCGGCCATCGGAGCCGCTTGGTCGAAGTCGCCGCGAAGCCTGCGGGTGAGAGCAGTGCGGACCTGCTCGTCGTCGGCGTATTGCTCGACCAGTGTGCGGGCTGCGGCGTAGGGGCGGTGTCCGTCCAGGTTGCGCAGCAGCAGGGCTTGAGCTTCGGCGGGCGGAAGTGCGGTAGCGAGACCGGCTGCGAGGTAAGGCGTCACGCCTCCCAACTCGTTCTCAACATAGGGCCGCAGAGCTTGCGCGAAGTTCGGGTCGGCGCGCCACTGCTGGGGAATCATGCTGACGTCGTACAAGATCAGCCCGTTTTGTTCTGGGGCCGAGAGCTGCTCGGCTACCCAGGTCTTGAAGCGGTTGTCGTCGGCGAATGCGTGACAGGCCAGGATCCACGCAAGGCTGCGGTCGCCGCCGTTGCGTCCGTTCGTCGTCAGGGTCTCCAGCGCGAAGTCGGCTGCCTGTGCATCCGCGGTGGCGGCTATGTTGATGAGGTCGGCTGTGGGCCATGGGCCCGAGTGGAAGTCTTCCCTGTGTAGCAGGGACAGCAGCCAGTCTCGCTCTTCTTGCCGGTACAGGGTGGCATCGCCTGACGGGGTGGTGCGCTGCAGGGCCTGCAGAGCGACCAGCCGGAGCGGCCTGGATGGCTGGCGCCGCGCCCAGTCGACCAGCCGTGCGGTCTCGGGTGTGTCGGGCCAGCCGCGGCTGAGGGCGAGGAGGGCAGCGGCCTGAATGGCTGAGGACGGACCCGTTTCGGTGAAAGTGATCAGCTGTTTCAGTATGTGCGGCTGTCCACCGAATCGGTGGGCGATGGCTGCTGCCGCGTTGACTTTCACCTGCTCGTCTGGGTGTCGCATGCCCCACAGCAGGTACTCGGCGGCCCTGTTGTCGTCGATATCCAGATCGTGCAGCGCCCACATGGTCGGCGAAGGGTTAGGGCGGGGTGCTGTGAGCCAGCGCTTCATGACCGGCAGCAGGTGCGTGCGTGCGGCGTGGCTTGCGAGCATGCTGGTGAGCGCGGTGATGAGGTTGGCGCGATGAGGCAGCGAGGGATGGGTTTCTACTCGTTCGACGAGCTGGTTGATGTAGAGGCTCTGCGCTCTCGGAGTGAGCTTGGCACCGGCGGCGAGTGCCTCGGCGAGCAGCTCGTATCCATCGATGTCTGCCCACCGTTGCGTGTCGGTGTCGAGGGCCGCGGCAAGCAGGTGCTCGGTGGTGTGAGAGCTGATCTGCGCGGTCAGCAGTGCCAGGAGCACATCACGCCAGGCCGGATCCTGCACCGTTCGTTGAACGACTGTTTTCTGTTCTTCAGCGGGGCGGGTGGCTAGGTACTCGCCGGCCAGATGGTCAAGCACTACGCGGTGCAGGAAGCCGTAGGAGCCAGCGCCGTGCGACACGATCAGTCCGAATTCGTCTTCCGCCAGGGCGAGGACGGCATCGGCGACGCGGCGGGCTTCTGGTTGCGGATAGCCGAGGACCTGGTCGTCGGTCATCGACTCGACGATGAGCGTGCGCATCTCCGCCTTGGTAACAGTGCCGGTAGGGTCTTTGACGCGCAGTCGGTAAGCCACAGCAGCGAACAGCATCGTGGCCTCTGCAGCCGTCAGGACAGCCCCGTGAGCGTGTGAAGCACGCTGGCGCATCTGAGGGTGCTTCTCCACGAGCAGTTCGACGAGTCGGGCGTAGATCTTGAACCGTTGACGTGGGAGGGGCTCGCCTTGCCAGGTTGTGGCGAGCAGGGTGAGAAAGAGGGGTGACCGAGATAGTTCGGCGAGCTCCGGAATGGTCTCCAGTTGGGCCAGGAACGCCTCGATGCCGCCGCTCCACATCGCAGGACTGGCTGCTATGTCCAGCGGTCGTTCGGCTGGCCCGAGGACGGCAGCTGAGATCGTCCGGCGCTGCTGGTCGGTCAGCGGAGTGATCTCCGCTTGCTCCCAGGGTCGCCTCCAGTTGAGGCGGTCGACTGCGTACGGGCGTGTGGAGAGGATGGCTGAAGCCGCCGTGCGGCCAAGGAACGCCTCGAGGGTTCCCAGGGCACGTTCGGCTGCGCTGACGTCGCTCCACTCGTCGATGCCGTCGATGAGCAGGAGCAGGCGATCGTCCCGCAGCGCGCGTTCTACCAGCGGCCACAGGTGGGCGGCGCTCTGCGACCTCAGCCAGGCTTCGGCGGCCGAGACGAGGGAGTTTTCTGTCGATGTTTCGAGGTGGCGGCACAGGAATCCGAACGGCAGCCAGACGGGCAGGTCGGTGCCGTGTTCCCGCTGCAGCGTGACCGATTGCGGCTGAGCGGAGAGCAGGTCGGCCGCGATGAACCGCAACAGGCTGGACTTTCCCGCTCCCGGACGGCCGACGAGCAGCCGGTACTTGCCGCCGGCCAGCCACTCATCGGCCGCCATGACGGCACCTGTGGCTGGGCCTACCTGGTTGCTACGCCCGAGGAGCTGGTGGGCGGATCTGAACGACTGCCGCGAGCCGCCCAGCCGTGAGGCGATGTAGGTGTGTCCGTCCCCGGGGTCCTGCGCCCAACGTTGGTCTTCGGCGGCCGGCTCGGGCTGTTCAGCGTCGAAGCGGTCAGGCCGCTGTCGGTTGGGATCGACATCCAGGACGACGAACGTGTCATCTGACTCGGCGTCGTCGACCGTGTGGACTCCGCCCTGGGCGGAGAAGACAGCGTGGTAGAGCTCGCGCAGCTCGGCTCGGAGTTCTCGACTGTCCTGCTGGGGCAGATTATGTGCCAGGCCTTGGGCTGCGTCCGTGCCGCAGAAGCGCTCCACCCAGGGTCGGCCGAAGAAGTCATCAACAATGCGCGGCTGGTCTTTTAGAAGGCTGGAGACCTCCTGGACGCCCCATGGAACGAAGGTGATCTTGAGCTCGGCCAGCCGTTCCGTCTGCTCACGGATTGCCGTGTCCAGCTTGGTGTCCTGCAAGTCGAATGAGGTGGCGAAGTGAAACCTCGCCGTCTTGTGCGCCCACTCCCCCGCCAGGAGGTCGTCGACGGCCTTCTCAATCTTGGCTGCGGTCAGCGTCCTGATTCGCCGGGACTGCAGGGTGATGTAGTCCCGGCCGCTGGATTCGCCGTGCGCCAGGTCGAGCGGAAGCCGAGCGTAAGCGTCGATCCCGCCCTGGGCTTGACCCGGCACACCGAAGAGCTTGGCGTACTGGACGGGCCGGACGGTGTGCAGCAGCCTGAGGAACAGACGCTCTGCGTCGGGCCACTCCAGGTCGCCGACGGGCAGCACCTGCGCCCTGGTGTCGATGGGCGGCGCCGGCAGTGGACCTTCGGGAGCAGACCACAAGAGCGCCTGGGTATGGTCTGCGCCGCCGGCCTCATGGGTCGCCATCATCGTCCAATTCCCTTGCTGCCCGTGTCCGCTCCTGTAGCCAGACTAAAGAACCTGCAGACCTGGTGCGCGCCGCTCAGACAATGCTTCACCGCGAGCACGACCGTATGGGGGGTCTCCCGACGGTGTGCCGGGGCCCCTGCGCCATCAGCGCCGGCGCTTATGGCAGGAGGCCGATCAGACAGCCCGGCGCCGCTGCCACCGAGCCTGTCTGTTCGCACGGTCGTCTCTCACGTGGCTGGGGGGGAGCAGGCTCCCGTTTTCATGCGGTGTGTCGTTGAGCAGGTCGCGGTGCGGAATCGACCCACTCGGGCAGATCCACCCGGG
>NZ_JAAGMD010000901.1 GCF_010548465.1 Streptomyces sp. SID14436 | reverse complement strand
CGTCCCGCCCGGGCTGCCCGAGGCGCCGCCCTGGCGCCGGTTCGGCGGCGAACCGGCCCAGCCCGCGGCGCGGGACGACCCGCAGGCGGCCCTGCGCCGCCTCGGCCCGGGGGAACCGACCCCCCAGCTCGGCCCCGACGAGATCGACACCGTCAACGCCGCGCTGGTGCTGCGCCGGCCGCTGCTGATCACCGGCCCGCCCGGCATCGGCAAGTCGACGCTCGCGTACCTGATCGCGCGCGAACTGGGGCTGGGCCGGGTGCTGGAGTGGAACATCGTCAGCCGCACCTCCCTCAAGGACGGGCTCTACCACCACGACGCCATGGGCCGGGCCCAGGCCATCGCCGCCTGGCAGGCGGGCCTGCGCGACGCACCGGACCCCGAGCCGGCCGGGGACCCGGCGGCAACGGAGCCCGGCGAGGACTCGAACGGCCGTCAACTCGCGCCGCTCCTCGGTGATTTCGTCACACTCGGGCCCCTGGGGACGGCTCTGCTGCCCTACGATCGACCCCGGGTGCTGCTCGTCGACGAACTCGACAAGAGCGACATCGACCTGCCGAACGACCTGTTGCACGTCCTGGAGAACGGAAGCTATGACGTCCCGGAGCTGGTCCGCGACGCCGCCGAGACCGCGCGCGTCCACACCAGTGACCCCGGCGTCCGCGCCGTGGTGCGGCAAGGCCGGGTCGAGTGCCGGGAGTTCCCCGTCGTGGTGATCACCAGCAACGGCGAACGCGAGTTCCCCGCCGCGTTCCGCAGGCGCTGCCTGCCGCTGGAGCTGCGCACCCCCACCCGGGAGCAGCTGCTCGCCATGGTCAGGCGGCACCTGGGGGACCGTCCGGCCGGTGCCGAGGACCTGGTGGACCTGTTCCTCCGGCGGGTGGAGGCCGGCGGTACGCACTCCCTGGACCAGTTGCTCAACGCTGTCCAGATCACTACCACGGGTGGTTTCCAGGTCGACGGCAGCGGGCGTAAGCTCGTCGAAATGCTCCTCCGCGACCTCGCGAAGGGCCGCTGAATGGACCACGGCTTTCCCAGGGAGCGCGCATCCGGATCCGGCGACGGCGGGCCTGTGCCGAGGCCGTGGCCCGGTTCGGCGTTCCCCGAGGACGGCGAGGACCAGCCCGAGGACGGCGCACCCCCCTCCCTGGCCCCACCGGCATCCGTTCCCGGCGGTGACGGGGCCGACGGCGCGGTCGAGGCGCCGCACTGGCAGGAGGTCGCGGACGCGGTGTGGCTCGCCGCGTACTGGCACCACCACGGCGGACCGGGCACCGGGCGCGCCCCCGTCGCCGTACCGGCCGCCGGCCCCGCGGCGGCCACCGCGCGC
>NZ_JAAGMD010000884.1 GCF_010548465.1 Streptomyces sp. SID14436 | reverse complement strand
ACGCTCCCGTGGCGGGCCCGGACCAGCCGGCGCCCGGCCGCGGCCGGCTCGGCCGCGCGGACGGCCGGGTGACCTCGCTCCAAGCCGGGCGGGTGACGGGCCGTATCCCGCGGACGGCGACCCTGCGTCCCACCGTGGTCCCGATCGAATGGCACCGCATGGGCGACCCCCCGGCCCGCCGCCCGGTCCGCGAACTGGGCAACGGGCCGACCGACCTGGCGCTGCTCGCCAGCGCGTTGGAGCGGGCCGCCCGCGAGGTCGCCGCGGCCCACGTCCCGTCACTCCTGTAACTCCCGCACCGCGCCCCGGTGTTGGCCGTCACGACGCGGTCACGATCTCCCACTTGACACAGGACGCACTCTTGCCGCCCCCCGACCCCGGGGGTAGACCAGAGCGCACGGGACAGCGCACGACGTTCGACGCGTACGAAGAACGGGGCAGTGATGCGCAGGACGAGCAGGATCATCCGGATACGCAAGTCGCCCGAACACCCCACGACACCCTCCCGCACCCGCCGTGCCACCAGGGCGGCGGCCGCCGTCGCGGCCGGTGTGCTCGCGGTCTCGCTGACCGCGTGCGGAGGCGGGGACGACGGCGACGACGAGCAGGGCGGCGGCGCCGAGGAGACCGGGACCACCGTCACCCTCCCCCAGCTGGACGGCGCGAGCCTCGAGGTGGCCGCCGTGTGGACCGGTGCCGAACAGGCCAACTTCAAGAAGGTCCTCGCGGAGTTCGAGAAGCGCACCGGCGCCGAGGTGACCTTCGTCCCCGCCCAGGACCCGATCATCAACTTCCTCGGCTCGAAGATCGCGGGCGGCGCCCCGCCGGACGTGGCGATGCTGCCGCAGCCGGGCGCCATCAAGCAGGCGGTGGAGAAGAAGTGGGCCAAGCCGCTGGGCGCCGAGGCGAAGGCGGAGCTGGCCAAGAACTACTCGCAGGGCTGGCAGGACATCGGCGCGGTCGACGGCGAGCAGTACGGCGTCTACTACAAGGCCGCCAACAAGTCGCTGATCTGGTACAACGCCCAGGTCTTCGAGAACGCGGGCGCCGACGAGCCCGAGACCTGGGACGAACTCCTCACCACCGCGCAGACGGTGTACGACTCCGGCGTCACCCCGTTCTCGGTCGGCGGGGCGGACGGCTGGACGCTGACCGACTGGTTCGAGAACGTCTACCTCTCCCAGGCCGGCCCGGAGAAGTACGACCAGCTCGCCGCGCACGAGATCAAGTGGACCGACCCGTCCGTGAAGGACGCGCTGACCACCCTCGCGGAGATCTGGGGCAAGAAGGACTACCTGGCGGGCGGCCCGTCCGGCGCGCTGCAGACCGAGTTCCCGGCCTCGGTGACGCAGACCTTCACCGGCGGCGACCAGCCCAAGGCGGGCATGGTCTACGAGGGCGACTTCGTGCAGGTCAACATCGCGGAGACCGACGCGGAGATCGGCACCGACGCTAAGGTCTTCCCGTTCCCGTCGGTCGGCGACACCCCGCCCGTGGTGTCCGGCGGTGACGCGGCGGTGATCCTCAAGGACTCCGAGGCCGCGCAGGCACTGGCGACCTTCCTGGCCTCCCCGGACGCGGCGAGCATCCAGGCGAAGCTGGGCGGCTACCTCTCGCCGAACAAGAACGTGCCCAACTCCGCCTATCCCAACGAGGTGCAGCGCACCACGGCCAAGGCGCTGATCGACGCGGGCGACGACTTCCGCTTCGACATGTCCGACCAGGCCCCGCAGGCGTTCGGCGGCACGCCCGGCAAGGGCGAGTGGAAGGCGCTGCAGGACTTCCTGAAGGACCCCTCCGACATCGCCGGCACGCAACGGCAGCTGGAGGCCGACGCGGCCGCGGCGTACGGGAACTGATCCGGCATGACGTCGGTCAAGGCGGCAGGGGCCCCCGGGGCGGCCCCTGCCGCTCCCAGGTCGCGCAAGAGCGTCACCGGCACCCGCAGAACCGTGGCGGCGCTGTTCCTGCTGCCCGCGCTCGTCCTGCTCGGTGCGCTCGTGGTCTACCCGATCGGGTACTCCGTCGTCCGCAGCTTCTACGACCAGTCCGGCGACGGGTTCGCCGGGATCGACAACTACCGGGCGCTGTTCACCGACGACGGCATCCGCACGGCGCTGAAGAACAACGTCGTCTGGGTGGTGTTCGCGCCGACCCTCGCCACCGCCCTCGGCCTGATCTTCGCGGTGCTGACCGAACGGATCCGCTGGGGCACGGCGTTCAAGCTGGTCGTCTTCATGCCGATGGCGATCTCCATGCTGGCCGCCGGGATCATCTTCCGGCTGGTGTACGACCAGGAGCCGGACAAGGGCGTCGCCAACGCGGTGTGGGTCGGGGTGCACGACACCTTCGCCCAGTCCTCCGCGTTCCCGAAGGCGCACCCGGGCCGCCAGTCGCCGCTGGAGCCGGCCGGCGGGGGCGCCTTCGTCACCACGGCGACGGTGAGCCCCGGCGACGTCGTCGCCCTGCCGCTGGTCGGCGTCGCGCCGGACATGATGCCGGACGACGCCGAGCGGGCGGTCGCGGCGACCCCGGAGCCGGACCGCGTCACCGGCACGACCTGGCAGGACTTCACCCGCGGCCGGGGCGTCGGCACCCTCAACGAGGTCGACGCGTCCGAACTGGGCTATCCGGGCATGCGGATCGAGGCCGTCAAGGACGGCAAGGTGGTGGAGAGCACCACCGCGGCCGCCGACGGCACCTTCTCACTGTCCGCGAAGGCCGACGGCGCGCACCTGCGGCTGCCCGCGAGCAACTTCGCGGCGCCGTACAACGGCCTGGACTGGCTCGGCCCGTCGCTGGTCACCCCCTCCATCATCGGCTCGTACATCTGGATGTGGGCCGGTTTCGCGATGGTGCTGATCGCGGCCGGGCTCGCCGGCATGCCACGGGAGCTGCTGGAGGCCGCGCGGGTCGACGGCGCCAACGAGTGGCAGGTGTTCCGGCGGATCACGGTGCCGATGCTGGCGCCGGTCCTCGCCGTGGTCGTCGTCACCCTGATGATCAACGTGCTGAAGGTCTTCGACCTGGTCTTCATCATCGCCCCGGGCTCCTCCCAGGACGACGCCAACGTCCTGGCGCTGGAGCTCTACCGCCAGGGCTTCTCCGCGGACCAGCCGGGCATCGCCAGCGCGATCGCGGTGTTCCTGCTGCTGCTGGTGATCCCGGTGATGTGGTTCAACGTACGCAGACTGCGGCGGGAGGTCAGGCGATGACGGTGGAAGCCGGCCCTCCGGTGACGACGCCCCCGGCACCGGTCCGCACCGCCGCGGCCGGGGAGCCGCTGGGTTCCCGGCTCGCCCGGTGGGTGAGCGGCGGAGCCGTACGGGTCTTCCTGATCGTGGTCGGGCTGTTCTGGCTGGTGCCGACGGTCGGGCTGCTGCTGGCCAGCCTGCGCACCCCGCAGGACATGGCGTCCAGCGGCTGGTGGACGGTGTTCACCGAGCCCTCGCAGCTCACCTTCGGCGCCTACGAGACGCTGCTGAAGAACGACGACATCACCGGTTCCCTGCTCAACACGGTGCTGATCACGGTGCCCGCGACCGTGCTGGTCGTCGTCATCGGCGCGCTGGCGGGCTACGCCTTCGCGTGGATGGAGTTCCCGGGCCGGGACTGGTGGTTCCTCGCCGTGGTGGGGCTGCTCGTCGTGCCGGTGCAGGTGGCGCTGATCCCGATCGCCGAACTCTTCGGCGGCATCGGCATCTTCGGCTCGCTGATCGGCGTGATCCTGTTCCACGTCGGCTTCGGCCTGCCGTTCGCGGTGTTCCTGCTGCGGAACTTCTTCGCGGAGATCCCGCGCGAGCTGCTGGAGGCGGCCCGGCTGGACGGGGCCGGTGAACTGCGCCTGTTCGCCCGGGTGGTGATGCCGCTCGCCGGACCGGCGGTCGCCTCGCTGGGCATCTTCCAGTTCCTGTGGGTGTGGAACGACCTGCTCGTGGCGCTGATCTTCTCGGACTCCGGGAGCCAGCCGATCACGGTCGCGCTGCAGACCCAGGTACGCCAGTTCGGCAACAACATCGACGTGCTGGCGCCGGGCGCGTTCATCTCGATGGCGATCCCGCTGGTGGTGTTCTTCGCCTTCCAGCGGCAGTTCGTCTCCGGCGTGATGGCGGGCGCGGTGAAGTAGCGCACGCCTGGGCACACCGGGGGGCGGACCGCGCCGGGTCCGCCCCTTCGGGTGAGCGGATTCCCCCGGATGCAGCAGCGGACGTAACCACGACGGCCCAGCGCCCGTTCCCGGGCCGAACGTCCGCAACGACCGTTGGATGGCTCGTGCCCAGGTTCAGTGTGATCGTCCCCGCGTACCGCGTACAGGCCCACCTCCAGGAGAGCCTGGAGTCGGTGCTGTCCCAGTCGTACCCGGATCTCGAACTGATCGCCGTCGACGACGGTTCGCCCGACGCGTGCGGCGCGCTGATCGACGAGGCCGCCGCCCGCGACCCGCGCGTCCGGGCGGTGCACCTGCCGCAGAACGCGGGCCCGGGCCCCGCCCGCAACGCCGGCATGGAACGCGCCACGGGCGACTACCTCGTGTTCCTCGACGGCGACGACACCCTCGCCCCGGACGCGCTCCTCGCCCTCGCCGGCCGGCTGAAGGAGACGGACGAGCCCGACGTCCTGGTCTACGGCCACGCCCGCACCCACTGGTCCGGCGAGACGCTCCGCGGCCCGGCCGCCGGACAGCTCACCGAGTGCGCCCCGGCGCCGTTCCGGCTGGCGGACCGGCCGGCGCTGCTGAACCTGCCCCCGGTGGCCTGGGACAAGGCGTACCGGCGGGACTTCGTGGCGCGGGAGGGCCTGCGGTTCCCGCCCGGCCTCCACCAGGACGCGCCCTGGACGTACCCGGCGCTGATGACGGCGGAGACGATCGCCACCCTGGACCGGGTGTGCGTGCGCCACCGGCAGCGGCGCGTGGGGGGCCTGTCGCGCACCGCGGGCGAGCGGCACTTCGACGTCTTCGACCAGTACGACCGGCTCTTCGCGTTCCTCGACGAGCGGCCCGGGTTGGCGCACTGGCGGCCGGTGCTGTTCCGCCGCATGGTCGACCACCTGGCGGCCGTGTACACGCGGCGCGAGGCGCTGCCGCGCGGCGCGCGCGGCCCGTTCCTGCGCCGGG
>NZ_JAAGMD010000859.1 GCF_010548465.1 Streptomyces sp. SID14436 | reverse complement strand
GAGGGCGCGGGCGAGGTCTTCCCCGCCGCGCGCGTGGAGCACCAGGGTGCGTCCCGGGGGCGCGGTCGCCGGCGCCGGGGTGCCGGCGTCGGCCTCCGTCCAGTGCGGCACCAGCACGGACACCGGGGGCCGGGCGTTCGTCTGGGGCCCGGTGGGGGCGGGGCGGGCCACCAGGCCCTCGATGCGGGCCAGTTCGCGCCCGTCCTCGCCGGCCAGCAGGACGGTGAGGCCGTCGGGTGTGCGGCGGACATGCGCCCATGCGGGCGGCCCGTCGGCCGGACGTACCACCACGCGGGCCGCGGCGAACGGCAGCAGCAGCTCCCCGTCACCCGCGAGGACGGAGGCCACCTGGATCGCGCCGTCCAGGGCGGCCACGTCGACGAGGGTGCTCCAGGAGGGGCGGTCGGTGCCGGTCAGCCGGCCGAGGGCCTCGCCGTCGCCCACCCGGACCTCGTCCACGACGCGGAAGGCCGGTCCGTAGTGCAGCCCCGCCGCGTCGAAGCGGGCGTACAGCTCCGCTCCCGGCCGGATGCGGGGGCAGTGGTCGGCGAGTGCGTCGAGCGGCAGGCGGGACGGGGGTTCGGTGGACGGCCGCACGGTGGCGGTGGCGATGTCCGTGTCGCCGCGGCGGAGGGTGAGGCGGGGGCCGTCGGTGTCGATCCGGACCTGCTGGGCGGTGTCGGCGTGCAGGGGGCGCAGCCACCGGACGCCGGACAGCTCCAGCGGCCCCTCGTCGCCCGCCGCGACCGCGGCGAGGGCGAGGGCACCGGTGCCGGGCAGCACGGGCGTGTCTCCGACCCGGTGGTCGGCGACCTGCCAGGCGTCCGGGTCCACCCACCAGGTCAGGCCCGGCGCGGCGGCCGCCTGTTCCGGCCAGTGCCGGGTGCCGCGCAGCGGATGCGCGGGCAGCGGCGTCCGGCGGGCGTCGACCTGGGCGAACTGGGCGGCGAAGTCGGGCCGGCCGCCGGCCAGGTAGGCGTCGGCGAGCCGGCGCTGTTCCGGCGTGGCGTCCGCGAGCGACGGCGGGGTGCCGTCCCGGGCGGCCCGCAGAGCGGTGGCGAGACCGTCGAGGCTGTGCGCGAGGACGACGACACGCTCCGGGTGGTGACGGCGGCCGACGCACAGCGTGTACGCCACGTCGGCCAGCCGCGGTGCGGCGGGCACCGCCTCCGCCAGGGCGCCCAGATGGGCCGTGAGTTCGCGGGGTGTGCGCGCGGAGACGGGGACGACGAAGGCGCGGGGGGTGTCGGTGTGCCGGGGACGGGTGGGGGCCTCGGAGACGACCAGATGGCAGTTGGTGCCGCTGACGCCGAAGCTGCTCACGGCGGCGACCCGCGCACCGCCCGGTCCGGGCGGCCAGTCACGCAGCTCGGTGACGACGTGGAAGGGGCTGTCGTCGAGGTCGAGCCGCGGGTTGGGCGAGGAGTAGCCGGCGGTCGGCGGGAGTTGGCGGTGCCGCAGCGCCAGCAGCACCTTCAGCAGTCCGGCGATGCCCGCGGCCATGGTCGTGTGGCCGACGTTGCCCTTGACGGAGCCGATCGCACAGGACGCCCCGGGAGCCGCGCCCGTCCGGCGGAACGCCTCGGTGAGCGCCTTGACCTCGATCGGGTCCCCGAGCGGTGTGCCGGTGCCGTGCGCCTCGACCAGGCCGATGTCGTCCGGCGTCACCCCCGCCCGCCGCCACACCCGGGTGAGCAGGTCGGCCTGGGCCCGGCCGTTGGGGGCGGCGATGCCGTTGCTGCGGCCGTCCCCGTTGGCGCCGGACGCCCGGATGACACCGTGCACGTGGTCGCCGTCGGCCAGGGCGCGGGCCAGCGGCTTGAGCACCACGGCGCCGACCCCCTCACCGAGGACGATCCCGTCGGCGGAGGCGTCGAAGGGTGCGCTGCGCCCGGTCGGCGAGAGGATGCCGGCGGCGCTGGTCTGGACGTGGATGTCGGGGCCCAGCATGAGCGCCACCCCACCCGCGACGGCCATCTCGCAGTCGCCGCTGAGGATGCTCTGGCAGGCGAGGTGCACGGCCAGCAGCGACGACGAACAGGCGCTGTCCACGGCGGTGGTCGGCCCGGTCAGGTTGAGGAAGTACGAGACCCGGGCGGCCAGCACGGAGGGGGCACCGCCGAGGAAGCTGTGCGCGGTGTCGTGACGGCCGGCGGCGTGCCGGATCTGCCGGTAGTCGGACTGCGTGCAGCCGACGAACACCCCGCAGGACAGGGGCGTCTCGGGGCCGACCGCGTACCCGGCGTCCTCCAGGGCGCGCCACGCCTCGGTGAGGAACAGCCGCTGCTCCGGGTCCATGTCCTCGGCCTCGAGCGGGGACATGCGGAAGAAGGGCGCGTCGAACGCGTCGATGCCGGAGAGGGACGCGGCCCATTTGCTCGTCGTGGTCCCGGGGCGGCCCTCCGGGTCGTAGTGGGCGGCGGTGTCCCAGCGGTCGGGCGGGACCTCTCCGGTGCGTTGCCGCCCGGCGGCCAGGTCGGCCCAGAAGCCGTCCAGCGTCGGCGTGTCGGGGAACCGGCCGGCCATTCCGATCACCGCGACGGCGTGCTCGTCGTACCGCTCCGCGGAGGACGGTGACGGCTCGGGGGCGGGGACGGGTGCCGCTGCGGCGGCAGTCACGGAGGTGGTGGGGGAACCGGCCGGGGGCGGGGACACGGCCGGGGGCGGTGCCAGGGGCGCGGAGGACCGCGGACGGCCGTCGCGCACGGAGGCGCCGCGCAGGACCAGCGGGGGCACGGAGGACGGGGGCGCGGTGGCCGCGGGGGGTGGCCCGGACGG
>NZ_JAAGMD010000843.1 GCF_010548465.1 Streptomyces sp. SID14436 | reverse complement strand
CGGCCGCGCCCGCGCCGGGCAGGCCGGTGGCGGCGCCGGTGCCGGGGACGCGCAGGCCCGCCAGCAGCGGGTCGGGCCGTGCGGGGTCCGGGGGTTCCTCCTCGGGCACCGGTTCGTCGGCGAGCACCGCGATCAGCTGACGCAGGCTGCGGATGCCCAGTACGGACACCCCCGGCACCAGCGACGCCTCGGCGGCGGCACACTCCGGTACGACGACCTGCTCGTATCCGGCGTCGGCCGCGGCCAGCACGGCGGGGAGGGTGCCGCGGACCGGGCGGACCCGGCCGTCCAGGCCCAGCTCACCGATCATGACGATGTCGGCCAGCACCCGTGGGTCGAGCCGTTCGGCCGCGCCGAGCACCGCGCTCGCGACGGCGAGGTCGAAGCCGCTGCCGGCCTTGGGCACGGAGGCGGGGCTGAGGCCCACGGTGAGCTTCTTCTGGGGCCAATCAGCGCCGGAGTTCACCACCGCCGCGCGGACCCGGTCCCGGCTCTCCGTCAGGCTCTTGTCGGGCAGTCCCACCAGGGTGAACGCCGCCACGCCCGGTTCGAGGTCGGCCTGGACCTCCACCACGACGCCCTCGACGCCGACCAGGGCGACCGCGCAGGTACGGGCGAAGCCCATGTCAGGCCACCCCCCGCACATGCTCGACCCGGGGCGCTCCGCGGGCGGGCAGCACCACGCCCACCAGGTCGATGCGGACACCGCAGGGCGGTGCTCCGCCGTGGTCGCGCAGCCAGCGTCCGGCCAGGTCCCGCAGACGCTCGGCCTTGACGGCCGTCACCGCCTCCATCGGGTGCTGGAAGGCACCGGCCCGGCGGGTCTTCACCTCGCAGACCACCAGGACGTCCCCGTCCCGGGCCACGATGTCGATCTCGCCGGTCCGGCCGCAGCGCCAGTTGCGCTCCAGGACCGTCATCCCGGCCTCGGCCAGCCGTCGCGCGGCCAGCGCCTCGCCGTACCGGCCCAGCGCGCTGCGCGCCCGCTGTGGGCTGCGGGAAGGTCGTGCGAGGACCGCCGGCCGGGTTCCGCGTGCTGCGGGTCGAGCGGGTCGTGCGGGTCGTGCGTTCGTCGTCATGTCGGCACCGCCTTTCGGTGCCCACGTTCACGCAGCCCGCCCCACGAAGTGGATCTTGGTGGATGGCCCGCCGGTTGTGGACAACTCCGTCACCCGCTCGGGAGCTCCAGATCGCTCTTGTTGAGCTCCTCGATGTTCACGTCCTTGAACGTCAGGACGCGGACCTGCTTGACGAACCGGGCGGGCCGGTACATGTCCCAGACCCAGGCGTCCGCCATGGACACCTCGAAGAACACCTCTCCCTGGACCGAGTGCACCTGCATCTCGTAGTCGTTGGTCAGGTAGAAGCGGCGCTCCGTCTCGATCACGTATTTGAACAGACCGACGACATCGCGGTACTCCCGGTAGAGCTTCAGCTCCATCTCGGTCTCGTACTTCTCGAGGTCCTCGGCGCTCATGGCATGTTCCCCTTCAGCGTGCGATCCCCCCATTGTGCGCCAGCCACGGAACCCTCAGACGATTTCGGTGTCCAGGGTCTCGGGTCCGGCCGGGGGACCTTCGTCGAGCAGCCTGCGCAGCAGCTCGGCGAGTCTGGTCGGATACACCGTCTCATGCGCCCGCGCCAGTTCCGGGCACGTCCACCAACGCGCACCGACGACACTGCGCCGCTCCAGCTCGGTCAGTGCCGTCGCGGCGCTGACCGTCTGCTCGGTCCGCGCCAGGAAGTACCACTCGTCCTGGTCCCAGCGGCGGCCGGCGAAGGGGAAGGAGCACCTCCGCCGCCAGAGCACCGGGCCGAGTTCCACGTCGGTGATGCCGGTCTCCTCGGCGAGTTCCCGCAGGGCGGCCTCCTCGCGGGTCTCCGTGCCCTCCACGCCACCGCCGGGCGTGAACCACCAGTCGTCGCAGGGGTCGTCCGGTTCGTGGCCGTGCAGCAGCAGGATGCGGTCCTGCGGGTCGAGCAGGACCACGCGGGCGACGCGGCGCAGCCCGGTCTCCTGGGGCTCCCCGGCCGCCGGAGCGGTCTCAGCGGCCACCGGACGCCCCCGCTCCCGGCCGGTCCGCCGTGCCCGCGGGCTTCGCCGCCCGGGCCCGCGACGCG
>NZ_JAAGMD010000819.1 GCF_010548465.1 Streptomyces sp. SID14436 | reverse complement strand
CGCGGCGGGGTGGTCGGGGCGGGCGGCCGTGCGGTGTCCGGCGCGCCCGGTGTCCGGCGGGCCGTGCCGGATTCGCCCGGTGTGGGCGCGGCCGTGCGTGAACGGCTCGGCGTCGCGCCGGTGGTGGGGGAGCCGTCCTCCGTCGGCTCGGCGGAACCGGACGTCTCCGGGGGTGAGGAGAACGTCGGCAGGGGGTCCAGCGTCGGCAGAGTCAGGTCCGTCGAGGACGACGGACTGGGGCTCGGGGTGTCGCCGTCCTGCGAGACCAACGCCCAGACGCCGACACCGACGCCGCCGAGGGCGACTGCGACGGCGCCGCCCACGATCCACGGGGCACGCCGGGGCGGGCGTCGGTGACGGTTCATGCTCCCTACTGTGCTACGGGACCGGTCGGAGCGCTCCCTCGCCGCCTCCACCGGGTCGACCGGTTGCCGCGCGGACCGGGCACGGTCCCCGGCTCAGCGGGCGGGGCGCCCGGGGGATGTGACGGCCCGTGAGAGCCGGGGAGCGGACCGGGGGCCGGTGCGGCGGGATCACCTGACCGGCGGTGTCCGCCCCTCCCCGGCGTCGTCGTGCGGGGGCATCTGGTCCATCGCCGCGAGTTGCAGCCGCAGAGCCAGCCGGGTGCGGGGGGACGAGACGTCGACCGGGGCCACCTCGTCCAGCTTGCGGAGCCGGTAGCGCAGGGTGTTGGTGTGCACCCGCAGGACCCGTGCGGCGCTCTGCGGGTCGCCGAAGTGGTCCAGCCAGGCCGCCAGGGTCGCGAGGTACGGCGTGCCGTGCTCCTCGTCGTGGCCGCGCAGCACCGCGAGCGGCCCGCCGAGGAGCCCGGAGTCGATCCCGACGGCGGCGCGGGCCCGTTCGACGACGACGGTGTCCCAGGCGTCCTCCATCAGGACGGTCCCCGCGCCGGTGCCCCGGGGGAGGCGGCCGGTGGTGATCAGCCGGTGCAGCTCGACGGCCTCCGCGAGGGACCGCGGCAGCCGGTCGGGTGAGCGGGCCGGGCAGCCGGCGGCGGCGTACAGCCCCGGGTCGTGCGTGCGGACCTCGGCCAGTACGTGCCGCAGCCAGCGGAGGCTGCCCGCCTCGGCGTCGGCCGGGGTGCCGGGCACGGCGCGCCGGGAGCCGCGCGGCCGGTCGGTGACCAGGGCGAACAACCG
>NZ_JAAGMD010000801.1 GCF_010548465.1 Streptomyces sp. SID14436 | reverse complement strand
CAGCCGGGCCAGCACGAAGGCCGCGCGGGCCTCCTCCAGCCCGTAGCCCAGCGCGCCGAGCCGGTCCTGAGCCGACGCCAACTGCGCCTCGGCTGCCTGATGTTCACCCCGCGCCGCGCGCACCAGCGCCTCCGCGCGGTCCAGGACGGCCAGCACGCCCCCGCGGTCCAGCCGCAGGGCGTGCGCGCGGGTGCGGTTGATGAGCTCCTGCGCCTCCGCGGGCTCCCCGACGCGCACCAGCGCCTCGGCGAGGTCGCCGTGCCAGCGTCCGCGGGCCGGGTCGGTGATGCCCATGCCCTGCTCCAGCTCCCGCACCCGGCGCAGCGAACGCACCGCGCCCGCCGCGTCCCCGGACACCAGCTGGGCGTAGCCCAGGGCGGCCAGGGCGCGGGAGAGGTACATCTGGTCGCCGTCCACCTCGGCGTGGTCGGCCGCCTCGCGGGCCAGGGCCAGCGCCCGGTCCACGTCGCCGCCGGACGCCTCCGCGAGGGAAGCCAGCATCGCCGAGGCGCCCTCGCCGATCCCGGAGTCCCGGGCCAGCCGCAGGCTCTCGCGGGCCAGGTCCAGGGCCCGGCCGCAGTGGCCGGTGCGCAGTTCGGTGTCGGCGAGGAAGCGCAGGAAGTGCACCTCGCTCTCGACCATGCCGCGCCGCCGCGCCTCGCGCAGCAGGCCGGTGATGGTGGTGCGGGCCTGCGGCAGCTGGTCGCTCATCAGCAGCCAGCGGAACCGGGCCATGCCCGCGCCGTTGTGGTGGCAGGCCACGTAGGGGTCCTGCGGTTCGCGCAGGGCCCGCTTGACGGTCGCGGCGGCGTCCGGGTGGCCCATCAGGGTCTCGGTGGAGGACTGGAAGGCGAGCGCCATCAGCTCGGTGCGCCGGTCCTCGCCCCGGGCGGCCAGCTCCGCCGCGTGCGCGGCCTCCTGGCGGGCCTTGTCGAAGTCGCCGTGCACCACCAGCTCCCGCCAGGCCAGCTGGTAGTGGACCAGGGCCAGCAGCTTCGGGTCGTCCCCGGCGTCGGCGAGGACCTGCGGGAAGACCGCGTCGACCTCGCCGAGGGCCTGCCCGGCCGCCTCGATGACGACCATCCAGGCGCGCACCCGCTCCGCGGGCACGCTCGCCCGGGTCAGCACCTCGCGGGCGATGTCCCGGGCCAGGTCGGCCTCCCCGGCGATGATCGCGTCCTCGGCGGCCTGCAACCGCCGCTCGTCCGGGCCCGGCGCGCTGCCGCCCGGGGTGTGCCGGGCCGCGAGCAGGCCGAGCGAGGCGGCGACG
>NZ_JAAGMD010000776.1 GCF_010548465.1 Streptomyces sp. SID14436 | reverse complement strand
CCCTCGCTCCGGGGGCCCTGCCCGGACGGGCGCCGCCGCTCCTGCTCCGGGTAGGTGTCGGCCGGCCGGCCCGCGGTCCGCTCCACCTCGGCGCCGCGCGGCGCCGGCGGACGGAAGTCGGCGAGGCCCTGCGCCTCGCGCGCCGCGATCTCCTTGAGCCGCAGCGACAGTTGCAGCGTGCTGGGCCGCTCCTCGGGATCCTTCGCGAGGCAGGCCCGCACGAGCGGCGCGAGCGCGTCCGGCACACCCTGCAGATGCGCCTCCTCGTGCACGACGCGGTACAGCATCACCTCGGAACTCCCGTGCCCGAACGGCGAGTCGCCCATCGAGGCGTACGCGAGCGTGGCGCCCAGCGAGAACACGTCCGTGGCGGGCGTGACGGCCGCGCCCCGCACCTGTTCCGGGGCGAGGAAACCGGGGGAGCCCACCGCCGTGCCCACATGGGTGAGCGTCGAGGCGCCGGTCGCCCAGGCGATGCCGAAGTCGATGATCCGCGGCCCCTTCGGGGACAGCAGGATGTTGGACGGCTTGAGGTCCCGGTGCACCACACCGGCCTCGTGGACGGCGACCAGGCCCTCCGAGAGGGCCGCGCCGATCGCCGCGACCTCGGCCGCGCCCAGCGAGCCCTCCGCGGCCACCTTGTCGTGCAGCGACGGGCCGGGCACGTACTGCGTGGCGAACCACGGACGGTCCGCGTCCAGGTCGGCGGCCACCAGCCGGGCCGTGCAGCCGCCGCGGATACGACGGGCGGCCGAGACCTCGCGCGCGAACCGGGAGCGGAACTCCTGGTCCTCGGCCAGGTCCGGCCGGATGACCTTCAACGCGACCCGCTGCCCCTTCTTGTCGGAGCCCAGGTAGACCACGCCCATCCCGCCCGCGCCGAGCCGTCGGTGAAGTCTGAAAGAGCCGACGACGCGCGGGTCCTCGCGCCTCAGGCGCATCATCGCCATGTTCATCCCCGCTGCCCGGTCCTGTGACGTGCCACAGCTTACGTTTCCATACCCGCCGGTGCGCAGAGGCCGCGCCCTCCCGGAGCGGCCGATTGTCCCTGGCCCGCGCCGGAATTGAGAACCGGTCAGCAGCGCACACGCGGGGCGGACGCGCCCCCGGAAGGTGTCAACCGGCCGATCCCGCACGGACATTGATCACTCCAGAGCCGATCGCCCGGCACCGCCCGCGAGACCCCGCAGGGCGGCCTCCGGGTGCCGTGCTCCGGCGGTCCGGCGGAGCACCGGACCGGGTCGGACACCGGCCCGGAACCCGGAGAAGTGAGCGACGTCACGCTCCGTCCCCTCGGGGATCTCCCTGAGTCACGCCGGCCCGTCTCCACCCAGGGGAGTACACCGCACGGTGCGGCTCATCCTCCGGGAGGCCCGGCATTCGGTACGAGGGCATGACGCCCGGACGGCCCCCGGCTCCTAGATTTGGAGTCCAGCGGCGGGTGCAGCACTCGTCCCCCGAGGTCGACGCCCGCCGCTGCCGAGGACAACAGAAACGGTTCAGGAGAGGGACCATCATGGCCCACACGGCACCGCGGACCCTGGTCCGCACGCGGGAACGGATGGCCGGCGCCGCCGGGTTCCGGCCGCGCCGCGAGGGCCGTCGCCACCCGCTGGTGGCGACGCTGATGGCCCTTCCCCTGGCGGTCCTGCTCCTCCTCGTCTTCGACGGGTGGGAGACAGTGGCCACACAGGCGTCGTCCGTGGGCGAGATGCTGGGGCGCTGAGAAGCGGCCCCAGGCCCGGAAGAGCGGTCCGGGCGGGGACATCGGCCCATGAAACCCCGTGGGGACGGGGGTGCGGCGGACGGCAGGATGCCGGCGCAGCTGGGGAGCTGCGCCGGCATCGTCCTGTCCGCACACCGGCCCGCGCCCCGCCTGGCATGCTGCCCCCGTGACCTCCGCCCCCGCCGGCCCCGGGCCCCTGACCGCCGCGCTCGCCGGCCACGCCCGCGCGGCAGT
>NZ_JAAGMD010000753.1 GCF_010548465.1 Streptomyces sp. SID14436 | reverse complement strand
CTGCCGGCTCCTGCCCCGGGCCGGCCGGATCGGGCGCCTCCTCGAGGATCACGTGGGCGTTGGTGCCGCTGATGCCGAAGGCGCTCACGCCCGCCCGGCGCACCCGCTGCGGGTCGCGCGGCCAGGGTTCGGCGGCGGCGACGACGCGCAGCCCGCCGTCCGCCCAGTCGACGTGCTCGGTGGGGGTCCCGGCGTGCAGGGAGGCGGGGAGGGTCTCGTGCCGCAGCGCGAGGACCGTCTTGATGACGCCGGCGATGCCGGCGGCGGCCTGGGTGTGGCCCAGGTTGGACTTCAGGGAGCCGATGGCGAGCGGCCGGCCGGCCGGGCGGTCCGGCCCGAACACCCGTGCCAGGGCCCGGCCTTCGATCGGGTCGCCGAGCCGGGTCCCGGTGCCGTGCGTCTCCACGTGGTCCAGGTCGCCGGGCCGCAGGCCGGCCGCGTCGAGCGCGGCGCGCAGGACGCGTTCCTGCGCCGGTCCGCTGGGGGCGCTGAGTCCCTGGCTGCGGCCGTCCTGGTTGACCGCCGAGCCCTTGATCACGGCGAGGACCCGGTCGCCGTCGCGCCGGGCGTCGGCGAGGCGCTTGAGGAGGACCAGGCCGCAGCCCTCGGCCCACACCACGCCGTCCGCGTCGGCGGAGAAGGGGCTGCACCGCCCGCTCGGGGACAGTCCGCGCAGCCTGCTGAACTCCACGTGTCCGCGCGGGGTGACGAGGAGCGTCGCGCCGCCCGCCAGGGCCAGGTCGCAGGTGCCGTCGGCCAGGGCGCGGGCCGCCAGGTGCAGGGCGACCAGGGAGGAGGAGCAGGCGGTGTCGACGGTCACGGCGGGGCCCTGGAGCCCGAGGGAGTAGGCGATGCGCCCGGAGGCCACGCTGGAGGCGGACCCGGTGCCGACGTGGCCGTCCAGCCGGTCCAGGCCGGCCGCGGCCAGGTAGCCGCTGTCGTAGAGGCCGACGTAGACCCCGGTGGCGGTGCCGTCGAGGGTGCCGGGGACGATGCCGGCGCGTTCCACGGTCTCCCAGGCGGTCTGCAGGAGCAGCCGCTGCTGGGGGTCCATGGCCTCGGCCTCGCGCGGCGAGATGCCGAAGAACGGGGCGTCGAAGCGGTCGATGCCGGTGAGGTAGCCGCCGCGCAGGCTGTACGCCGTGCCGGCCGCCTCCGGGTCGGGATCGTGCAGGCCGTCGGTGTTCCAGCGTCCCGGGGGGACGTCGGTGACGGCGTCGCGGCCCTCGGCGAGGAGCTGCCACAGGGCCTCGGGGTCGTCGGCTCCGCCGGGGAACCGGCAGGCCATGGAGACGATGGCGATGTCGTCGCCGACGGGACCGGGGGGCTCGCCGGCGGGGCCGGAGTGCGGGCGTGGGGCGGGGACGTCCGGCCGGGGGTCCGGTCCGGCGCCGGGGCCGTGCAGGGCCGCTGCGGCGAGAGCGGTGACGGTGGGGTGGTCGAACACGGCGGAGGCGTCCGGCGTCCGGCCGGTGAGCTCGGCGAGTCCGGCGCCGAGGGTCACCAACTGCCGTGATCCTAACCCGAGTTCCGCGATCGGACGGTCCGGGTCGACGGTGCCGGGGTCGACTCCGGCCGCCTCGGCGACGGCCGCCACCAGCCATTCCCGCACGTCGTCCACGGTGGTCGGGACCGGCTGGTCGGACGGGTGCGGGCGGTCGTTCTCGGGCGTCTTCGGCACAGGTGTCCTAGGCAACTCGGGCGCTGGGCGGGCTGGTTCGGTGACGGGAGGGCGACCGGCGGTCACCGCCCCGCCGCCGCGCGGGCTGGGGCGGGAGGGCCGCTGGGGGCCTCGCGGGGCGGGACGGCCGGCGGGGGCGCCGGACCGGGTGTCACCCGGCGGTCGGCGCGTCGGTCCGGGACAGGGTCCCGTCGAGGTAGGCCGTGCGGCAGGCGTGGCGCTGGATCTTCCCGCTGGACGTCTTGGGGATGGTGCCCGGCCGGACCAGGACGACGTCGTGGACCGCCAGTCCGTGGGCGTCGCCGAGGGCGCCCCGGACCACGTCGGTGATCTTCTCCGCCTCGCCGGCGGTCTCCGGTGACGTCTCGGCGACGAGGACGGCCCGTTCGCCGTCGGCGCCGGCGTCGACGGCGAACGCGGCGGTGCAGCCGGGGCGGAGGGCCGGATGGGCCGTCTCGGCGGTGAGTTCGAGGTCCTGCGGGTAGTGGTTGCGGCCGTCGACGACGATCAGGTCCTTCAGGCGGCCGGTGACGAAGAGTTCGCCGTCGCGCAGGAAGCCGAGGTCGCCGGTGCGCAGGAAACGGCCGTCCCGGCCGTTGACCCCGGCGCGGAAGGTCTCGCGGGTGGCCAGGGCGTTGCGCCAGTAGCCCCGGGCGACGCTCGGGCCGCCGACGCGGATCTCGCCGACCTCGCCGTCGGGCAGTTCGTCGAGGGTGTCGGGGTCGGCGACGACCACGGTCACGCCGGGACCGGGACGGCCCGTGCCGACGGCCGCCGCGTCGGCCGCGCCGGCGTGCGGGCCGCCGTCGTCGGCCCGCAGCAGGGTGGGCGGGGTGCCGGCCCGGCCGGAGGTGACCATGAGGGTGGCCTCGGCCAGCCCGTAGCACGGGGTGAGCGCCTCGGGGCGGAACCCGGCCGGTGCGAAGGTGTCGGCGAAGCGGCGCAGGGTGGCCGCCCGGACCGGTTCGGCGCCGTTGAAGGCGACCCGCCAGCCGCTGAGGTCCAGTTCGTCGGGGAAGGCGGGCGGGGCGTGCTTGAGAGCGAGTTCGTAGGCGAAGTTGGGGGCGCCGCTGGTGTGCGGGCGGTGGCGGCTGACGGCGTCGAGCCAGCGCCGGGGCTGCTGGAGGAAGTCCAGCGGGGAGAAGAGGGTGCTGGTGCCGCCGGTGTACACGGTGTTGAGCACCGGGCCGATGAGGCCCATGTCGTGGTAGACGGGCAGCCAGCTGACGAACAGTTCGTTGTCGTGGGCGGCGAGGACGTCCGGGGTGTGGCCGAGCCGTTCGGTGATGACGCGCTCGTTGTCGAGCAGGTTGCCGTGGGTCACCATGACGCCGCGCGGGGCGGCGGTGGATCCGGAGGTGTACTGCAGGAAGGCGACGGTGTCGGGGCCGAGGCCGGGCTCGCGCCAGTCGGCCGCCAGTGCGTCGGGGATGTCCTCGGTGGCGATCCGGGTGACGCCGGCCGGTCCGGGGAGGTGCTCGGCCAGGGTGTCCAGCACGGTGACCACCTCGCGGTCGCCGAGGACCACCGTCGCCCCGGCGTCGGCCATCAGGCGCTTCATCCGGGTCAGCGCCCGGTGGTTCGCGGTGCGTCCGCGCGGGGGCACTCCGGGCACGGCGACCACACCGGCGGCGAGACAGCCGAGGTAGGCGGATATGAACTCCAGTCCCGGCGGGTACAGGAGCATCGCGCGGGAGCCGGTGAGGCCGCGTTCCTGGAGCCGGGCGGCGACGGCGCGGGTGCGGTCGGCGAGCCGGGCGTAGGACACGGTCCGGACCTCGCCGTCGCTGTCCCCGGAGACGAGGAAGCGGTAGGCGGTCCGGTCGGGATGCTCGGCGGCGTGGTGGAACAGCAGGTCGACCAGGGATCGGGCCATGGGAGGAGAATCACCTGTTCTGCGTCAGTGCGAGGAACCGGAGTGAGAGGGCCGCGTTCCGGGTACGCGCGACGCCGCGGCCGGCCTGGCCCCCTTGCCAGCCCGTGCCGTTGACACCCCGGGGAGCACTGGTGTGGTCAACACCCGCCCCCCGAACCCCCGTTCAACGTGCTATCGGCGAGTGGCACGATAGCAACCCCGTCCGCCCGGTCGAACAGGCGGAGGTGAACAGCGCGTAACCAACCGAGTTGGACGCGTATTCGACCGTAGCAGACGTGTGCGGACCTTCCCCCGGGAACGCCGAAGGCCCGGCCGTGCGCGCATCGCGCGACGGCCGGGCCCGGTCGGCCGGAGCGTCAGCCTCCGCCCAGCCGCGCGCGCAACAGGTCCTTGCCCAGCTCGGCACCCTTGCGGCTGTCCGCCTGGGCCTTGCGGAACAGGTCCGCGACCTCGGTGTCCCCGGCCCGTTCGGCGTCCTGGATGTAGCTGTCGAGGCGGAGGGCGTTGCTCAGGCAGGCCTCGACGTACCAGATCAGGTTGTAGTCCTTGTCCTGGGTACCGGTGACGCCGCCGGTCTCCGTGCCACTGCTCATTCGGGCCTCCTTCTCGCGGTGCTCCCTCGGGGCCCTCCCGCCGGTGCGCGACACCGGGAAACCGTCCCGCGCCCGGGGAACCCGGACCCCCCAGCGGCGGTCGGGTACCCGGCCTCGCCCGGGGCACACCGCCGGCGGCACGGCGGCCGGACGTACGACGCGGGAGCCGACCGGTCCCCCGTTCCGGTCGCGCTCCCGCGATACGCCGAAACTACGTGGCCTGCGGCGGGCCTGGGTATCGCGTCCGTGCCCGGTGAAGCCGCGGGAGGACTCAACCGTGCACAGCTGCGTCCGGAACGCACCGGATGCCCGGATTGGACACACTCCGGGGGCACGCCCGCGTCCGCCGCCCCCGTCCCCCGTCCGCCGCCCCGTCCCCCGTCCGCCGCCCCGTCCCCCGTCCGCCGCCCCGTCCGCCGTCCCCGTCCGTCGTTCAGCCGGCCGGCGAGCGGCCCGGTTCCCCCGCGTGCTCCCCAGCGAAGACGGGCCGGGGCAGGTCGCCCAGGGCCAGGTGCGCGAGGACCACCTCGTAGAGGTCGGTGCCGAAGGCCGGAAGCCGGCGTTCCAGGACCGGCTCGGCGCTGCGCACGTGCTCGCGCACGGTCTGGGCGTGCACCCCCAGGGTCTGCGCCGCCCGCTCGGCGTTGCCGCCGACGGCGATCCAGGCGCGCAGGGTGCGGCGCAGGTTCCGGGTGTCCTCGTCGAGGCGTCCGAGGAGCCCCTCGGCCCAGGTGCGGACGGCGGGGCCGGCCAGCAGGCCGGCGAGCCCGCCGGGGGCCGCCGAGGGGTCGGTGCCCGTCCGCCCGTCCTGGAGGGTGATCTGGGTGTGCAGGGCCAGGTGTACGACGGCCCGGGCGGCGATGTCGTCGAAGTCGGTGCCCAGCATGGACTCGACGCGCTCCATGCGGGCGCGCACGGTGTTGCGGCTCACGCCGAGGATCTTGGCGGTGTTGACCGCGGTGAACTCCAGGCCGAGGCGGGTGGTGGCCAGCAGTTCGGCCCGGGTGTGGTGCGGCAGCGCGTCGAGCGGGCGCAGCAGGGCGGCGGTCCAGCCGCGCAGCGCGGCCGGGTCCATCAGCCGTTCGGGGCGGGTGCGTTCGGCGTACACGGCCGTCTTGTCGGGCCGGAAGCGGGCGACGGCGAGGGCGCTGACCGCCTGCCCGTACGCCGTGGCGGTGCGAGCCAGGCTCTGCCAGACGCTGCCGCCCAGGTAGGTGTCGGGATGGCGCCGGACCAGCGAACGCAGTGCGGGTGCCGTGGCCTCGCGCGGGCTCACGACGATCACGTGACCGTCCATGGCCGGGCACCGGACGACCAGGGCCTCCTCCTCCGTGGTGTCCAGGCACTCCTGTGCGAGCCGGTCGCGCCGCTCGGCGTCGGACTCCACGACGTAGACGCAGGCCCGGTCCGCGTCGAGCAGGCCCGGCCAGAGTCCGGCGGCGACCCGGCGGGCGGCGACGGTGTCCTCGACCATCAGCAGCTGCAGGATCGCCAGCCGCAGGTCGGCGGTGGCACGGCGGAGCCGCTGCCCGGCGGCGGTGCTCTCCCGGGCGGCCAGCAGCAGCTCGATCACCTGCGCGGTGTGCGTGACGACGTCGGAGGTGTGCCGGTCGAAGGGGGCCGGGCGGGACACCGCCAGCAGGTGGATCCGGCCGGCGTGCTCGACCTTGACCAGACGCAGGTGCCGGCCCTCCCCCTCCCAGGCCGCGGAGGCGAGCCGGCCGGAGGTGATGCCGGTGGCGAGGCCCTCCTCCAGGGGCAGGAGCGTGCCGGCGAGGACCGTGCCGTCGGCGTCCTGGAGGCCCGCGACGCCCCGCACGGTCCCGGCGAGCCAGTCGACGACCCGCCGCAGGTCGCGTCCGGAGGGACGCAGGTGTTCGAGCAGTTCCCGCTCCCAGGCGGGGGCGCCCCCGCCGGACGGTGCGGAACGCGCCACGGCGGCGCCGGTTCCGGTGGCCGCGGCGGGCCCAGCCGCCCCCGTTCCGGCGTGGCCCGGGAGCCCGGGTGCGGCTTTGGTCCCCGCGGTTCCGGAGGCCCCCGGTGCGGTTCCGCTTCCGGCTGCCCCGGAGGGCCTTCGCGTCCCTCTCGTCCCTCGCGTCCCACCGGTTTCCGTCCCGCTGGGCCCGTCCGTCCCGTCGGACCGCCGGAGGCCGTCCCTGCCGCCTGTCACCTCGGCCTTCCCCTCGTCGCGCTCACTGTTTTCCGGCCAGTCCGGGGACGTTACCCCACCCTCGCGCCGGGCTCATCCCGAGCGCTTTTGCGAGGCCGTGTCCGACGGGGCCGCCGGGACGGGAGGGGTCGTCGGTGCGGGCCGGCCGCGGGAGGGGCATAAGCTCGGTGAATGGCGAAGTACTTCGACGTGCACCCCGACAACCCGCAGCCGCGCACCATCTCCCAGGTGGCCGAGAGCATCCGTTCGGACGCTCTGATCGCGTATCCGACGGACTCCTGCTACGCCCTGGGATGCCGCCTGGGCAGCCGCGACGGCATCGACCGGATCCGCACCATCCGCAAGCTGGACGACCGGCACCATTTCACGCTGGTGTGCCGGGACTTCGCACAGCTCGGCCAGTTCGTGCGGATCGACAACGACGTGTTCCGGGCGGTCAAGGCGTCCACGCCGGGCAGCTACACCTTCATCCTGCCCGCGACGAAGGAGGTGCCGCGCATGCTCCAGCACCCGAAGAAGAAGACCGTCGGTGTGCGCATCCCGGACCACGTCGTCACCCAGGCCCTGCTGGCCGAGCTCGGTGAGCCGCTGCTGTCCAGCACGCTGCTGCTGCCGGGCGAGGACGAGCCGATGACCCAGGGCTGGGAGATCAAGGACCGTCTCGACCACGTGGTGGACGCGGTGCTGGACTCCGGCGACTGCGGCACCGAACCCACCACGGTGATCGACTTCTCGGGCGGCGAGGCCGAGATCGTCCGCCGGGGCGCGGGCGACACCTCGCGGTTCGAGTGACCGTGACCGCCGTACGGGGAACCGAGGTCGACGTGCCGGCCGGGGACGGTGTCGCCGACGCGTATCTGACGCACCCGGCGGACGGCGAGCCCCGGCCGGCCGTGCTGTTCTACACGGACGCCTTCGGCCTGCGCCCGGCGGTGCGGGCGATGGCCGACCGGCTCGCGGGAGCCGGTCACACGGTGCTGGTGCCCAACGTGTTCCACCGGCGCGGGCGGGCCCCGGTCACCGAGGTGCCCGCGTTCGTCGACGACCGGGCGCGGGGCCCGGTCCTGCGGCGCATGATGCCGGTGATGCGGCAGCTGACGCCGGAGCGGGCGATGCGTGACGCCGGTGCCTACCTGCGGTGGCTGGCCGCCTGCCCGGCGGCGGCCGACGGCCCCGTCGGGGTGACCGGCTACTGCATGGGCGCGGCGCTCGCGCTGCGCACGGCGGGC
>NZ_JAAGMD010000737.1 GCF_010548465.1 Streptomyces sp. SID14436 | reverse complement strand
CACCAGGGCGCCGGGCGGGTCGGCGGGCTGGGCGACGGGACCGGCGGGGTGCCAGGTCCTGCGGTACAGCGGCAGCCCGGCGGCGTCGTCCGGCCCGGCGGGGACGGGTGCGGGGGGTGCGGAGGCGGTGGGGGCGGCGAGCCAGGGGGACGACTCGGGCCCGGAGGGTGCGGGGCCTGCCGGGGTGGCAGGCCGAGGGGCCGACTCGGGCCCGGACGGTGCGGAGCCTGCCGGGGTGGCAGGCCGAGATGCCGACTCGGGCCCGGACGGTGCGGAGCCTGCCGGGGTCACAGGCCAAGGGGCCGACTCGGGCCCGGACAGTGCGGAGCCTGCCGGGGTCACAGGCCAAGATGCCGAGTCGGGCCCGGGGGACGTGGAAGCGGCCGTAGGGGCAGCGCCGTGAGCCGACTCCGGTGCCGGGGATGCCGAAGCGGCAGCAGTGGCGGGCCCGTAGGACGGCTCCGGTGCCGGGGATGCCGAAGCGGCAGGGGTGTCGGGCCGCTGGGACGGCTCCGGCAGCCAGCAGCGCATGCGGGCGAACGGGTAGGCGGGCAGCGGCACGATCCGCGGACGCCGTCCGGTGGGCGGTGCGATGCGGACCGGACGGCCGGTGACCCACTGGCGGGCGAGTTCCTCCGGGTCGCCGGCGGTCAGGGGTTCGGTGCGGGTCCGGTCCGAGGGTGCCCGGCCGCGGTGGACGGCGGCGGTCGGGTCGCCGTCGAGGTGGCGGCGCAGCCGGTCGGCCAGTTCGCCGACTCCGCGGACCACCAGCGCGGCGCGTTCCCGAAGGTGGTGGCGTCCTTCGGCGAGGGTGAAGGCGAGGTCGGCCAGGTCGGGGGCGGGATGGTCGCGCAGGCGGTCCAGCAGCCGGGTGACGACCTCGCGCAGCCGGTCCTCGTCGTAGGCGGAGAGCAGGACCGGCGTGGGGGCGGGCGGTGTGGGGTCCGCGGGGGCGTCGGGGGCCAGATGGGCCGGCGGTTCCTCCAGGACAACGTGCGCGAGGGTGCCGCCCGCGCCGAAGGAGCTGACCCCCGCCCGGCGGGGCGCGGTGCCGGGCGTGTCCCAGGGCTGGAGCGTGCGCTGGACGCGCAGCGGGGAGTGCTCCCAGTCGATGTCGGGGTTGAGTTCGTCGGCGTGCAGGGAGGGGACGAGGGTGCGGTGCGCGAACTGCAGCACCACCTTGGCCGCTCCGGCCAGCCCGGCCGACGCCTCGGCGTGCCCGATGTTGGACTTCACGGAGCCGATCGGCAGGGTGCCTCGGCCGCGGCCGTCCCCGGCGAAGATCCGGTGCAGACCGTCGGCCTCGATCGGGTCGCCGAGGGCCGTTCCGGCGCCGTGCGCCTCCAGGTAGCCGATGTCCGACGGGTTCAGGCCGGCGTCCGCCAGCGCCTGGCGGACCACCTCGGCCTGGGCGGTGGGGCTGGGCACGATCCAGCCGTTGGTGCGGCCGGCGTTGATGACGGCGGTGCCGGACACGAGGGCGTGGACCCGGTCGCCGGCGGCCTCGGCGGCGGACAGCGGTTTGAGGAGGAGCGCGCAGACGGCCTCGGCGGGCACCATGCCGTCGCCGCCGCGGCCGAAGCTGCGGCACAGGCGGTCGCCGGAGGCACCGCCGAGCCGGTCGATCTGGCGGAATTTGTTGGGGTGAAGGGACAGATTGGTCGCGGCGACCACGGCGGCCTCGCAGTCCCCCGCCCGCAGCGCACGGGCCGCGAGGTGCAGGGCGACCAGCGACGCGGAGCACATGGTGTCCACGGTCATGCTGGGGCCGTGCAGGTCGAAGGCGTACGACACCCGGTTGGCGATCCCGGCGACCGTGGAGCCGCTGTCGGCGGGCGGGCCGAGCAGGCTCTGCTCCACCCCGAAGTAGGGGTACTCGTTGTACATGGAGCCGACGTAGACGCCGACCCGGGAGTCGTGCGCGGCGCGCAGCCGGGCCGCGGGGTACCCGGCGTCGTCGAGGGCCTCCCAGACCACCTCCAGGCACAGCCGTTCCTGCGGGTCCATGAGGGCGGCGTGCCGGGGGGTGATACCGAGGAGCAGCGGGTCGAAGCGGTCCACGTCGGCGAGGTAGCCGCCGTGCATGAGGGAGGCGGGCCAGCCCGGCCGCAGGCGGTCCGGCGGGACGGGTCCGACGGCGCAGGTCCCGGTGCGCAGCAGGTCCCAGAACTCGGCCAGGGAGGCGGCCCCCGGGAAGCGGCCCGCGATCCCGACGACGGCCAGCGGCTCGGCGCGGTCGCCTGCCGGGACGGTCGGCGCGGGGGCCGGGGTGGGGGCCGGGGAGGACGCCGTGGCGCGGGGTGCGGCGGC
>NZ_JAAGMD010000711.1 GCF_010548465.1 Streptomyces sp. SID14436 | reverse complement strand
CGGCCCGGCGGGGTCAGGTCCGCCGTTCGCCGTCCCCGGGACAAAGGGACCGTGGCCCGCGGCGCAGCCGACGGCCGGACAGGGTGACCCTGGCCGGCGGCGCAGCCGCCGGTTCCTCCGTGCGGCCCCCGGCCCTGCACCCGGCGCCCGGTGCGCGGCGCGGGGCACAGGGCCCCGCCCCGCCGTACCCCTCAGCCCTGTGCCATGGCCTCCGTGCGGGAGGGCGCCACCCCGGCCCGCTCCCCCAGGGCGGTGTCGAGGTCGGCCCAGAGGTCCTCGACGTCCTCCAGCCCCACCGAGAGCCGCAGCAGCCGGTCGACGACCCCGGCCTCGCGGCGGTCATCGGCGCCGACGATGCGGTGGCTGATCGAGGCCGGGTGCTGGATGAGCGTGTCGACGCTGCCCAGGCTGACGGCCGGGGTGATGAGCCGGACCCCGGCGATCACCTCGTGCGGGTCGCCGTGCACCTCGAAGGAGACCATCGCGCCGCCGATGCTCGGATAGTGCACCCGGGCCACGCGCGGGTCGGCGGTCAGCCGGCGGACGAGTTCCGCGGCGTTCGCGGACGCGGCCCGTACCCGTACCGGGAGTGTGGACAGCCCGCGCAGCAGCAGGTAGCCCGCCAGCGGGTGCAGCACGCCGCCGGTCGCGAAGCGGACCTGGCGCAGCCGGCCGGCCGTCTCCTCGTCGCAGGCCACCACGCCCGCGAGGACGTCCCCGTGGCCGCCCAGGTACTTGGTGGCGCTGTGCAGCACCATGCGGGCCCCGTGCTCGGCGGGGCGCTGGAGAACCGGTGTGGCGAAGGTGTTGTCGACGAGGAGCGGCACCGAGCCGCAGGCGTGGGCGACGGCTCGCAGGTCGACCTCGGCGAGCGTCGGGTTGGCGGGCGACTCGACCAGCACGAGGCCGGTGTCGGGGCGCAGCGCGTCGGCGACGCCCGCCGGGTCGGTCCAGGTCACCTCGGAGCCGAGCAGTCCGGCGGTGAGGAGGTGGTCGCTGCATCCGTAGAGCGGGCGGACGGCGACGACGTGGCGCAGGCCCATGGAGCCGCGCACCAGCAGGACGGCGCTGAGCGCGGCCATGCCGCTGGCGAAGGCGACGGCGGCCTCGGTGCCCTCCAGGCGGGCCAGGGCCGTCTCGAAGCGGGCGACGGTCGGGTTGCCGAGGCGCCCGTAGACGGGCGGACCGTCCGGTTCCGCGCCGGTGGTGGCGAAGGCGTCGATGCGGGCGGCCTCGGCCCGGCTGTCGTACGAGGGGTAGGTGGTGGACAGGTCGATCGGCGGGGCGTGCAGTCCCTGCCGGGCGAGGTCGTCCCGGCCGGCGTGCACGGCTTCGGTGGCGAGTGCTCTCGTGGTGCGGCGCGCATCCGCGCCTCGCGTGTCCATGCCCAGGTCCATGGCGGAAGGGTGAACACCGACCGGGGACGTGGGGCGATCGCCCGTGCTACGTTCGGCCAGTGGCTGAATCTGTCGTACTGGATCCGGTCGATCTTCATCTGCTGCGGCTGTTGCAGAACGACGCCCGGACGACGTACCGGGACCTCGCCGCGCAGGTGGGGGTCGCGCCGTCGACGTGTCTGGACCGGGTGACCCGGCTGCGCCGCTCCGGCGTGATCCTGGGACACCGGCTGAAGCTGGACCCCGCCAAGCTGGGCCGGGGCCTCCAGGCGCTGCTGTCCGTCCAGGTCAGGCCGCACCGGCGGGAGCTGGTCGGGCCGTTCGTGGAGCGGATCCGGGAACTGCCGGAGTCGCTGACCGTGTTCCACCTGACGGGGCCGGACGACTATCTGGTCCATGTCGCGGTGGCCGACATGACGGACCTGCAGCGCCTCGTGCTGGACGAGTTCACCTCGCGGCGGGAGGTCGCGCGGGTGGAGACCCGGCTGATCTTCCAGCAGTGGGACTGCGGCCCGCTCCTGCCGTCTTCGCCCTCGGCTCAATCCGGGTGACGTGCGGCGGGCCGCGTACCAGGATGGTCCGCATGTCACAGAGCACCCACAGCCCGCTGCCCCGCGAGGTCGCCGACGCCTACGTCGACGACCTCGTCGCCCTCGACCCGATCTCCGGTACCTACCTGGGTGTCAGGGAGAGTTCCTCCCGGCTGCCCGACCTCTCGCCCGCCGGGCAGGAGGCCGTCGCCGAGCTGCAACGCCGCACGCTGGCCCGGCTCGACGAGGCCGAGCGGCTGCCCGGTGCGGACCGCGACATCGAGCGGCGGTGCGCCCGGCTGCTGCGCGAGCGGCTCACCGCGGAACTCGCCGTGCACGAGGCCGACGAAGGGCTGCGTTCGGTGGGCAACCTGGGCACGGTCGCGCAGTCGGTGCGCGAGGTCTTCACCGTGACACCGTCGGACACGGAGGACGACTGGGCGGCGATCGCCGAGCGGCTGCGGGCCGTGCCGGCCGCGCTGGGCGGCTACCGGGAGTCCCTGGCCCTCGGTCTGGAGCGCAAGCTGTACGCGGCGCCGCGCCCCACCGCCACGTTCGTCGGGCAGCTCACGGAATGGTCGGACACGGGTGAGGGCCGCGGCTGGTTCGAGGACTTCGCCGCCGCCGGGCCGGACGCCCTGCGCGCCGAGCTGGACGAGGCGGCGCGCGCGGCGACCGCCGCCGTGGTGGAGCTGCGGGACTGGATGCGCGACGTGTACGCGCCGGCCGTGGAGGGCGCGCCGAACACCGTGGGCCGGGAGCGCTACGCCCGCTGGGCCCGGTACTTCAACGGCACGGATCTCGACCTGGACGAGGCGTACGCGTACGGCTGGGCCGAGTACCACCGGCTGCTCGGCGAGATGCGCGAGGAGGCCGAGAAGATCCTGCCCGGTGCCGCGACGCCGTGGGTGGCGCTGGCGCACCTCGACGAGCACGGCCGGCACATCGAGGGCGTCGACGAGGTCCGGGAGTGGCTCCAGGGCGTGATGGACCGGGCGATCGAGTCCCTGGACGGCACCCACTTCGAACTCGCCGAGCGGGTACGGAAGGTGGAGTCGCGCATCGCCCCGCCGGGCAGTGCGGCGGCGCCCTACTACACGCCCCCGTCGGAGGACTTCTCCCGGCCGGGCCGGACCTGGCTGCCCACGATGGGCCTGGACCGGTTCCCGGTCTACGACCTGGTGTCGACCTGGTACCACGAGGGTGTGCCCGGCCATCACCTCCAGCTGGCGCAGTGGGTGCACGTCGCCGACGACCTGTCCCGGTACCAGGCGTCGATGGGCATGGTCAGCGCGAACGCCGAGGGCTGGGCGCTGTACGCGGAGCGGCTGATGGACGAGCTCGGTTTCCTCACCGACGCGGAGGAGCGGCTCGGCTACCTGGACGCGCAGATGATGCGGGCGGTCCGGGTGATCGTGGACATCGGCATGCACCTGGAGCTGGAGATCCCCGCGGACTCGCCGTTCCACCCGGGTGAGCGGTGGACGCCGGAGCTGGCGCAGGAGTTCTTCGGCGCGCACAGCAGCCGTCCGGCGGACTTCGTGGAGAGCGAGCTGACCCGCTATCTGACGATTCCGGGCCAGGCGATCGGCTACAAGCTGGGCGAGCGGGCCTGGCTGCAGGGCCGGGAGAACGCCCGGGCCCGGCACGGCGACGCCTTCGACCTCAAGGCGTGGCACATGGCGGCGCTGTCGCAGGGGTCGCTGGGCCTGGACGACCTGGTGGACGAGCTGTCCGCGCTGTAGCCGGCCCACCGTGGGTCCGGGCCCGCGCGCACCGTCGCGGGCCCGGACCGCGCCCGCGCGCGGCGTGGCCGCAGGGGGGCGCGGGAGGCGCGGCGGGGCGTCAGCGCCGGAACCCGCCCTCCGAGTCGATCACCTGCCCGGTGACCCACTCCGCCTCGTCCGTCGCCAGCCAGGCGAGGAGGCGGGCCGGGTCGTCGGGCATGCCCCACCTGCCCGACGGGAAGCGGGCGGCGACCGCGTCGTAGTCCTCGCCGGTCAGGTAATCGGTGTCGACGGGGCCGGGGTTGACGGTGTTGACCGTGACCGCGTGGGCGGCGAGCGTGGTGGCCAGGGAGCGGGTGATGGACGCCAGGGCGCCCTTCTGCAGGGCGTAGGCGATCTCGCCCGGCATGCCGCCGGCGATGTCCTGGCCGGAGGTCATCATCAGCACCCGCCCGCCGGGGGTGCCGGGTTCCAGCGCGGCGCGGTGCCGGGCGTGTGCCTGGGCGAGGAGCAGCACCGAACGGGTGTCGACGGCCCAGTGCGCGTCCAGCATCGCGGCGTCGACGGTGTCGAGGTCGCCGTCCGAACCGCTGAGGGCGTGGTTGGCGACCAGGATGTCGAGCCGTCCGCCGAGCGCCTCGGCGGCGCGAGAGTGCAGGGCGGCGGGCTCCCGCGGGTCGCTGAGGTCGCCGGGACCGTGGGCCACGCGTGCGCCGGGGTCGCCGCAGGCGGCGCGGACGGCGGCAGCCACCTCCTCGGGCCGGTCGGCGCCCCACGGCTGGGCGGCGTCGTGCGGCAC
>NZ_JAAGMD010000685.1 GCF_010548465.1 Streptomyces sp. SID14436 | reverse complement strand
TGCGCCGGGCTGCACGCCCTGCCGCCCGCCGTGCGCCGCCGCGTCCTGCGCCGGGCCGCGATCGAGGCGGGCGCGCCGGCCGGATCGCTGTTCGCGCGGCACATCGAGGAGGTCGACCGGCTCGTCACCGGCTGGCGGGGCCAGGGAGCCATCAACCTCCCCGGCCGGGTCGTCGCCACCCGGCAGGGTGGCAGACTGGTGATTCGGCAAGGCTGAATCCCTTCCCCCGGCAGCGCCGCCGACGGTGCGGGACAGCCGGTGGGACGACCGAAAGTGATGCGGGTGGACGCGAAAGACATGGGTGCCGACCTCGAGAAGGTGCTCCTCAGCAAAGAAGAGATCGACGCCAAGCTGACCGAACTGGCGGCGAAGATCGACGCGGAGTACGCGGGGAAGGACCTGCTGATCGTCGGCGTCCTCAAGGGCGCGGTGATGGTCATGGCCGACCTCGCGCGGGCGCTGTCCACCCCCGTCACCATGGACTGGATGGCCGTGTCCTCGTACGGGGCCGGCACCCAGTCCTCCGGCGTGGTGCGGATCCTGAAGGACCTCGACACCGACATCAAGGGCCGGCACGTCCTGATCGTCGAGGACATCATCGACTCCGGCCTGACCCTGTCCTGGCTGATCTCCAACCTCGGCTCGCGCGAGCCCGCCTCCCTCAAGGTGTGCACGCTGCTGCGCAAGCCCGAGGCCGCCAAGGTCGCCATCGACGTGGAATGGGTCGGATTCGACATCCCCAGCGAATTCGTCGTCGGATACGGCCTCGACTACGCCGAGAAGTACCGCAACCTCCCGTTCGTCGGTACGCTCGCGCCCCACGTCTACGGCGGCTGAGCCACGCGGCACGGGCCGCCGTACGCGGATCGGGAACCCCGGCGGAGTCCGCGCCGTTGGAGCATGCGTAGACGCGATTGTCAGCCGTCCCGCGCAGCTTCGGGGGACAATGCTGGGGTACCGTCCGAAGAACAGTCTTTATCAAACTCACTATGGCAGGAGGGACGGGGCGGCACCGCTCCGTATGGATGGACGTGAAGCGATACTTCCGTGGGCCGGTCATGTGGATCGTGCTGGCCGTCCTTGCCGTGGTCGTGTTGATGCAGGTCGTCGGTTCGTCCGGCGGCTACAAGACGGTGGACACGGGCCAGGTCGTCCAGGCGATCAACGAGAACAAGGTCGAGCAGGCCAAGCTGACGACGGGCGACGAGCAGACCATCAAGGTCGAGCTCAAGGACGGCGTCAAGATCAAGGACAGCTCGAAGATCCAGGCGAGCTACATCGGTGACCAGGGCGTCACCATCGCCAACACCCTGCAGGACAAGTTCCAGAACAAGCAGATCCCGAAGGGCTACACGGTCTCGCCGTCGAAGCAGAACCCCTTCGTCAGCATTCTGCTGTCGCTGCTGCCCTTCGTCCTGATCGTGGTCGTTTTCCTGTTCCTGATGAATCAGATGCAGGGTGGCGGCTCCCGTGTCATGAACTTCGGCAAGTCCAAGGCGAAGCTCATCACCAAGGACACCCCGAAGACGACGTTCGCCGACGTCGCGGGCTCCGAGGAGGCCGTGGAGGAACTCCACGAGATCAAGGAGTTCCTGCAGGAGCCGGCGAAGTTCCAGGCCGTCGGCGCCAAGATTCCCAAGGGCGTGCTGCTCTACGGTCCGCCCGGCACGGGCAAGACCCTGCTCGCGCGGGCCGTCGCGGGCGAGGCGGGCGTCCCCTTCTACTCGATCTCCGGTTCCGACTTCGTCGAGATGTTCGTCGGTGTCGGTGCCTCCCGGGTCCGTGACCTGTTCGAGCAGGCCAAGGCCAACGCGCCCGCGATCGTCTTCGTCGACGAGATCGACGCCGTCGGCCGCCACCGCGGTGCCGGTCTCGGCGGTGGACACGACGAGCGCGAGCAGACCCTGAACCAGCTGCTGGTCGAGATGGACGGCTTCGACGTCAAGGGCGGCGTGATCCTCATCGCCGCCACGAACCGCCCGGACATCCTCGACCCCGCGCTGCTGCGCCCCGGCCGCTTCGACCGCCAGATCGCGGTCGACCGCCCGGACATGCAGGGCCGTCTGGAGATCCTCAAGGTCCACCAGAAGGGCAAGCCGGTCGCCCCGGACGTCGACCTGTCGGCCGTCGCCCGCCGCACCCCCGGCATGACCGGCGCGGACCTGGCCAACGTGCTGAACGAGGCGGCGCTGCTGACCGCGCGCAGCGATCAGAAGCTGATCGACAACCACATGCTGGACGAGGCGATCGACCGGGTGGTCGCGGGCCCGCAGAAGCGGACCCGGATCATGTCGGACAAGGAGAAGAAGATCACCGCGTACCACGAGGGCGGACACGCCCTGGTCGCGGCGGCCTCACCGAACTCCGATCCGGTCCACAAGATCACCATCCTCTCCAGAGGCCGTGCCCTGGGCTACACGATGGTGCTGCCGGACGAGGACAAGTACTCCACCACGCGCAACGAGATGCTGGACCAGCTGGCCTACATGCTGGGCGGCCGCGCGGCGGAGGAGCTCGTCTTCCACGACCCGACGACGGGTGCCGCCAACGACATCGAGAAGGCCACCGGCCTCGCCCGCGCGATGGTCACGCAGTACGGCATGACCGAGCGGCTCGGCGCGATCAAGTTCGGCGGGGACAACACCGAGCCCTTCCTCGGACGTGAGATGACTCACCAGCGCGACTACTCGGAAGAGGTCGCCGCGCTGGTCGACGAAGAGGTCAAGAAGCTCATCGAGACCGCGCACAACGAGGCCTGGGAGATCCTGGTCGAGAACCGGGACGTCCTGGACAACCTGGTGCTGGCCCTGCTGGAGCGGGAGACGCTGGGCAAGGAGGAGATCGCCGAGATCTTCGCCCCCATTGTCAAGCGCCCGCCCCGGCCCGCCTGGACCGGCTCGTCCCGCCGTACGCCGTCGACCCGGCCGCCGGTCCTCTCCCCCAAGGAGCTGGCCCTGACGAACGGGGCGAACGGCGCGACGCCCGCCATTTCCACCGCGAAGAGCACCGTGGCGGAGCCCGCCCCGGCGCAGGAGCGGACCCCGGAGGAGCGCCCCGAGAGCTGACCGGCTCCCGGGGAGGCCTCTGTGCCCCCACCGGTCCCGGAATGGATGCCGCGCCCCCCAGGTTCTAGCCTGGGGGGCGCGGCGTTTTGCGTACCCGCAGTTGAGACGCGTGCACGGCGCGCGTGAAGGCAGAGGAACGAGGCACTCCATGACCGACCCCGTGACGCTGGACGGCATAGCCCCCATCGGCGAGTTCGATGAGAAGAGGGCCCAGAACGCCGTGCGCGAACTGCTGATCGCGGTCGGCGAGGACCCGGACCGGGAGGGCCTGCGGGAGACCCCGGCCCGCGTGGCCCGGGCCTACCGGGAGATCTTCGCGGGGCTGTGGCAGAAGCCCGAGGACGTTCTGACGACGACGTTCGACCTCGGTCACGACGAGATGGTGCTGGTGAAGGACATCGAGGTCCTGAGCCACTGCGAGCACCACCTGGTGCCGTTCGTCGGGGTCGCCCACGTCGGGTACATCCCCTCCGTCGACGGCAAGATCACGGGGCTGTCCAAGCTGGCCCGGCTGGTGGACGTCTACGCCCGGCGCCCGCAGGTGCAGGAACGACTCACCACCCAGGTCGCCGACTCCCTGATGGAGATCCTGGAGCCGCGCGGGGTGATCGTCGTCGTGGAGTGCGAGCACATGTGCATGTCGATGCGGGGCGTGCGCAAGCCCGGTGCGAAGACCATCACGTCGGCCGTGCGGGGGCAGCTGCGCGACCCCGCGACCCGCAACGAGGCCATGAGCCTGATCATGGCGCACTGACGGCGCCCACGGCACGCACGGCGTCCACGGCACGCACGGCGTCCACGGCACGCACGGCCTCCTGGCGCCGCCGGCGGGCGCCGAGGGCGGGCCGGGCGGGGCCTCAGGCGGCCGGAGCGGCCCCCGGGCCCCCGTCGTTCTCGTCGTCCTCCGGCAGCTTGCAGACGCGCTCCAGGAAGACGGCCGCCGCTATCACGCCGATGGCCGCCACGACCGAGGCCCCGGCGTAGATCGCCTGGTCCCGGCGGGCGGGGATGTCGAGGTACTCCAGCAGGAAGACGCCCGTCCCGCCGTACATCCCCGCGACCAGGGCCGCGACCAGGGCGCTCGCATGCCCGAACACCACCGCGCGGGCCGCCATCAGCGGGTCGACGCCCTTGGCCTCGGGCCGGCGCTCGCGCTGCGCCTTGAGGCGGGCCCGGATGGAGAGCGCCGTGGCCGCGAGGACCACGGCGATCAGGGCCAGGACGATGGGGGCGGCCACGGGCACGCTCGGCAGGGTCCCGAAGGAGTTCCACAGGCGGGCGCCCGCCCAGGACAGGATGCCCGCCACGACGAACACGCCGGCCAGCACCCTGATGCGCAGCTCTGTCACGGTGTCCCTTCGCAGTGCCCGGTGCCCCACCACGGGGCCTGTCGACCTTAACGGCTACTCGGGCAGCCGGAGTTCCAGGTCCGTGCGCGGTGTCACGCCCTCGCGGGTGACCGCGTCGAGGAGGCCGGCGACCGGGCCCCGCCCGGGCAGTTCCGCCTCGGGGTCGACGTCGTGCCAGGGGGCGAGGACGAACGCGCGCTCGTGGGCGCGCGGGTGGGGGAGCGTGAGCCCCGGGTCGTCGGACAGCCGGTCGGCGTAGGCGACGATGTCGACGTCCAGGGTGCGCGGACCCCAGCGCTCGTCGCGGACCCGGTGGAAGGCCTCCTCGACCGCGTGCGCCCGCTCCAGCAGGGAGGACGGCGGCAGCGTCGTCCGCAGGACCACGACGGCGTTGAAGTAGGCGGGCTGGCTGCCCGGCTCCACGCCCCACGGCTGCGTCTCGTACACCGGGGAGACGGCCTTGACGCGGATGCCCGGTGTGTCCTCCAGGGCGTCGACGGCGCCCTGGAGGGTCTCCAGGCGGTTGCCGAGGTTCGCCCCGAGGGACACCACGGCCTGCTTCGGGTTCTGCAGGGTGGTGTCGGCGGCGTCGACCTGCTGGACCACGGAGGCCGGGACGGGCTGAACGGTCGGGTCGGTGTGGCCCGTGCTGGACGGCCTGGTCATACGCGGCTCCGGTTGATGGTGACGGTCACGTCGTCGAACGGCACGGTGATCGGCGCCTCCGGCTTGTGGACGCAGACCTCGACCTCCTGTACCACCTCGTGCTTCAGGCAGACCTGTGCGATGCGCTCGGCGAGGGTCTCGACGAGGTCGACGGGCTCGCCCTCGACGACGGCCACGACCTCCTCCGCCACGACGCCGTAGTGCACGGTCTTCGTCAGGTCGTCGTCGGCCGCGGCCGGCCGGGTGTCCAGCCCGAGGACGAGGTCCACGAGGAAGGTCTGGCCCTCCTCGCGTTCCTCGGGGAACACACCGTGGTGCCCACGGGCCCTCAGGCCGCGCAGCGCGACACGATCCACGCGAATCACTCCTGCTGTCGTCGGTCCGGCCGGTCGGTGCCGCATGCGGACGGCACACCGGCCCCGGTCGAATCTACCCGCGGACACCGGCGCGTCCGGTCCGCCGCGGGGCGGTACCGGGCCGGTGCCGGGAGGTTTCACCGGGCGTTTTCCCTGGGGAGGGCGGGGGCTCACGGGTCGGTGGCCGCATCGGCCGCGCCGTCGTGATTCCCGCCACGTCCCGGGCCCGTGAGGGGCTCCTACCCGTCCGCGGCCCGGTCAGGCGGGGGAGTCCTCGCCGTCCTCGTCCTCGCTCTCGGCGAGCACCGGGGAGGCGTGGTGCGACCACAGCTTCCAGCCGGCCGGGGTGCGCCGGAAGACGTTGGAGGCGACGACGAGCTGGCCGACGAGCGGGCCCAGTTCCTCGCCGGCGGCCGGGGCGGGGCCCCCGCTGAGGATGTTCTCGGTGCAGGTCACCAGCGCGGTGTCGCCGGTGACGGAGACGTGCACGTCGGTGAGGAAGAACTGGATGTAGTCGGTGTTCGCCATGATCAGGGCGTAGGACCGCAGGACCTCGCCGCGTCCGGTGAGCACGGGCCAGCCGGGGTGCACGCAGGACACGACGCCGCTGTCGGCCGGGTCGTGGTAGCTCTCGTCGACGCCGAGGTCGGAGGGGGTCAGCCAGAGCGACGCCACCTCCTCGAAGTCGCCGCGTTCCAGCGCCTCGTAGAAGGCGGTGTTGGCGGCCTCCACCTGCTCGACGTCGGTGTGGGGTGCGCTCACCGGGTGCCTTCTGCGCCGTGCGCGCCGGACGGGGAGGGGGCGGCGTCGGGGGTGTGCGCCCGGGCGACGGCCTGCACGACGCGGACGGCGTCGGCGGTGGCCCGCACCTCGTGCACCCGGACCGCCCAGGCGCCGGCCTGCGCGGAGAGGGCCGAGACGGCGGCGGTGGCCGCGTCCCGTTCCCGGGCGGGCGGGGGCGCGCCGTCCGGGCCGGCCAGCACGTGGCCGAGGAACCGCTTGCGGGACGCGGCGACGAGCAGTGGGTGCCCGAGGGCGAGGACGCGGTCGAGGCGGGCCAGGAGGGCGAGGTCGTGGTCGGCGCCCTTGGAGAAGCCGAGGCCCGGGTCGACGATCACGCGGTCCGCGGCGATGCCGCCCGCCAGGACGGCCTCCACGCGCGCGTGCAGCTCGTCGACGACCTCGCCGACCACGTCGTCGTAGGTGCCCCGGACGTTGGTGCCCTCCAGCAGGCCGCGCCAGTGCATGACCACGAAGGGCGCCCCGGAGGCGGCCACCACGGGGATCATGGCCGGGTCGGCGAGTCCGCCGCTGACGTCGTTGACGAGGGCGGCCCCGGCGGCGAGGGACTGTTCCGCGACGGAGGCCCGCATGGTGTCGACGGAGATGGTGACGCCCTCCGCGGCGAGGCCGCGGACCACCGGGATGACCCGCCGGAGTTCCTCGGCCTCGTCGACGCGGGTGGCGCCGGGGCGGGTGGACTCGCCGCCGACGTCGATGAGGTCGGCGCCCTGGGCGACCAGGTCGAGGCCGCGCTTGACGGCGGTGCTCGTGTCGAACCAGCGGCCGCCGTCGGAGAAGGAGTCGGGCGTCACGTTGACGACTCCCATGACCGCACAGCGGTCCCAGTGTGGAAGTCCCGCGACGTGAGGGCGTCCGCTGCGATTGCTCATATGTTCAGCGTAGGCCCCGGCCCGGGGGCCGGGAGTGTGCGGGGAGGGCGTGGCCCGGGCGGAGGCCGTGCGGCGGGGGCGGCCTCCGCCCGGGGCGCCTCCGGGCGCGCGGTACGGCAGC
>NZ_JAAGMD010000665.1 GCF_010548465.1 Streptomyces sp. SID14436 | reverse complement strand
GCGCCGCCGTCGCCCGCGACTACCCCGGCGAGCAGGCCGACACCGCCCGCACCCGCCGCATCGCCTACGCCCGCGCCCTGGCCGCCCTCACCGACCGCGGCCCGCGCATCGTCGCCGTCACCTCCGGCGCCACCCTGCTGCTGGGCGCGGGAGCCCTCGTCGGCGCCCTGGTCACCGACCGGACACCCGGCGATGCCGCCGGCGGCTCGTACGCCGTCGTCCACGGGGCCGCCGAGACCGCGCAGGCGCTGGGCTCCTGGCTGATCGGGCTCGGCTTCATACTGTTCGTCACCTGGGGGCGGCGCGCCTACAAGGACGCCTCCGCGCGGCGCACCATCGGCATCCTGTGGGACGTCGGCACCTTCTGGCCGCGCGCCGCCCACCCCTTCGCCCCGCCCTGCTACGCGGAGCGGGCGGTGCCCGACCTGACCTGGCGGATCGCCACCTGGACGCAGGAGACCGGCGGTCGGCTGGTCGTCTCCGGGCACTCCCAGGGCAGCGTGCTGGCCGCCGCCGCGGCCTGGCAGCTGCCGCCCGCCACCCGCAGCCGGGTCGCGCTGCTGACGTACGGGTCCCCGCTGGAGCGCCTGTACGGCCGCTGGTTCCCGGCGCACTTCGGCCCGGAGGCGCTGGCCCGGCTGCACCGGGAGGCCGACTGCTGGAGCAACCTCTACCGGCTCACCGACCCCATCGGCGGCCCCGTGCGGCTGTCCGGCGACGAGGGCCCCGCGGTCGACCGGCCGCCGTTGAAGGACCCGCTCGCCTACGGCCGCACCCGCGCCCACCCGCTGCCCGCGCCGATCCTCGGCCACTCCGACTACCAGGCCGACCCGGCCTTCGCACAGGAACGGCGCCGGCTCCTGGCCCGGCTGCGCCCCGAGGTGCCGGCCCCGCGGCACACCGGGCAGTCCTCCGCGGCGCGGGATCAGGGCAGTTCCGGCAGGTCCTCGCCGTAGAGCAGGGTCAGGTCGTCGGTGCTCGGCTCCGCGAGCTGGGCGACCCGGCCCGCGTGCCGCTCCACCATCGCCTCGAACGTCTGGCGTGCGGTGCGGCCGTTGCCGAAGGCGGCGCCCTTGGGGATCTCCGTGAAGTACTTCAGCAGCGCCTCGGCGGTGCCGGACGCCAGCCGGTACTCGTGCTCCTCCGCCTGCTGTTCCACGATCCGCAGCAGTTCCTGCGGACCGTAGTCGCCGAAGGTGATGGTCCGTGAGAAACGGGACGCGACCCCTGGGTTGACCGACAGGAAGCGCTCCATCTCCGCCGTGTAGCCCGCGACGATCACCACGACCGCGTCGCGGTGGTCCTCCATCAGCTTCACCAGCGTGTCGATGGCCTCCTTGCCGAAGTCCCGGCCGGCGTCCTCCGGGGACAGCGCGTACGCCTCGTCGATGAACAGCACGCCCCCGCGCGCCTTCTCGAACGCCTCCTGGGTGCGGATCGCGGTCGAGCCGATGTGCTCGCCGACCAGGTCCACCCGGGACACCTCGACCAGGTGCCCCTTCTCCAGCACCCCGAGGGAGGCGAGGATCTCGCCGTAGAGCCGGGCCACGGTCGTCTTGCCGGTGCCCGGGGACCCCGTGAACACCAGGTGCCGCTTGACCGAGGCCGCCTTCAGGCCGGCCCGCTGGCGCGCGCGCCCCACCTCGATCATGTCGATGAGCGCCCGGACCTCGCGCTTGACGCTCTCCAGGCCGACCAGCGCGTCGAGTTCGCCGAGAACCGCCTTCGAGGCGCGGACCTCCGGCTCGGGCTCCGGCGCGGGTGCCGGGACCGCCGGGGCGGCGGGCACCGGCTCCGGACGCTGCCCGGGCACGGCGCCCAGCAGGCCGGGGGAGTGGCCCGCCGTCTGTACGGCCGGCTCCGGCGCCGCGGCGGGGCGCAGGCTGCCGCTCTCGTCGCTGGTGCAGTCCTCGACGAGCGGACCGCCGCCTCCCGCGGCGGCGTCCGCGCCGCCCTCGGCGAACTCGTACCCGCCGCGCGCGCAGCGCTCCGTGCGGCACTTGCGCAGCGTGGTGCGGCTGCCGTCGATGACGTGGAAGCCGTAGCCGCCGCTGCCGGTGACCCGGCAGTTCAGGAAGCTGCCGCGGCCGCCCGCGGAGACGTACACGCCCGCCTCGGCGGGGGAGTCGACCGTGCAGCGTTCGACGGTCGGGTCGGCGCCCTTGGTGACGATCACGCCGGTCTGGGTGCCGTCCAGGGTGCAGTTGCTGAGGGTGCCGCCGCTGCCGTGGTCCCGGAACCAGGCGCCGGTCGCCGCGTCGCGGATCCGGCAGTCGTCGAGCTGGGCGGTGGCGCCGTCGCTCACCGACACCGCGGTGTTGCGCACCTGGGACAGGTCGCTGTCGACCACGTCGGCGCGGGAGCCGCGGTCGAGCACGAACAGGGCGTCCGGCACGTCGTGCACCCGGCAGGAGTCCAGGACGGCGGTGGCGCCGTCGCTCACCCACACCGCCGGGTAGTCACCCGTGCTGTCGAAGATCTCGCACTGGTTGGCGTCCACGCGCGTGCCGGGGTCCCACACCGACAGGCCGTTGCGGCCGAACTGCCGCACGGTGGTGCGGGTCAGGGTGAGCACGGAGCGGGAGCGCAGGTCGACCGCGTTCTCCGGGATGTCGTGGATCCGGCAGTCGGCCAGCGTCAGCACGGCGTCGGTGTCGAGGGTGACCCCGTCGGCGGTCGTGCGGTGCACGTCGCAGTCGGTGAGGTGCGCGGTGGCCCGGTGGGTGACCTGGATGCCGCTGCCCCGCACCTCGTACACCTCGCACCCCACGGCCTCCAGCGCCGAGTGCTCCCCGGTCGCCGTCAGGCCGGAGCCGCCCGCGTGATGCACCCGGCAGCGCTCCAGCCGGGGGTGGCCGCCGTCGCGGACGGCGACGCCCGCCTGCCCGGCGGACACCACCTCGCACTCCTCGAACACCCCGCCCCCGCCGTCCAGCACGGCGATGCCGACGCCCGCGGGATTGTCGACGGTGCAGCGGCGCACGGTGGGCCGCGCGCTGCCGCGCACCTCTATGCCGGCGGCGGAACGGGTGACGATCCGCACGTCGCGCAGTTCGGGGGTGCCCTCCTCGACCAGTACGGCCGGCGCGGCGGCGTCCTGGCCCTCCACGTGCAGGTCCTGCACCACCGCCGAGGCCCGCACGGTGAGCGGCACGCCGTCCGCGGGGGCGATGCGCACCGAGCCGGGGGAGCCCTCCGGCCCGCGCAGCGTCACGACCCGCTCCACCACGAGGTTCTCCCGGTACGTGCCGGGAGCGACGGTGAGGACGTCACCGTCGGCGGCGGCCTCCAGAGCGGCGGCGAGCGATGCGTACTCACCCGTGCGGCGCCGCCACCGCGAGGTGCCGGTGTGCGTCACCTGGACCGTGCCCTGTGCCATGGCGTAACTGTGCCCCCACCTCGTTGTACGCGGGTTGTCGCCGACTGCCTCGGCCCCGGACCACCGTAGCGTGCGCGGGGCGCACGGGTTGACCGGAGCCGGAAGGCCGGCCCGGGTGTGCGCGCGGGTTCCGGCCGGGCCGCGAACGTGCGCCCCCCGATCCGCGGTTCGCCGGCTCAGCCGCCGCGGCGGGCGAGGACGCGGACCGGGTCCCCGGTCCGCACGGTGCCGGTGTGCAGCGGGATCAGGTTCTGGCCGAAGACCAGGCGGCCGTCGGCGCGGCGGTGCCGTCCCAGGGAGTGCAGCGGTTCCCGGCCGCGCCGCGCCGTGTCCTGGTCGGTGGTGGTCACCACGCACCGCCCGGAGGGCTTGGCGACCCGGAACGCGACCTCACCCACGGCGATGCGCTCCCAGTCGTCCTCCGCCCAGGCGCCGGTGCCCGCCACGACCAGGTTCGGCCGGAACCGGTTCATGGGCAGCGGGCCCTCGTCCGCGTGATCGCCCGCCGCGATCAGGGAGTTGAGCGCGTCCAGGGACGCGGTCGTGGTGAGCAGCAGCGGGAAGCCGTCGGCGAAGGTGACGGTGTCGCCCGGCCCCGCGTAGACCGGATCGACCGGCCGGCGGACGGCGGGATCGTCCAGGTGCACCAGGCGGTAGCCGGTGCCGAAGCGGGCCCGGCACCAGTCCCGCACCGCCGGGTCGTCGGCGGGCAGTGCCTCGACCTTGTCGCCGAAGAGTTCCACGGTGAGGGTCGTGCCGGCCCGCGGGACGGGCACCGTGAGCGGCTCGGTCCCGGGCGTGGACAGCCGCACGCCGCCGCCGGGCAACAGCTCGGCGGCGGCGGGTGCGAGGCGCGGCTGCTGACGTTGCGTGACGACCCTGCCCCCGTCGTCGATCAGCATCCAGCGCCGGTCTCCGGCGGGCCCCCAGGGCTCTACGACGACCTCCGTGAGCGGCACGCTCCGGAACGCCTTGACCGGATGAATGTGGATCGAGTGCAGACGCGCGTTCCCCATGGAGCCATCCTGCCGTACGGCGGGGGACGGCTCCCGGGGCAGCGGCTCAGTATCCGCGGTACTGCTGGCCGTTGTACGGATCCTGGTACGGAGCCGGGCCGGGGCGCGGAGCCGCCGCCGGGCGCATCGCCTCGTAGCCCGCGCCGCCCGGCGGCACCGGACGCGGCGGCTGCGGCT
>NZ_JAAGMD010000637.1 GCF_010548465.1 Streptomyces sp. SID14436 | reverse complement strand
CTGCGGCTGCTCGCCCGCGGGCGCAGCAACCGGCAGATCGGCGAGGAGCTGTTCATCAGCGGCAAGACGGCGAGCGTCCACGTGTCGAACATCCTCGCCAAGCTGGGCGCGGCCGGGCGCACCGAGGCCGTGGCGATCGCCCACCGCACCGGGCTCGTCGCGCCGGAGTCCGAGGGGTCCGGCGGACCGGCCGACACGCCCCGCCGCCCCACGTCCGCCTGACCGGTTCGTCCGCTTTTCGTCGCCATACTGTGGCGACCGGCGACGCTCGGTGACCGCGAGCGGTCCGCGCGCCGTCCGGCCCGGGTGACGGTGCGGCAGAAGCGGAGCGGCGGCGAATGGCCTCGACAGCGGCGACGATGCGTACGGGTGCGGTGGCCGCGGTGGCCGCCCTGTCCCTCCTGGCGGTTCCGGCGCACGCCGCCCCTCCCCCGGCCGCGGCGCCGGCCCCGGCATCGGGTCCCGGTTCGGCCCCCGCGCCCGACGCGCCCGACCTGGCGGGCCTGGAGGGCCTGTTGCGCACCGCCCGGTCGCAGGGGGCGCCGGGGGCGATGGCGCGGATCGACGACGACGGCAGGGTCCTCACGGCCGCCACCGGGGTCGCCGACCGCGGGACGGGGCGGGCCCTCGCCGCCGGGGACCGGTTCCGCGTCGGCAGCATCACCAAGGTGCTGACCGCCGTGGTGCTGCTGCAACTGGTCGACGAGGGACGGCTGAAGCTGGACGACCCGGTCGACCGTCATCTGCCGGGGCTGCTGCCCGACGACCGCATCACGGTGCGCCATGTGCTGAGCCACCGCAGCGGGCTGTACGACTACACCAACGACATGTTCGCCCGGACGGTGCCCGGCTTCGAGGCGGTCCGTACCAAGGTCTTCACGCTGCGCGCGCTGGTCCGCCGGTCCCTGGGGCACCCGCGCACCACGGCGCCGGGCGGCGCCTACCGCTACTCCAACACCAACTTCGTCGTCGCGGGGATGCTCGTCCGGGCGGTGACCGGCCGCTCGCTGGCCACCGAGTACCGCGAGCGGATCATCGCGCCGCTGGACCTGCGCGACACGTTCTACGTGCATCCCGGCACCGCGATCCCCGGCCGGCACACCCGCGGCTACCTCACCCCGGACACGGCCGGCGGGGCGCTCGTCGACGCCACCGAGCAGACGGTGTCCTGGGCGCAGAGCGCGGGCGCCGTCATCTCCGGCACGCGGGACGTCAACACGTTCCTGACGGCGCTGCTGTCGGGGCGGCTGACCTCCGCGGCGGCCCTGCGGGAGATGCGGCGCTGGGTGCCCGCGGGCCCGGGGCAGGCGTACGGGCTGGGGCTGCGGCGCCGCGACCTGTCGTGCGGTGTGTCGGTGTACGGGCACACCGGCGCGGTGCAGGGCTACTACTCCTACGCGTTCACCTCGAAGGACGGCCGGCGTTCCCTCACGGCGCTCGCCACCACGTCGAACAACGCGAAGGTGATGAGCACGATGCTGCGCACGCTGGAGGCGGCGTTCTGCGGCCGGGCGGCGGCCCGCAGCGCGGCGCCCGCGCCGGTGCCGGAGGACCTCGCGCCGGACGTCGCCCGCCACTGAACCGGGGCGCGGGGCCCGGCGGCCGCCGCATCGCGGACGGTGCTCCCGCCCCCGATCTTGGCGGAGGGCGCCCCTCCGGGTGAGGATGACGGCATGAAGGGTGACCTCTTTTCCAGCCGGCACATGGTGCAGCCCGCCACGGCCCCGGGCATGACCGTCGAGAACGCCAAGTGCATCCGCTACACGGTCGACGGCGAGATGCTCGCCCGGCAGGGCGCGATGGTCGCCTACCGCGGCAGCCTGCAGTTCGAACGCAAGGGCCAGGGCGTGGGCGGCATGCTCAAGCGCGCCGTGACCGGGGAGGGGCTGCCGCTGATGTCGGTGCGCGGCCGGGGCGAGGCGTGGTTCGCGCAGGAGGCGCAGAACTGCTTCATCGTCGACGTCGAGCCCGGTGACGAGTTCACCGTCAACGGCCGCAACGTGCTGTGCTTCGACGCCACCCTGTCGTACCGGATCAGCACCGTGAAGGGCGCGGGCATCACCGGGGGCGGCCTGTTCAACAGCGTCTTCACCGGGCACGGCCGGCTGGGGCTGGTGTGCGACGGCAACCCGCTGGTCATCCCGGTCACTCCGCAGCAGCCGGTCTACGTCGACACCGACGCCGTCGTGGGCTGGACCGCGGGGCTCGCGACCTCGCTGAACCGGTCGCAGTCGCTGGGTTCGATGCTGCGCGGCGGCTCCGGCGAGGCCGTGCAACTCGCCCTCCAGGGCGAGGGACACGTCGTGGTCCGGCCCAGTGAGGCGACCCCGCACAAGCCCCAACAGCACTGATACGGGCGGCGGTTGAGGGCCGCCGCGTGATCTGCGTCGCACAGGCAACCCCGTCGGTCGCGGGCTCGTCTTGACCGGCGACAGGTGATGCCCCGGCCTGCCGGCCGGGGCACGTTTCCGACGCTCTATACACATCGTGTATACGCGCAGCGTATAGGCGCGGCGGACAGACCGGTCCACCCGCCCGTGCCGACCCGCACCGGCGGGTGGGCGGACGGACCGAAAGGCAACGATGTACGGCAAGGCATTCGCCCCGGAGTACCAGGGCGCCCTCACCACCCTCTCGGTGAACTCCTCCCTGGACGACGTCCTGGCCGCCGGGGTCGAGCGGCTGAGAGCGGCCGAACGGGCCGGCGAGCCCGGTGAGGTGGCCCGCTCCGGACTCGCCGTGGCGGAGGCGCAGCGCCGCCTCGGCCGGGTCGCCGACGCCGACCGCGCGTGGAAGGCGAGTTACCGCGCCGCACGTGAGGCGGGGGACGGGTCGGCGATGGCCTGGGCGCTGTGGAGCGGCGGCACGCTGGCCCGGCAGCGCGGCGCCTTCCCGCTGGCCCGGCGCCTGCTGGGCCTCGCGGCGGGTCTGGGCGAGCGGTCCGGCGACGTCGTGGTGCGCGGCTACTCACTGGCCGGGCTGGCGGAGACGGGCCGCATCCAGGGTGACTACGAGGCGGTCGGCCGGCTGCACGAGCAGCTGCTGGCCGAGGCCCGGCGGCGCGGCGAGGCCCGGCACACCGTGTGGGCCCTGGAGGGCATCGCGCAGATGCACCGCAACACCGGGTCGCTGGACACCGCCCACGACCTCTTCGAGGAGGCGGCCGGGATCGCCGCGCGGGCGGAGGACCGGCGCGGTCACGCGTGGGCGCTGCGCGGGCTCGCCGACGTGGTGTCGGTGCGCGACGGGGACACCGAGCGCGCCCTGGCGCTGCTGTCCGAGGCGGAGGCCGGGTGCCGGGCGATGAAGCTGTCCGGCGCGCTGGCCTACAACCACAAGATGCGCGGCAACGTCCTGTACCGCGCCGGTCGTTGTGCCGAGGCGCGGGCGATGTACGAGCAGGCGCTGGCGGAGTTCCGGGCGATGGGCGAGCCGCGCGGTGAGGCGCTGTCCCGGCTGGGGCTGGCCAAGTCGCTGGCCCGGCTGGGCCGGGACCGTGCCGAGACCGCCGCCGAACTGGCCGACCTGGCCCGGACGATGGAACGGATCGGCCTCGCCCACGCGCGGGAGATGGTGGCCCGGGCCCAGGAGGAGTTCGTGTCCCCCGCCGACGTGGCCGTGACGGGGGCCGGGCGGTGACGGCCCTCGGCACACCGGTCGGTGCCGACCGGGTGCTGGACCGGTGCCGCGCGCTGGTGCGGCCCGAACTGGCGTCGGCCGTCGACCGGTTGCACCCCTGGGTCGGCGAGATGGCCCGGTACGCGTTCGGCTGGTGCGAGGTGGGCGGCGCCCCGGCGGCGGCACCGGGCGGCAAGGGCGTGCGGCAGGCGCTGGCGGTGCTCGGCGCCGAGGCGGCC
>NZ_JAAGMD010000609.1 GCF_010548465.1 Streptomyces sp. SID14436 | reverse complement strand
GCCCGTCGCCGGCTGCGCGGCACCCTGCCGGGCTGGGACACGGTGGTGGCCGCCGCGGCGGACCACGGCTGCACACCGGACGGGCTGCTGCTCGCGGCCTACGCGCGCGCCCTGTCCCCCGGTCTGGGCGACGTGTTCGCGGTGCCGGTGGTGCGCTGGCCGGACGGCACGGATGCCGCCCGCCCGGCCGAACTGACCGCGCTGAGCTGGGTGTCGGTGACGGCCGAGGCGTGTCCGCTGCTGGATCTGGCGCGCCGCTACGACGCGGTGCTGGCCGAGGACCGGGCCGCCGACGCACGGCGGGGACTGACCGCACTGCGCCGTTCCCGCCGCACCGGCCCGGCCCTGCCCGTCGTCTACACCAGCCTCTTCGACCTGGACGCATACCCGCTGCCCGACGGTGTCACGGCTGCGGACTGGGTGACCAGCACACCCGGGGTGGCGCTGGACTGCGTGGCGGTGCAGGAGGGCGGTGTCCTGGAGTACGCCTGGGACGCGCTGCCGGACGCGCTGCCCCCCGACTGGCTGGAGGACGCCTTCGACCGGTTCGCCGCCGACCTGGCGGGCCTGTCCGCCCTGGCCCGCACCCCGGCCGACGATCCCGGTCTGCCCCCGGCGCGGTGGAACGACACGGCCCGGCCCTTCCCCGCCGACCTGCCCGTGCAGCTCCTCGTCGAGGACCAGGCCAGGATCCGGCCGGCCGAGGTGGCGCTGCGCTGGTCCGGCGGTGCCCTGTCCTTCGCCGAACTGGAGCTGCGCGCCAACCGGCTGGCGTGGACGCTGCGCGACGCGGGCGTGGGCCGCGGCGACGTGGTCGGGGTCTCGCTGCGGCGCGGCCCGGACATGGTCGTCGCGGTCCTCGGCATCCTGAAGGCCGGGGGCGCCTATCTGCCGGTGCTGCCGTCCCTGCCCCGCGACCGCGCGGCGGTCATGCTCGACGACGCGGCGGCCGGCTGTCTGGTCGCCGACGCCTCCTGCGGCTGGGCGGCGACGATGCCCGGCGTACGGCAGGTCGGTCTCGACGCGGTGCTGTCCCGTCCGCACCCGCGGGAGGCCACGGCGCCCGAACCGGTGAACGACGTCGACGACCTGGCGTACGTGATCTTCACCTCGGGCAGCACGGGACGGCCCAAGGGGGTGGGGGTCACCCACCGGCCCATGCTGAACCTGTTCGAGTGGGCCCGGCGCACCTTCGGCTTCGGCCCCGGCGACCTCGGCCTGTGTGTCACCTCGCTCGGCTTCGACCTGTCCGTCTTCGACATCTTCGGCCTGCTCGGCCTGGGTGCCGGACTGTACATCGCCGACGAGGAGGAGCAGCGGGATCCGCGACTGCTGCTGCGGGTGCTGCGGACCGAGCCGGTCACCTTCTGGAACTCGGCGCCCACCACCCTGGCGCATCTGGCCCCGGAGTTCGGCGGCCCGGCCGACCTGCCGGGCGGGGACTCGCTGCGCCTGGTGTTCCTCAGCGGCGACTACACCCCGCTGTGGCTGCCCGGCCGGATGCGGGAGGCGTTCCCGGACGCCACCCTGGTCAGTCTCGGCGGGGCGACCGAGGCGACGGTGTGGTCCAACTACTTCGTCGTGGACCGGGTGGACCCGGCGTGGCGCAGCATCCCCTACGGCCGCCCCATCGACAACAGCCGCTACTACGTCCTGGACGAGCGGCGCCGCCCGGTGCCGGTCGGCACGGAGGGCGACCTGTACATCGCCGGCGACTGTCTGGCCGCCGGGTACTACCGGCAGCCGGAGCTGACCGCGGAGCGGTTCGTCACCGGTGACTTCCCCGGGCTGCCCGGGCCGCCCGAGACCCGCCTGTACGCCACCGGCGACCGCGCCCGCCACGGCCCCGACGGGCTGCTGCACTTCCTCGGCCGCCGGGACGGGCAGGTCAAGCTGCGCGGTTATCGGGTGGAACTCCCGGAGATCGAGCACCGGTTGCGCGGGCATCCCGGGGTCGCCGACGCGGTGGTGCTGCTGCGGAAGGGGTCGGGCGGGGAGGACCGGCTGGTGGCGTACGTGCTGCCGGACGGTGAGCCGCCCGCCGTCGAGGACGTGCGGGCCCATGTGGCGGCGGCGCTGCCCGACTACATGGTGCCGGGCGTGGTGGGCTTCGTGACGGAGTGGCCGGCCACGGCCAACGGCAAGCTGGACCGGGACGCGCTGCCGTGGCCGGTGCACGGGCCGGGCGCCGCGCCGGCCCCGGCGCCTTCCGCCGCACCGGTGGCCGAGCCGGTGGCTGCTCCGGTCGCCGCG
>NZ_JAAGMD010000589.1 GCF_010548465.1 Streptomyces sp. SID14436 | reverse complement strand
CCGGACCCGGGCTCCCCTACGCCCCGTCGTGAGCCCGCAGGCGCCGCTGAGCCGCCGGCGGGCGCGGCGGTGCGGTCCAGGCCCAGCAGGGCCGCGCCCAGCACCGGAGGGGCGGTGACGACCCGGGGGACCGCCTCGGGGGCGCGGGCGTCGGAAGGGGAGCGCTCGGGTCAGCGGGAGGTGTCGAAGACCTCGTCGCGGGTGGCGGCCAGCGCGCTGTCCAACGCGCCGCGCAGCACGGGCTGTTCGCGCACCTCGCCCACCACGAGCCGCGGCCGGGGGGCGGCCAGCTCCTCCAGTTCGGCCTGGACGAGGGCGCGCAGCGCCTCACCGCCGGAGGTGAGGCCGCTGCCGCTCAGGACGACGAGTTCGGGGTCGAGGACGGAGACGAGTGAGGCCAGACCGGTGGCCAGCCGGGTGGCGTAGGCCCGCAACAGGCGCTGGTGGACCGGCTCTTCGGGAGCGGCGGCGGCCCGCCCGACGAGCGCTGCGGCCACCTCGGGGTACGGGCCCTCGGGGATGTCCTCCAGGCCGGCTTCGCGGGCCAGGGCGGGCACCGCCTGGGCACCGGCGAGCTCCTGGTAGCCGCCGCTGTTGGCCCGGGTGACCTGGCGCACCAGGGGTGTTCCGGGCACCGGCAGGAAGCCGACCTCGCCGGCGCCGCCGGTCCAGCCCCGGTGCAGCCGCCCGCCGAACACCAGGGCGGCGCCCAGCCCGGCCTCGTTCCACAGCAGGACGAAGTCGGTGTGGCCGCGGGCGGTGCCGAGCCGCTGTTCGGCCAGGGCGACGAGGTTGACGTCGTTCTCGTACTCGAAGGGCATCGGCAGGGCCGCGGCGAGTTCGTCGAGCAGGGTGGGGGAGTGCCAGCCGGGCAGGTGGGAGGCGTAGCGCAGCCGCCCGGTGGTGGGATCGAAGGCGCCCGGGGTGCCGATGACCAGCCGGTGGACGTCGCCGCGGGTCAGTCCCGCCGCCTTCACCGCACCGTCCAGCGCGTCGGTGACCTGCTGGGCGACGGGGACACCGGAACGGCGCCCGGGGGCGGGCAGTTCGTGCGCGCCGACGGTGCGGCCGGTGATGTCGGCGACGGCGGCGCGGATCCGCTCGGGGGTGACGTCGAGGCCGGCGGCGTACGCGGCGGCCGGGTTCACCTCGTACAGCTGGGCGCCGGGGCCCGGGCGGCCCTCGGTGGTGCCGCCGGCCAGCACCAGCCCGGCCGCCTCCAGGCGGGCCAGCAACTGGGACGCGGTGGGCTTGGACAGCCCGGTCAGCTTGCCGATCCGGGTGCGGGACAGGGGGCCGTGCTCCAGCAGGAGGTCCAGGGCCGCGCGGTCGTTCATGGCCCGCAGCACACGCGGGGTGCCCGGCGTACCGGCGGTTCCTGCCATGGGTGCCACACCTGCCTTCCTGGGCCGCCCAGCTTCTCAGTGGCCGCGACGGGCCGTCCATTCAGGGGTGCTGTCCGCCCGTGGACTACGCGATCATTGTCAGGAAAGTTTCCTATCTGTGTGGGTAAAGGAACGTACGGCTCGGGCGCAGGAGCCGTCAAGGGGGCGTGCGAGCCCGGCACCTAGCCGGTCCGGCCGCCCCGCCCACGCGCCGGGACACGCGCCAGGAAGCAGGCCACGCGCCGGGACACGCGTCAGGAAACCGGGCCTGCGTCAGGACCCGCGTCAGGACACGCAACAGGGCGGCACCCGGGAGGTCCCGGATGCCGCCCTGACGTGACGCGCGGGGACGGCGCCCCGCGGCGCTACTTGGTGGTGTTGGGCGGGGTGATCGGGGACGCCGCGATCGACTGCGGCGAGACCGAACTCGCGTACGCCGACGGGGGCGCGACCGCCGCGGCCGGGTCGGGCCCCGGGGCCGCGTCCACCGGGGCGGTGGCACCGCCCACGATGCGGATGCCGGCCTCGTCGAAGGCCCGCTTGATGCGCCAGCGCAGCTCGCGCTCCACGGTGAGGGACTTGCCGGGCATCGTCTTCGCCGACACCCGCACGACCATCGAGTCCAGCAGCACCGAGTCCAGGCCGAGCACCTCGACCGGGCTCCACAGGAGCTCGTTCCAGGGCTCCTCCTTGCCCATCTTCGCGGCGACGTCGCCCAGGACCTCCCGCACCCGGTCCAGGTCCTCGTCGGAGCGCACGGTGACGTCGACGTTGGCGGTGGCCCAGCCCTGGGACAGGTTCCCTATCCGCTTCACCTCGCCGTTGCGCACGTACCAGATCTCACCGTCCGCGCCGCGCAGCTTGGTCACCCGCAGCCCGACCTCGATCACCTCGCCGGAGGCCACGCCCGCGTCCACGGTGTCGCCGACGCCGTACTGGTCCTCCAGGATCATGAAGACGCCGGAGAGGAAGTCCGTCACCAGGTTGCGCGCGCCGAAGCCGATCGCCACGCCTGCCACACCGGCGGAGGCGAGCAGCGGCGCCAGGTTGATCTGGAAGGTGCCCAGGATCATCAGCGCGGCCGTGCCCAGGATCAGGAACGAGGCCACCGAGCGCAGCACCGACCCGATCGCCTGCGAGCGCTGGCGCCGCCGCTCGGCGTTCACCAGCAGGCCGCCCAGCCCGGACCCGTCCACGGTCTGGCCGGTACGACCCATGCGGTCGATCAGCTTGGTGATCGACCGCCGCACGACCACTCTGAGCGCCGCCGCGATGACCAGGATGAGCAGCACGCGAAGCCCGATCGCGAGCCAGGTCGACCAGTTCTGCTCGACCCAGCTGGCGGCGTTCGTCGCATGTTCCTGGGCGTCCTTGAGCGAGGGCACGGCCGGCGACGGACTCTCCACGGGAGCCGGCGAAGGGCCGTCGGCCGACAGGACGGCGGACATGAACACGGCAGGTACCTCCAGGTGCACGATCTGCCCTCCGCACGCCCTCCGAGGTCACGGGAAGGTCACCGGCCGGGACAGAATCACCACACTAACGGGGCATTGTGAGGGGATCCGCGGATTGTGTGAAGGAGAGACCGCCCTCACCTGCGCTTGAACCGGTCATGATCGTGGGGATGCATCCGAGTGTGGTCGAAAACACTCTCAGCCCGTTACCGGGACATGGTGGCGCTTCCACCAGGCATGAGGGGAAACTGACTACGGATCGTCCCGGCGCGAGCCACGCGTCGCCGGCGTACAAGGAGGCATCCGTGCCGCATGTCCTGGTTCTCAACGCGTCGTACGAGCCACTCGGTGTCGTACCGCTCCGCCGCGCGCTCGTCCTCGTCCTCGAGAACAAGGCCGTGTGCCTCGAGGAGTCCGGCGCCTACCTGCACAGCACCACCGTCACCGTCCCCGCCCCCAGCGTGGTCCGGCTCAAGCGTTTCGTCAGGGTGCCCTACCGGGGGCCCGTTCCTCTCACCCGCCGCGCCCTGTTCGCCCGCGACGGGGGCCGCTGCATGTACTGCGGCGGCGTCGCGACCAGCGTCGACCACGTCATCCCGCGCAGCCGCGGGGGGCAGCACGCCTGGGACAACGTGGTGGCGTCCTGCCGCCGCTGCAACCACGTGAAGGCCGACCGGCACCTGTTCGAGCTGGGCTGGCGCCTGCGCCACAAACCGGCCCCGCCCACCGGGCTGGCCTGGCGCATCATCGGCACCGGCCACCGGGACCCGCGCTGGCTTCCGTACCTCCAGCCCTACGGCGCGGACGACGCGATGGCCCGGATCGACGGCAGCCGGATCGACGGCATCTCCGCCTGACGCGATCCGGGCCCGGCGGTCGCCCGCGGGGCCCGGTTCACGACGGGTCACGGGGAGGCCGCCCGGGCCGCCGACCGCTGGCACGGCGTCCTGCGGCACGGCGGCGCCAGGGCCGGGCCGACGGTACCGCTGTGTCCGAGCACCGATGTGTCCGACGTCCCGCGCTCGCCCTTGCGTCCCGCGCTCGCCCTTGCGTCCCGCGCTCGCCCTTGCGTCCCGCGCTCGCCCTTGCGTCCCGCGCTCGCCCTTGCGTCCCGCGCTCGCCCTTGCGTCCCGCGCTCGCCCTCGCGACCCGCGCTCGCCCTCGCGACCCACGCCCGCCCTCGCGACCGACGGCCGGCCGACTGTGACGGCC
>NZ_JAAGMD010000567.1 GCF_010548465.1 Streptomyces sp. SID14436 | reverse complement strand
GGACGCGACGCGGGCGGCGGGCCCTGACCGGGCCCGCCGCCCGGGCGGCCGTCCGGGCCGGTGACGGCCGTCCTGCCGCGTCCCGGGGGCGGCTAGCGGGTGCGCGACCACCAGTCGAGGCGCAGGCACAGCCGTCCGCCGATCCAGTACTCGACCCACTGCCCGAGGTCCAGGCGCGTGCAGCCGGCCGGCACAACGGGCGGCGTGGTGGTGGACGGGGCCGGCTGCGGGGTGTCCGCCGGGGCGGAGCCGCGGCCGGACAGCACGGACCGGTAGACGGCGGAGGACTCGGGGTTGTGCGCGCACTGCCACACGCCGTGCGGGCAGTAGTCGGTGAGCGTGTTGTACAGGGGTTTGTGCTCGTCCATCCAGTCGAGCATGCCCTTCATGTACGCGGTGTTGTCACCGTTGCGGAAAAGGCCCCATTCGGGATAGGAAATGGGCTTGCCGCGCTCCTTCGCGAACTCCACGTGGTGCCGCAGTCCGTAAGGCTCTTCCACCTGTTCGTCGAACGGCATTCCGCGCGGCTGGTCGTAGGCGTCCATTCCGATGATGTCGACGGTGTCGTCGCCCGGGTAGCACTCGGTCCACGGGACGGCGTCCCGGCCGCGGCTCGGGGTGAAATCGAACCGGAATTCCTGGCCCGGCACCGAACGCATGGTGGTGACGATCCTGTTCCAGTACGTCTTCCAGGCCTCGGGGTCCGGTCCGCACCGATGGGTGTACGTGATGCCGTTCATCTCCCAGCCGAGGACCAGGACCGTGTCCGGCACCTCGAGGCGGACCAGCCGCTCGGCGAGCGCGCGGAAGTGATGGTCGTAGCGGCCGGCGGCGCCCTCCCGCAGCAGCCTGCGCACCTCGTCGTCGCCCAGCCCCTCCTCGTTGCGCTCCAGCATGGGCACGTTGAGGACGAGCATCCGGTCGTCGGCGCCGCGCCGCCAGTTCGCCCAGACGTCGAGGAAGCCGGGGCGTCCCTCGATGTTGCTCCAGCGGTCCCCGGGCAGGTAGGTGTGGCCGACGCGCAGCCGGGCGCCGCCGAGCCACTGGCTGAGCTCGGCCATGCGGGTCACGCCGCGGGGGCCGTAGTCGAGGTAGGCGCCGAAGGCGGGGGCGCTCTCTCCGGGCGTGGCGGCCGACGGGGGCGCCGTGGGGCCGGGAGCCGGGGCCGAGGGGGCCGGGGCGGGCGGGCCGTCGTCCGTCCCCGTACCCGCGGCGAAACCGGGACCGGCGGCCAGGGTGGCCGCCGCGGCCACGGCCGCGGCGACACATGCCAGCCGCCGCAGCCGGGGCCGTCGCTGCTGTGGGGCCATTCCTGCTCCTTGGGTTCGTCGTTGCGGTGCTGTCTCGCACGCCGTGCGCCGGTCTCTCCGCCCCACTTCTTCTTCTGCCGTACCGACCGTCGTACTGACACCCAGTCATATGAAAAGCAATCACGCCACCGCCGCTACGGCTTTCGAGTGCCGCAATCGCCCGCACCGGTGACCGAATCGAAGGAATGAACCCGTGTCCCTGCTCGACGTCCGTGTCCCCGCCGTTCTGCTGCGGATCGACCGGAATCCCTTTCACCACGGAACGCTGGGCGCCGTGCGGTCGCTCGGCCGGGCGGGCGTGGAGGTGCACGTGGTCGCCGACTGCGGGCGCAGCCCGGTCCGCGCGTCCCGCTTCGTGACGGCGCTGCACACCCCTCCCCCGCCCGGTGCCGGCGCGGCCGAGGTGACGGCGGTCCTGCTGCGGGTGGCCGCGCGGATCGCGCGGCCCGCGGTGCTGATCCCGATGGACGACGCGGGGGCGCTCGCAATGGGCCGCGGCCGCCGGGAACTGGCACCGGCCTATCTGCTGCCCGACCTGTCCGGGGCGCTGCCCGAGCAGGTCGCCGACAAGGCCGGACTGGCCCGGCTGTGCGCCACGCTCGACGTCCCGCACCCGCTGACGCTCACCCCGGACAGCGCGGACGAGGCCGCCGCGGCGGCCTGGCGGCTGGGGCTGCCGGTGGTGGCGAAGTGGAGCAGGCCCTGGCTGCTGCCGCCGGGCAGCGGGCTGCGCAGCACGGTGCTGGTGCGCAGCGCCAGGGAGGCGCGGGAGCTGTACGCGCGGCGTGAGGAGGCGGGCAGCACGCTGCTGTTGCAGGCGTTCCTGCCGCCGGGCCCGGACCGGGACTGGTTCTTCCACGGGTACGCCGACCGGGCGGGCGGAGTGCGGGCGGGCGGGGCGGGGCTGAAGCTGCGTTCGAGGCCGCGCGGGGCGGGGCTCACCGCGGTCGGCCGCTGGGAGCCGAACCCGCAGGTGCGGACGCTGGCGGAGCGGCTCACCGTCGAGCTGGGCTATCGCGGCATCCTCGATCTGGACTTCCGCCGCTGCGCGGACACCGGCGACTACCACCTGCTCGACTTCAACCCCCGTCCGGGGGCGCAGTTCCGGCTGTTCACCGACACGGCGGGGCTGGACGTGGTCCGGGCGCAGCACCTGGACCTGACGCACCGTCCGCTGCCGGCGGGCGCGCCGGTGCCGGGGCGGGCGTTCGTGGTGGAGAACTACGCGCCGCTCGGCGCGCTGCGGCGGACGCCGGGCGGGCGGGAGCTCGCCTGGTACGCGCGCGACGACCGGGCGCCCGGGCGGGCGATGTGGGGCCTGTGGGGCCGGCACGTGACGGGACGGCTG
>NZ_JAAGMD010000543.1 GCF_010548465.1 Streptomyces sp. SID14436 | reverse complement strand
CCCGCGGCCGCACGGCGCGGCGCCGGTGCCTGCCGGCGGCGTCACCGCTCCCGGCGGACGGCTCCGGGGCCGCGCCGCACGCCCGGGCCAGGGGTTCCTCGATCCAGTCGGCGAAGGCCGCGAGGTCGTCCAGGGAGAGCGCGGGACGGGCCCGGAGGTCCTCCACGCCGACGCCGTCCTCGGACACCGTCACCAGCCCCTCGACCCGCGCGCCGTCGGCGAACACCAGCCGGACGTGGAACCAGCGCGTCGCGCGCTCTCCCTCCCGCACCGCCCACGCGGGCCACACGGACACCGCGCCTTCCGCAGGGGAACGATCACAAAGAGCAAGAAAAGTGGCATCGAGCACAAACACAACGTAATCGCGTGATCACTTTTTATACGGCCGAACACGCTCCGACGGCAGCGCACGGCACCCTGTCAGCTCAGCCGCCGCGGTGCGATGCTGGTGGCACCAGCGGTCTCCTACGGATCCCCCCGGGTGAGGAGTTCTGCCGTGCTCCGTGTCGCCGTCGTCGGTTCCGGACCGAGCGGGTGCTACACCGCCCAGGGCCTCGTCGAGCAGGACCCCGGAGTGCACGTCGACGTCCTGGACCGGCTGCCGTGCCCGTACGGCCTGGTCCGGTACGGCGTGGCACCGGACCACGAGAAGATCAAGTCGCTGCAGAACACCCTCCGCGCGGTCCTGGAGCACGACCGGGTGCGCTTCCTCGGCGGCGTCCCGGTCGGTCCGGGCGGGGTGCCGGCGGACCGGCTGCGCGAGCTGTACCACGCGGTGGTGTACTGCGTGGGCGCCGCCACCGACCGGCGCCTCGGCGTCCCGGGCGAGGACCTGCCGGGCAGCTGGTCCGCGACCGAGTTCGTGTCCTGGTACAGCGCCCACCCGGACGCCCCGGGGCGGGGAGCGGACGGCGACCGGGCCGCCGACGGGTTCCTGCGCGGTGTCCGGTCCGCCGTCGTCATCGGCCTGGGCAATGTCGCGGTGGACGTCACGCGGATCCTGGCGCGTCGCGCCGCCGAGCTGAGCCGGACCGACGTCCCGCACGCCGCGCTGACCGCCCTGGCGGCGAGCGCGGTGACCGACATCCACATGGTGGGGCGCCGGGGGCCGTCGCAGGCCCGCTTCACCACCAAGGAGCTGCGCGAGCTGGCCACCCTGCCGGACAGCGGCGTCGCCGTCGACGCGGCCGAGCTGGCCGCCGACCCCGCCTGCGCGGACCCGGCCGCCCTGCCCGCGCCGCAG
>NZ_JAAGMD010000514.1 GCF_010548465.1 Streptomyces sp. SID14436 | reverse complement strand
GTCCCGGCGGCGGCTTCGGCGGCGGCGGCGGCCGTCCCGGCTTCGGTGGCCGTCCCGGCGGTCCCGGTGGCCGCGGTGGCACGCAGGGCGCCTTCGGCCGTCCCGGCGGTCCCGCGCGTCGTGGCCGCAAGTCGAAGCGGCAGAGGCGCCAGGAGTACGAGGCCATGCAGGCCCCGTCGGTCGGCGGTGTGATGCTGCCTCGCGGCAACGGCGAGACCATTCGCCTGTCGCGCGGTGCGTCGCTCACCGACTTCGCGGAGAAGATCAACGCCAACCCGGCGTCGCTCGTCGCGGTCATGATGAACCTCGGCGAGATGGTCACCGCGACCCAGTCCGTCTCCGACGAGACGCTCCAGCTCCTCGCGGACGAGATGAACTACACCGTTCAGATCGTCAGCCCGGAGGAGGAGGACCGCGAGCTGCTCGAGTCCTTCGACCTGGAGTTCGGCGAGGACGAGGGCGACGAGGAGGACCTGGTGGTCCGTCCGCCGGTCGTCACCGTCATGGGTCACGTCGACCACGGCAAGACCCGTCTGCTCGACGCCATCCGCAAGACCAACGTCGCCTCCGGCGAGGCGGGCGGCATCACCCAGCACATCGGTGCCTACCAGGTCACGACCGAGGTCAACGAAGAGGATCGCAAGATCACCTTCATCGACACCCCGGGTCACGAGGCGTTCACCGCCATGCGTGCCCGTGGTGCGAAGTCGACCGACATCGCGATCCTGGTCGTCGCGGCCAACGACGGCGTCATGCCGCAGACGGTCGAGGCGCTCAACCACGCCAAGGCGGCCGACGTCCCGATCGTCGTCGCGGTCAACAAGATCGACGTCGAGGGCGCCGACCCGACCAAGGTGCGCGGTCAGCTGACCGAGTACGGCCTGGTGGCCGAGGAGTACGGCGGCGACACCATGTTCGTCGACATCTCCGCCAAGCAGGGTCTGCACATCGACAGCCTCCTCGAGGCCGTCGTCCTCACCGCCGACGCCTCGCTCGACCTGCGGGCCAACCCGAAGCAGGACGCGCAGGGCATCTCGATCGAGTCCCGGCTCGACCGCGGCCGCGGTGCCGTGGCGACCGTCCTCGTCCAGCGAGGCACGCTGCGGGTCGGCGACACGATGGTGGTGGGCGACGCCTACGGCCGCGTGCGCGCCATGCTCGACGACACCGGCAGCAACGTCGCCGAGGCCGGCCCGTCGACGCCGGTCCAGGTCCTGGGCCTGACCAACGTCCCGGGTGCGGGCGACAACTTCATCGTCGTGGACGAGGACCGTACGGCCCGTCAGATCGCCGAGAAGCGTGCCGCCCGTGAGCGCAACGCCGCGTTCGCCAAGCGCACGCGCCGCGTCTCGCTCGAGGACCTGGACAAGGTGCTCAAGGCCGGCGAGGTCCAGCAGCTGAACCTGATCATCAAGGGTGACGCGTCCGGATCGGTCGAGGCCCTCGAGTCCTCGCTGCTCCAGCTGGACGTCGGCGAAGAGGTCGACATCCGCGTCCTGCACCGCGGCGTCGGTGCGGTCACGGAGTCCGACATCGACCTGGCGATGGGCTCCGACGCCATCGTGATCGGCTTCAACGTGCGCGCCGCCGGGCGGGCACAGCAGATGGCCGAGCGCGAGGGTGTGGACGTCCGGTACTACTCGGTCATCTACCAGGCGATCGAGGAGATCGAGGCGGCCCTCAAGGGCATGCTGAAGCCGGAGTACGAAGAGGTCGAGCTCGGTACGGCGGAGATCCGCGAGGTCTTCAAGTCGTCCAAGCTGGGCAACATCGCGGGTGTCCTCATCCGCTCCGGCGAGGTCAAGCGCAACACCAAGGCGCGCCTCATCCGCGACGGCAAGGTGGTCGCGGAGAACCTCACCATCGAGGGACTGCGTCGCTTCAAGGACGACGTCACCGAGATCCGTGAAGGCTTCGAGGGCGGTATCAACCTCGGGAACTTCAACGACATCAAGGTCGACGACGTCATCGCGACGTACGAGATGCGCGAGAAGCCGCGGGCGTAACCGCCACGGTCCGCGCGCCGGCCGACGGGACTCCTCGTCCCGTCGGCCGGCGCGTGCCCGGTCCCGGACCGGCCGGGAGCCGCGGGGCGCAATATCCGTCGATCAAGCGGCCCGCTTCGTTGTACCGTTCGTGATGTCCCCGCCCACTGGATGGCGGGGCCATCGATCCCGTGCCGGCGGGTGAACCGGTTGCACATGTATGTGGGGACGCTGTCCTTCGACCTCCTCCTCGGCGACGTACGGTCGCTGAAGGAGAAGCGCTCCGTCGTCCGCCCGATCGTCGCCGAACTCCAGCGCAAGTACGCGGTGAGCGCGGCCGAGGTGGACCACCTGGACCTGTACCGCAGGGCGCTCATCGGCCTCGCGGTGGTCTCCGGCGACGCGGGGCACATCACCGACGTGCTGGACCGGTGCGAGCGGCTGGTCGCCGGGCATCCGGAAGTGGAGCTGCTGTCCGTCAGGCGGCGCTTCCACGGCGAGGACGACGACTGACGACCAGCTTTCGAGAACGAGATCAGGAAAGAACGGGAGACGGACCAGTGGCCGACAACGCGCGGGCGAAAAGGCTGGCGGACCTCATCCGAGAGGTGGTGGCCCAGAAGCTGCAGCGCGGGATCAAGGACCCGCGGCTCGGCTCGCACGTCACCATCACGGACACCCGGGTCACGGGTGACCTGCGGGAGGCGACCGTCTTCTACACGGTGTACGGGGACGACGAGGAGCGCCAGGCCGCCGCGGCGGGCCTGGAGAGCGCCAAGGGCGTCCTGCGCTCCGAGGTGGGCCGGGCGGCCGGCGTGAAGTTCACGCCCACCCTGACCTTCGTCATGGACGCCCTCCCGGACACGGCACGCAACATCGAGGACCTCCTCGACAAGGCGCGCCAGTCCGACGCCAAGGTGCGCGAGGCGTCCGCGGGCGCCACCTACGCGGGCGGCGCCGACCCGTACCGCAAGCCGGACGACGACGAGACGGACGACACCGCCGAATGACGCAGAAGCCCCCCACGCCCGACGGCCTTGTCATCGTCGACAAGCCGTCGGGTTTCACTTCGCACGACGTGGTCGCCAAGATGCGGGGCATCGCGCGCACCCGCCGGGTCGGCCACGCCGGCACCCTCGACCCGATGGCCACGGGCGTCCTCGTGCTCGGCGTCGAGAAGGCCACCAAGCTGCTCGGCCACCTCGCGCTGACCGAGAAGGAGTACGTCGGCACCGTCCGGCTCGGCCAGACCACGGTCACCGACGACGCCGAGGGGGACATCACCTCCTCCACCGACGCCTCCCAGGTCACCCGTGAGGCCCTCGACGCCGGGATCACCGCACTGACCGGCGCCATCATGCAGGTCCCGTCCAAGGTCAGCGCCATCAAGATCGACGGCGTCCGGTCCTACAAGCGGGCCCGCGAGGGCGAGGACTTCGACATCCCGGCCCGGCCGGTCACCGTCTCCTCCTTCGTCCTGCACGACGTCCGGGAGGCCGTCGCCGAGGACGGCACCCCCGTGCTCGACCTGGTCGTGTCCGTCGTCTGCTCCTCCGGCACCTACATCCGGGCCCTCGCCCGCGACCTCGGCGCCGGACTCGGCGTCGGCGGGCACCTCACCGCGCTGCGCCGCACCCGCGTCGGCCCCTACCGGCTCGACGCCGCGAGGACACTGGACCAGCTGCAGCAGGAACTCGTCGTGATGCCCATCGCCGAGGCCGCCGCGGCCGCCTTCCCGCGCTGGGACGTCGACGCCCGGCACGCCCGGCTGCTCACCAACGGCGTCCGGCTGGAGCTGCCCGAGCTGTACGCGGGCGCCGGTCCGGTGGCCGTCTTCGGCCCCGGTGGCACCCTGCTCGCCCTGGTCGAGGAGCACAAGGGCAAGGCCAAGAGCCTGGCCGTCTTCGCCTGACGGACCCGCAGCCGGTCCGGCCCCCACCGTCGCCCTGTCGACGAGCCGCCCGGTCGGCTCGTCGACAGGGCGACGGTGCTTCCGCGCCGACCGGTTCCGGCAGTCCCCGCCCGTGGAGAGGCGTCACGGGGATTCACCTGCCGCCGCTCCACGGTCCCCCTCGGTTCCCCCACCCCTAGGGTGTATCCACCAGCCCCGCTCTGTTCACCCGTACGTGCAGGCGCTCGGAGTGAACCGGGGGAGCGGAAGGGGGCGCGTTCGCCGCAGGGCGTTTCCCGCTGATCATCGTGGCCTACTGTTCAGAACGAAGGCACGGTGGTACGGCAGTACGGCGGGGAGGTTCGACGATGACGTCGCGCAACCGGCTCCGTCGCGGATCCGACACCCCTGACGGACCGGACACCGCTCAGGAGCCCGGCGGAGCACCGCCCGGGCCGCCCCCTCCCGAGGACCTCCTGGTCGGCGTCCACGACCTCGCCGGCCGGCCCCGCGGCACCGGCTTCCTCGCCGACCACCACGGCACCGTGATCACCAGCCACGAGGCCGTCGACGGACTGGCCCGCCTCGTCCTGCACGCCCCGGGCGGCCGGACCTGCGTGGTCGACGCCGACGCCGTCACCCCGCTGCCCGCCCTCGACCTCGCCCTGGTCCGCAGCGAGGGACTCGGCCTCGACCCGCTGCCGGTCACCGCACGCGACCGGGTCGCCAGCGGCACCTACGTCACCCTCGCCGCCGGATGCTGGCGCGAGGCGCGCGTCCTGGGCGCCACCACCGTGACGTACACCGCCACCGACCGCTTCCACCGCCTGGACGACGCCCTCGAACTCGCCATCGGCACCGCCGGCCGGGACGCGCTGCGGCTCGGCGGCGGCGCGGCCGGCGGCCCCGTGGTGGACTCCGCCACCGGAGCGGTGCTCGGCGTGCTCGGCACCGCCCTCCGCTCGGCCCACCGCGACACCGGCTTCGCCGTCCCCCTGCGCTCCCCGGCCCCCGCCGGGACCGACGGGACCCCGGGCGGGCCCGAGGACCTCCCCGCCCGGGCCCA
>NZ_JAAGMD010000488.1 GCF_010548465.1 Streptomyces sp. SID14436 | reverse complement strand
GTGGGCGGCGATCACCGCGTCGTACCGGCCGGCCAGCTCCCGGCTGTCGCGGGCGGCACGCGCGCGCGTGCGGTCGGCGGCCGAGGGGCGGGGGCCGCCGACGGCGGCGGAGTCATCGGACCCGGCGGAACAGCCGGCGGCGAGCAGGGCCGCCGGGGCGACGGCGAGCAGGCTCCGTCGGCGGGGCCCCGAGCGGGTGCCCGGAGAGAGAGGGAACGGCACGGGAGTGGTCCTCGGGGGGCTCGGTCGAACGTGGCGACGACAGCGGGGGCCGCAGGCCCGTGATCACGGTACCCGGGGCGGCACCCGGCAGCGGTCAGCGGCACCCTCCGGCACCGGGTGGACGGCAACACCCTGTGCGACCGGATACCCTTTGACCAGACACGCGCACCGTCCCACAACAGCACACGCGGCCGAGGAGTCACCCGGATGAGCACCACCCAGAGCGAGAGGCTGCGAGAACTTCTGGAACCGCTCGTCACCTCACAGGGGCTCGACCTCGAAGAGATCGCCGTCGACTCGGTGGGCCGCAAGCGGGTGCTGCGCGTCACCGTCGACTCCGACACCGGCGCCGATCTGGACCGGATCGCCGATGTGAGCCGCGCGCTCTCGGCGAAGCTGGACGAGACGGACGCGATGGGCAGCGGGGAGTACACCCTCGAGGTCGGAACCCCGGGCGCGGAGCGCCTCCTCACCGAGCACCGGCACTACGTGCGTGCCACGGGCCGCCTGGTGAGGTTCCAGCTGACCGAGGGCGGCGAGCTGACCGCCCGGATCCTGACGGCCGACGACGAGGGACTCGACGTCGAGGTGCCGGGGGTCAAGGGGCGCAGGCCCACCGCGCGCAGGCTCGCCTTCGGCGACATCAGCCGGGCGCGCGTCCAGGTCGAATTCAACCGCAAGGACGACAAGTCCGACGACGCGTCCGCCAGGCAGGACGACGAGAAGGAAGAGGAGGCGTAGCCGTGGACATCGACATGAGTGCCCTGCGGGGCCTGGTGCGGGAGAAGGAGATCTCCTTCGACCTGCTGGTCGAGGCGATCGAATCGGCCCTCCTCATCGCCTACCACCGAACCGAGGGAAGCCGCCGGCAGGCGCGTGTGGAGCTCGACCGGGAGACCGGACACGTGACCGTGTGGGCGAAGGAGGACCCCGAGGACCTCGAGGAGGGGCAGGAGGCCCGCGAGTTCGACGACACCCCGTCCGGCTTCGGCCGTATCGCCGCCACGACCGCCAAGCAGGTGATCCTGCAGCGGCTGCGCGACGCCGAGGACGACGCCACGCTCGGCGAGTACGCGGGCCGCGAGGGCGACATCGTGACGGGCGTGGTCCAGCAGGGCCGCGACCCGAAGAACGTGCTGGTCGACATCGGCAGGCTGGAGGCCATCCTGCCGGTGCAGGAGCAGGTCCCGGGCGAGACCTACCAGCACGGCATGCGGCTGCGCAGCTATGTCGTCCGGGTCGCCAAGGGCGTGCGCGGCCCGTCCGTCACGCTGTCGCGCACCCACCCCAACCTGGTCAAGAAGCTGTTCGCCCTGGAGGTGCCGGAGATCGCCGACGGCTCCGTGGAGATCGCCGCGATCGCCCGTGAGGCCGGTCACCGCACCAAGATCGCCGTCCGCTCGCTGCGCTCCGGGCTGAACGCCAAAGGCGCCTGCATCGGCCCCATGGGCGGCCGGGTGCGCAATGTCATGGCCGAGCTGAACGGTGAGAAGATCGACATCGTCGACTGGTCGGACGACCCGGCCGAGATGGTGGCCAACGCCCTGTCGCCCGCCCGGGTGTCCAAGGTGGAGGTCGTGGACATGGCGGCCCGGTCCGCCCGGGTGACGGTGCCGGACTACCAACTCTCCCTCGCCATCGGCAAGGAGGGGCAGAACGCCCGGCTCGCCGCCCGCCTGACGGGCTGGCGGATCGACATCCGGCCGGACACCGAACCGTCGGGCGAACAGCCCGGGGAGCGGTCCGCCGAGTAGTCCGCGCGGCGGTCCGCGGGGACCGCCGCGCTCCCCGGCCGCGGGACGGCCGGGGAATGGATCCAGGCCGCAGGTCGCTGAGATCACGACAGCTTTGCGTGCGGCACATGTTCGATCCTTGCCCCGTAGGGGTGAGGTCGGTCCGGGGAGGTAGACTGAGCTGTGTCTGGCCGGACACCTACCCGTGCATGCCCCGAGCGCACCTGCGTGGGGTGCCGGGAGAGAGCGGTCAAGAAAGAGCTGCTGCGGATCGTGGCGGTCGAGGGCGCCTGCGTCCCCGATCCTCGCGGTACGCTGCCCGGCCGGGGTGCGTACGTCCACCCCGTCCCGGTCTGTCTGGACCAGGCGGTGCGCCGCAGGGCGTTCCCGCGGGCGTTCCGCGTCCCGGGACCGCTCGACGTAAAGGCGTTGCGCCACTACGTCGAGCAGGCACAGGGTTGCTGACAGCAGCCCGACAGGAAGACATGCCGTACGGAACCCCCCGTGCGGTCTGGTACCTCGCGAGTCGAAAGCAGGTCGAGATTGCGATGAGCACTCGATGAGTACGCGATGAGTACGCCCATGAACTAGCGACGGTCCGGACGCAACCCGGACCTCAAAGGAGCGAAGTGGCTAAGGTCCGGGTCTACGAACTCGCCAAGGAGTTCGGCGTGGAGAGCAAGGTCGTCATGGCCAAGCTCCAGGAACTCGGTGAATTCGTCCGTTCGGCGTCTTCGACCATCGAAGCGCCCGTAGTACGCAAGCTGACCGACGCCTTCCAGGGCGGCGGCAACGGCAAGTCCGCAGCGAAGCCCGGCGCGCCCCGCAAGGCGGCCCCCAGGCCCGCGGCACCCTCTCCGGCGCAGTCCGCCGGCACCTCCCGCGCCGCCAAGGCGCCGGGTGACCGTCCGGCCGCGCCCAAGCC
>NZ_JAAGMD010000456.1 GCF_010548465.1 Streptomyces sp. SID14436 | reverse complement strand
CGGCCGCGCACCCCCGGCATCGTGGCGTCCTCGGCGGCCGGCGCGGCCGACCCCTGGGGCGGGGCGGCCTCCGGCGGCAAGGGCTACGGCGAGGTGCGCCGGATCCGCGACGCGGCCTACCAGCGGCGCACAACGCTCACCCACCTCGCCGGCGGGATCACCGTCCACAACGCCCGGACGGCGTTCGGCGGCACCTCCTGGGGCTGGCTGCCCGGGACGAACGTCTACACCTCCTACGACCACGGCGCGGCCGTCGACGAGGCCCGCCGCGTCTCGCCCAAGCTGGCCCCGATGCAGCAACTGGGCCACCTGCTGCGGACCGTGCCGGACCTCGCCCGGCTCGACCCGGCGAAGGAGGTCCGCGCGCAGGACGACCGGGTGACCGTGTACCACCTGGCCAACCCCGACACCGGCGCCCAGGTGTACGTCCTGCGCAACGACTCCGACGAGCAGGTCACCACCGCCCTGCCGGGCACCGCCGTCGACGCCCCGGTGAGCGTCGGACCGCGGGACGCCAAGCTGCTCCTCGGGGACGTCCGGCTGGGGCACCGCAGGCTGGCCTACTCCACCGTGCAGCCCATGCTCAGCATGACCGCCGGCCGGCACGACCTCGCCGTGTTCGCGGGCCGCCACGGCGAGATGGCGCAGGTCGCGCTGGACTGCGACTCCCAGCCGCTCACCAACCGCCTGGACGAGGAGCCCGCGTGGTCCTACGACCAGGGCCGGCTCAACGTGGCCGTGCCGCTCGGGGCGGGCGGACTGGCCCGGGTGCTGGTGGAGAACGGCGACTCCGACACGCCCATGGTGCTGCTGTTCGTGGACGACGCGGGCGCGCAGCGGATGTGGCCCTACGAGACGCCGTCCGGCCCGCTGCTGGTCCACGGCCCCGCCCTGCTGCGGTCGGCCACCGTGCGCGGCTCCACCCTCCACCTCACCGGGGACACCGCCGGCGAGACCGGCCTGGAGGTGTGGGCGCCGCGCGGCACGACCGCCGTGACCTGGAACGGCCGCCCGGTGCGCACCACCGTCAGCCGGGCGGGCAGCCTGGTGCTGGAGGGGCTGCTGCCGGGCGTGAACCGGCCGGAACTGCCCGCCCTGACGGGCTGGCGGCGGCGAGCGGAGAACCCGGAGGCCGACCCCGGCTACGACGACTCCGGGTGGCGGACCGCCGACCTCACCGCCTCCCACAGCATCACCCCCGTGCCCGACGGGCAGCCGGTGCTGTTCGCCGACGACTACGGCTTCCACTACGGCGACGTCTGGTACCGGGGGCGGATCGCGGACGCCCGCGGCCTGGAGACGGTGTCCCTGTCCTACCGCACCGGCACGCAGGGGCTGTTGATGGCCTGGCTGGACGGGCGCCCGCTGGGCACGCACCGCATGCCGGTGCCCGGCGCGGACACCGCGGACCGGGGCACCTGGAACGCCACGGTGTCCTTCGCCGTCCCCGCGGAGCTGCGCGGTCGGGCCCGCCACGTGCTGTCCGTGCTGGTCCGGCCGATGCAGCACGCGGACGGCGAGGAGCCCTCCGCGTACCGGGCGGGGCGCGGGCTGCGGTCCGTGGCCCTCAAGGGCGCCGACGCCACGGTGACCTGGCGGATCCAGGGCGCCCGGGAACCGGACCCGGTGCGCGGACCGCTCAACCACGGCGGGCTGTTCGGGGAGCGCGCCGGCTGGCACCTGCCGGGGTACGACGACGCGGACTGGCGCCGCGCCGACTCCCTGCGCGCGCGACGGCGGCAGGGGGTGACCTGGTACCGGACGGGGTTCCGGCTGGACGTCGACCCGGGCGTGGACGCCTCCGTCGGCCTCACCCTGGACGACGACCCGGGGCGCGCCTACCGCGTCCAGATCTTCCTCAACGGCTGGAACATGGGCCAGTACATCAACGACGTGGGCCCGCAGCACACCTTCGTGCTGCCCAACGGGATCCTGCGCACCCGCGGTGCCAACACCCTGGCCCTGGCGGTGCTGGCCGACGGGACCACCCCGGCGGGGCCCCGCGACGTACGGCTGACGCTGATCGGGGCGGCCGCCGGCGGCGTCCCGGTGAAGGCGGTGGACTCGCCGGGGCGGTGAGCCCCGCCCCCGCCCGCCCGCCCGGCTGCGCACCGAGCGATAGCCGCGGCCGGCGGGCGGGGACGCCTCGCCGGGCCCGACTCGCCCTGTTCCAGAGCCGTCTGGCCCCGTCCGGGCGGCACAGCGGTCACCGGTTCGCCTGACGCGGGCCCGCGCGGGCGCGTAGGCTCAGACGACTGTGACCACGGCGGTGACGAGAGCGGGGGACGCGATGGAGTCCGCGGACGCGGCCCTGGGCCCGGCCTCGTTCCTCAGCGACTTCTACCCCTCGTTCTGGTGGATCCCGGCCGCCGTGCTCGCCGCCGCCCTCGCCATCAAGCTGCCGACGATCATCCGGCTCTGGACGGATCCGCTGCTGCGCGCGGTCGGCGGGCTGCTGCTGCTCGCCTGCGCGGTCTTCGTGTTCGTCGCGCCGTCGACCATCGTGTGGGTCAACCGGGTCACCGGCGTGCCCAACATCTCGGCGCCCTGGGTGTATTCGCTGCTGACCGCGTTCTGCGGATCCTGCCTGGTGCTGATCATCGCCTGGCGCAACGGCCTGTCGGAGCACTCCGCCTCCACCCGCCGCGCCACCCGCTGGGTGCTGTCCTGCTACGGGGGCGTGATCGTGCTGCTGTGGGTGCTGTTCGCCCTGGCGGACGTGCCCGTGGAGCGGACCCTCGACCTGGACACCTACTACGCCACCACCCCGTTCATGCGCGAGGAGATCCTGCTGTACCTCCTCGCGCACACCGTGGCGGTGCTCATCACCTCGAAGCTGATCTGGAACTGGATCCGCACCGACGGGCTCGACGCCCTGCTGCGCTGGGGACTGATGTTCCTGGGCGTCGGCTACGCGCTGAACCTGGGCTTCGACGCGGCCAAGCTGACGGCCGTGGGCGCCCGTTGGGCGGGCCGCGACCTGGACTGGCTGAACCTCCACGTGGCCCCGGCGCTGGCCTGCCTGTCCGCGGTGTCGATCGCCGTCGGCTTCATCCTGCCGCACGCCGGCCAGTACCTGCACGAGCGGTGGCGGCTGCGCCTGGCCCACCACCAACTGCGGCCCCTGTACCTGCTGATGCGGCGCGTGCACGGCTCCGGGGTCCCCTTCGTGCTGCGCGCCAGCATCGAACTGCGGCTGACCCGGCGGGAGACCTTCATCCGGGACGTGCTGCTGCCGCTGGCCCGGCGTATCGACGAGCGGCTGCACGAGCGGTCCCACGCCGCCGCCCTCGGACTGGGGCACCCGCCGGAGCGGGCCAGGGCGCTCGCGGCGGCCGTGGTGATCCTGGACGCCGTGGAGGCCGGGCCCCGGGCGGACGACGACGGCACCGCCCGCGACCCCGACACCACGGACCTGCTGCGGGGCATCGGGGCGGTCTCCCGCGCCCTGCGCCGCCCCGACGACCTGCGCACGGTCCGCGCCCGTGCCGACCGGACGGTGCCGGTCACCGAGTGACGCACCCGCAGAGGTGGCCGGAACGGCACCTCGCTTGGCATATTGCACGGGTGACCGAACCAGGCCCAGGGGTTCCGGGAGAACAGGGAGACACCGGTGCGTACCAGGAAGGAGATGCGACGTCTCGCCGACGCCCTCATCGACCCCATCAGGGTGGCCGTCCCGGCCGATCCGGAGGACCTGTTCGACGCGCTGGTCGCCTCGGTCAGCGCCTGGCGCGGGCGTGACGTCGTCGTCCACCGGGCGGCGTTCCCGCCGCACACGGCCAGCGGACTGTGGCTGGACCGGGAGAGCCACGACGACGTGGTGGTGGACGAACGGGCCGCGGTCTGGCACCAGATCGTGATCCTGTGCCACGAGGTGTGGCACATGCACCGGCGCGGCCCCGCCCCCTCCCCGGCGGCCGGGCCGGGTGAACGCGTCGCCGCCCGCACCGACTTCAGCGAGGCCGAGGAGCAGGAGGCGGACCGCTTCGGCATGCTGATGGGGCGCCGGCTGCGCACCTGGCTGGAGGCCACCCCCGACTCGGTGTTCGCCACGGAGGGCGGGACCGATCAGGAACCCCAGGACCTCGCCGCCCGCATCGGGGCCGCCCTGAACCACCGCGGGACGCGGCGATGAACGGCCTCATCAACTACGTCAGTTGCGGCATGCTGTGGCTCGGCCTGCTGGTCAGGGCGCCGGACCTGCTGCGGCACCGGCGCGACCCGTACCTGCGGGCCATCTGCGCGGTGCTGGGCCTCGCGGGACTGTGCTTCGCCCTGGGGGCGCCGCCCACGGTCGGCGCGGTCAACCGGCTCAGCGGGGTGCCGAACCTCGCGGCACCGGTGACGTACGCGGCGATCACCGCGTACTGCGCCGCCTCCCAGGTGCTGATCGTGCACTGGCGGGGCGGGCCCCGGGTGCACCGCACCGCCCGGCGCTGGATCCTCGCCTACGCGGGCGTGGTCCTCGGGATCGCCGTCACGTTCACGCTCGCCGACGCGCCCGAGGAACGCCGCACCGACCTGGACACCTACTACGCGACCACGCCGTGGATCGCGCAGATGATCGTGCTGTACCTGCTCGCCCACCTCGTCGCGGTCACCGTCACCACGGTGTCGTCGCTGACGTGGGCGCGCCGGGTGCGCGGCCGGCTGCGGGTGGGGCTGACCCTGTTCGGGGCCGGTTCCCTGTGCGGTGCCGGGTACAGCGTGGCCAAACTGGTCGCGGTGGGCGCCCGCTGGACCGGGCGGGACTGGCCGGCGCTGGGCACCGCCGTCTCCCCGGCCGCGGCGGGCCTGGGCGCGGTGATGACGGTGACCGGCGTCCTCGTCCCGCTGGTGGGGCCGCGGGTGACGGACTGGCGCACGGCGCGCCGCACGTACGCCCGGCTGGCGCCCCTGGAGCGGGTCCTGGACGGGCTCCTCACCCGGCGGTCGCTGCGCCTGCCCCGCCCCCGCTGCGCCTCCCCCGCCACCCGGCTGATGTGGCGTCAGACCAGTATCCACAACGCGCTGAGTCACCTGGACGCCTACTTCGACCGGCACCTGTACGACCGGACCCGCGCCGCGGTCCTCGGCACGACGGGCGACCCGGAGTGGGCGGAGGCCGCCGCCTGGGCGGCAATCATTACGGCGGCGGTACGGGACGAGGCGGACGCCCGGCCCGGCACGCCCCCGCCCGACGGCGCCGGACGCCTCCTCGACCGGGTCCCCGGACCGGCGGGGCTGGCCCGGATCGCGGACGCGCTGTCCGCCGTGGCCCCGCCGCTGCCCACGGCGCCGGTGGCCGGCGGCACGACCCCTGCGGGGACCGCGTGAGCCTCCTCGTGTACCTCGGCGGCCTGATGTTCGGCCTGACGTCCGTGCTGCTGGCCCGCCGTCCCCGCGCCGCGCTGCGCAACCCGCTCACCCTGTCCACCTGGCTGGCGATCGTCCTGGGCGCCCTGGTCTTCGTGTGCGCCGCCCCGCCCACCCTGGCCGCCGTCAACGACCTCACCGGCATCCCCAACTTCGGCGCGCCGCTGACCTACGGCATGCTCAACGCGTACAGCTGCGCCGTGCTGGTGCTCCTCATCAACTGGCGGGGCGGGCCCCGCGCCCGGGTGCGGCGGCTGGTGCTGCGGACGGTGGCGGCCTACGGGCTGCTCACCGTCGCCATCGTGGCGCTGTTCGCGCTCGCCGGCCCGGACACCGAGCGGCTGACCGACCTCGACACGTACTACGCCACCACGCCGTACCTGCGGGAGATGATCCTGCTCTACCTGCTCGGACACAGCGCCGCGATGCTCGCGCTGTGCCTGGTGTGCCTGAAGTGGGGCCGGGAGGTCACCGGTTCCCTGCGCACCGGGCTGCGGCTGATCGTGCTGGGCGCGCTGCTGGACCTGGTGGGCTTCCAGCTGGCCAAGTACACCGCCGTCGTGGCCCGTTGGACGGGGCACGACCTGGACGTGCTGTCCACGCACATCGCCCCGCCGATGGCCTCGCTGGCCGCCCTGCTGTGCTCGGCGGGCTTCCTGCTGCCCCGGCTGCTGCCCCCGGTGCTCGCCCACCGGCGGGCGCTGGTGGACCACCGCCGGCTGGAACCGCTGTGGGCGCTGGTGGGGCCGGCCTCCACGACTCCCGGGCCGCCCGCCGCCAGCCGGCTGCTGCCGCAGGAGCGGCTGCAGTGGCGGGAGGTCGCCATCCACGACGCCCTGCTGGCGCTGGCCCCGTACTTCGACCACCGGCTCCGGGAACGCGTGCGGGACGCCGCCCTGGCCGCCGGCAGCACCCCGCACCGGGCCCGGCTCACCGCGGAGGCGGCGATGCTCACCGAGGCCGCCCGCCGGGCCGCCGCGCGCGCGGAGCCGCCGCAGGGCTCCGGCACGTACCGGCTGCACGCCACCGAGGTGTCCGGCACGGGCGGACTGGTGGAGCTGGCCCAGGCGCTGACCCGTCCGCCCGCCGCCCCCGACGGCACCGTGCCGTCCGCCATGGCCGATCCCATGGCCGAACCCGAGGAGCCCCATGTCGCGTAGAGCTGTCGTCATCGGTGCGGGCCTGGCCGGCATGCTGGCCGCCGCCGTCCTGTCCGGCGCGGGCGTGGACGAGGTGATCGTGCTGGACCGCGACGAGCTGCCCGACGGCCCGGAGCACCGCCGGGGGCTGCCGCAGGGGCGGCACGCGCACCTGCTCATGGCCGGCGGCGCGAACGCCCTGGAGGAACTGATGCCGGCCGCGCACCTGCGCAAGCGGCTGCTCGCCGCCGGGGCGCACGAGATATCCCTCGCCCACGGCATGCTCGCGCTGACCTCGGAGGGCTGGCTGCGGCGGTGGCGGCTGGAGGGCCCGAGCATGATCACGTGCAGCCGCGCGCTGCTGGACTGGGTGGTGCGCTCGGCGGTGCTGGACCAGGCGCCGGGGGTGCGGATCCGCAAGGCGGCGGTGATCGGACTGACGGGCTCCCTGGACCGGGTGACCGGGGTGCGGCTGGCGACGCCGGGCGGGGACACCGACCTGCCGGCCGACTTCGTGGTGGACGCCGGCGGGCGCGGCACCCGGGTCGTCGGCTGGCTGGACGCGCTGGGCCTGTCGGGCGTGCGGGAGCGGACCGTGGACGCCGGGCTGGTCAACGCGACCCGCGTCTACCGGGTGCCCGAGGGCGCGGGCCGGTTCCCGCTGACCGTGGTGCAGCCGAACCCGTACGCGTCGCGGCCGGGGCGCAGCGCGATGGTCATGCCGATCGAGGGCGACCGCTGGCTGGTGAGCTGCGGCGGCACCCGCGGCGGCGAACCCCCGGCGGACCCGGACGGGTTCCTGCGGTACATGCTGGCCCTGCCGGACCCGATCGTGGGGCGGCTCGTCTCGGGGGCCGAACCGCTCACCGACGTGCACCTGAGCCGGTCGACCAGCAATGTGCGGCGGTACCTGGAGAAGGCGCCGCACTGGCCCGAGGGCCTCACGGTCATCGGCGACGCGCTGGGGACGTTCAACCCGGCCTACGGGCAGGGCATGTCGGTGGCCGCGTTCGGGGCCCGGGCGCTGGCCCGGGAGCTGGGGCGCGCGGAGCTGACCGCGCCCGGGCTGGGCCGGCGGGTGCTGCGCGGCG
>NZ_JAAGMD010000433.1 GCF_010548465.1 Streptomyces sp. SID14436 | reverse complement strand
CCGCACCGTGCAGCCCGCCACCGCCCCGGCCAGCGCCGCCAGCGCGGCCACGACGGCGACCGCCCGCCCGGCACCGGCCCCACCGGCGCGTCCCCTTCCCGCAGCCCTGCCCGTACTCCGCACGCGAGGCCCCCCTCGTCCCACCGCACCGGCCACCGTCCCCCGGATCCTCCCCGGAGGTGACCCCGCTCGAACGCGGAGGCATGGTGGTGGGGGACGGGACGCGCCGGCGGAGGCGGCGCGGGCCCTGTGAACGCGGTCCCGGCCGCGCTGTGAGGAAGGTCCCAGGGTGCGGCACTCCACCCGGCCGCACACCCCCCGCTACGCTCCGTACCAGGCTCACATCCCCCGGGGCGGGCGGAGCAACTGACGAGAACGGGCGGGCAGGCCCAGGCTGTCCTGCTCAGCAGGAGGCAGAACAGCATGGCACGCGAGTCGGAGTCCGGACTGCCCATCGAGCCGGTCTACGGGCCCGAGGCCCTGGAGGGCTGGGACCCCGCCGAGCAGCTCGGCGAGCCGGGCAGCTACCCCTTCACGCGCGGTGTGTACCCGACGATGTACACCGGCCGCCCCTGGACGATGCGCCAGTACGCCGGTTTCGGCACGGCGACGGAGTCCAACGCCCGCTACCAGCAGCTGATCGCCAACGGCACCATGGGCCTGTCGGTCGCCTTCGACCTGCCCACCCAGATGGGCCACGACTCCGACGCCCCCATCGCCTCCGGCGAGGTCGGCAAGGTGGGCGTCGCCATCGACTCCATCGACGACATGCGGGTGCTGTTCGACGGGATCCCGCTGGACAAGGTCTCCACGTCGATGACGATCAACGCCCCGGCCGCCCTCCTGCTGCTGCTCTACCAACTGGTCGCCGAGGAGCAGGGCGTGAGCGCCGACAAGCTCACCGGCACGATCCAGAACGACGTGCTGAAGGAGTACATCGCGCGCGGCACGTACATCTTCCCGCCGAAGCCGTCGCTGCGGCTGATCGCCGACATCTTCAAGTACTGCCGCGCCGAGATCCCCAAGTGGAACACCATCTCGATCTCCGGCTACCACATGGCCGAGGCGGGGGCCTCCCCGGCGCAGGAGATCGCCTTCACCCTCGCCGACGGCATCGAGTACGTGCGCACGGCCGTCGCGGCCGGCATGGACGTCGACGACTTCGCGCCCCGCCTGTCGTTCTTCTTCGTCGCCCGCACCACGATCCTGGAGGAGGTCGCCAAGTTCCGCGCGGCCCGCCGGATCTGGGCCCGGGTGATGAAGGAGGAGTTCGGCGCGAAGAACCCCAAGTCGCTGATGCTGCGCTTCCACACGCAGACCGCGGGCGTGCAGCTGACCGCGCAGCAGCCCGAGGTGAACCTGGTCCGCGTCGCCGTCCAGGGCCTGGCGGCCGTCCTCGGCGGCACCCAGTCGCTGCACACCAACTCCTTCGACGAGGCCATCGCCCTGCCGACGGACAAGAGCGCCCGCCTCGCCCTGCGCACCCAGCAGGTCCTCGCCTACGAGACCGACGTGACCGCCACCGTCGACCCCTTCGCGGGCTCCTACGTCATCGAGCGGATGACCGACGACGTGGAGGCCGCGGCCCTCGCCCTGATGCAGAAGGTCGAGGACCTCGGCGGCGCCGTCAACGCCATCGAGCACGGCTTCCAGAAGAACGAGATCGAGCGCTCCGCCTACCGCATCGCCCAGGAGACCGACTCCGGCGAGCGGGTCGTCGTCGGCGTCAACCGCTACCAGCTCGACGAGGAGGAGCCCTACGAGCCGCTGCGCGTCGACCCCGCCATCGAGGCCCAGCAGGCCGAGCGCCTCGCCCGGCTGCGCGCGGAGCGCGACCAGGCGGCCGTGGACGCGGCCCTGGCCGCCCTGAAGAAGGCCGCCGAGGGCGAGGACAACGTCCTGTACCCGATGAAGGACGCCCTGCGCGCCCGCGCCACCGTGGGCGAGGTGTGCAACGCCCTGCGCGAGGTGTGGGGGACGTACGTGCCCAGCGACGCGTTCTGACCCGCCGGGGCGTCCCCCGCGGGGCGTCCCACGGGGTGTCTCGACGCTCGGAACACCCGTGCGACATGTCCCGCCCCTGTGCGAAACTCCGCGCATGTTCGGCGTCATCGACCTGCCCACCTACCTGGCGGGCCTCGTCCTCATCGTGCTGCTCCCCGGGCCCAACTCGCTCTACGTGCTGTCCGTGGCCGCCCGGCGCGGGGTCCGCACCGGGTACACGGCCGCCGCCGGCGTCTGGTGCGGGGACGCCGTCCTGATGACCCTGGCCGCCGCCGGGGCCGCCTCGCTGCTCCAGACCAACGCGTTCCTGTTCGGGATCGTGAAGTTCCTGGGCGCCGGGTACCTGACCTGGCTCGCGGTGGGCATGCTCCGGGCGGCGTGGTCGATGTGGCGCACCCGCGCCGACCGGACCGCGGACGACGCTCCGGACGGGGCCGCCGCCCCCGGCGAGCGGCCCTTCCGCCAGGCCCTGGTGATCAGCCTGTTCAACCCGAAGGCGATCCTGTTCGTCGTCGCCTTCTTCGTGCAGTTCGTCGACCCGGGCTACGCCTACCCCGCCCTGTCCTTCCTCGTCCTCGGCGTCTGCCTGCAAGTGGCCAGCGCCCTCTACCTCAGCGCGCTGATCTTCGGCGGCACCCGGCTCGCCGCGGCCTTCCGCCGCCGCCGGGCCCTGTCGGCCGGGGCGACCTCGGCCGCGGGCGCGCTGTTCCTCGGGTTCGCCGCCAAGCTGTCGCTGGCGAGCGCGTAGGCCCCGCACGCGGCACCCCGGAAAGGCCGGGCGGGGCGGGGTCAGCCGCGTGCCACCGTCCGCCGCAGGCGGCGCGCCGTCCGGGCGGCCCGCCGTACCGCGGCGCTGCGCGGCAGGAAGCCCAGCCGGGCCGGGACCCCGCCCGGCAGGCCCAGGGACGTCAGCCGCCTCCTCTTGAAGTACGGCCGCGTCCGCCCGTCCAGCCGGGCCGCAAGGTACCGCTCGGCCTCCGCCCGCAGCCCGGGCAGGATCCGCGGCTGCATGGCGAACCCGACGGCACGGACCAGGTCCTGGAGCGCGTCGGTGTCCAGGGCGCCGCGCCGCGCGGCCACCGCCGCCGCGTCGTCCGGCCCGGGCAGCAGGGCGTCGACCACGGTGACCGGGATCCGGTTGCTGTTCTCGTACGGCGTCAGCCGGTCCAGCAGGGTGTTCGTGCCGACCCGGGCCACCGGCAGGCCGTAGAACGCCGACGCGGTGAGCAGGGCGGTGGAGAAGCAGCCGACGACCAGCGCGGGACGCAGGCGGGCGAACAGGGTCTCGGCGAGCACCGGGGTGTCCAGCACCGTCAGTTCGACACCCAGCCGTCCGGCCTCCTGCTCCAGGGTGCGGGTGTAGCGGGCCGGCGCCGTGGGGTGCGGCTTGAACACCGCGCGGGTGTGGCCGAGTCCGGCCGCGCCCCGCAGCATCCGCACGTGCAGCCGCTCCTCCTCCTCGGCGGTGAGGATGCCCAGCGCCGACAGGTACTGGCCCAGCAGCACCGCCGCCCCGGCCGCCTCCGGCAGCACCGGCGCGGTGTCGGCCAGTTCGTCCAGCACCTCGGTGAACGCCCGGGTCGGCACGACCTCCGCCGGCACGTCGAACTCGGTGAGCAGCAGCGGCCGCAGCCCCGGCACCAGGTCCAGGTGCAGCAGCCGCTCCACCCGGGTGCCGACCAGCGGGTCCAGCCTGTTGCGGGTCGGCCCGTAACTCATCAGCCCGTCCGCGTAGACGGTCAGCGGGGCGTCGGCGAAGATCCGCGCCACCGCGAGGGCCGGGTCGACCTGGAGGGACTCCACGACGAGCGTCACGTCGTCGTCCCCGAGGCCCCAGGCGGGCCGCAGGTGCCGCTCCCACAGCGGCACGTCGTCCGGGCGCGGGGACCAGGCGCCGGGGTGCAGGGGGAACACGGTCGCGTTCCACGACACCACGTCGTCGAAGCGCGACCGCAGCCGCTCGAAGCCGGGCATCCCGTCCACGGCGGGCGTCGTCTCGGGCGTCGCCGCGTTGTTCGACACGAGCAGGATCCGCCGGTCCGCGGGAGGCAGACAGCCCGCGTCGAGGGCCGCGGCGAGCGTGGCCGTGCCGTACAGCGTCGACGCCATGAGGATCTGCGTGGTCACGCGGCTCCCTCCAGGGCGCTCACCGGACGGCGGCGCAGCCGGCGCAGCCGGGTGGCGCGGGCGGCGTCCATCGAGTTGAGCGCCTCGTCCAGCACGTCCTGCGGCATGCGCCGCAGGGCCGCCGCGCTCATCGCCTTCAGCCGCCGGGCGACCGGAGGTTCGAACCGGTCCAGGCCGCCCAGGTGGTGGGAGATGATCGCGCAGTAGGTGCGCACCGCCTTCGGCAGCAGCGCCGCCGCCTCCGGGTCCCGGACGGTCTCCTCGACCACCTGATCGAAGGCGCGGACGAAGTCCAGCTGCCGGGCGTCACCGATCTGCGTCAGCGACGACGGCAGTCCGCGCCGGTAGAAGACGCCGAGCAGACCGGACACGGCGAAGGACTCCGCCTCCCGGTGCAGCCGCCAGATCCACGGCCGGTCCTCCGCCGTGCGCAGCCCGTCGGTGAAGTGCAGCAGGCCGCGCTCCACCAGCCGGCGGTGGTAGACGCCCGCCCAGGCGTAGGCGTAGTCCACGGACGTCGTCCGGTGGGCGGGCAGGATCGCGTCCCGCGGGCGGCACACCACGTTGCGGCGGCCGTGCGGGACCCGGTGCACGGTGCGGGCGCGGCCCGTGCACTGCACGTGGTCGGTGCGCACGAAGTCGCAGCCCAACTCCTCGATCACGGCGACCAGCCGGGCGTAGTGGCCCGGGGCGAGCCAGTCGTCGCCGTCCAGGAACGTCAGGTACTCGCCGCGGGCCCGGTCGATCCCCGTGTTGCGGGCGGTCGCCAGGCCCCCGTTCCGTTCGTGCCGGACGAGCACCGCGCCCGGCAGTCCGCTTTCCGCGCGCGCGAGGAGTTCCGCGGTGCCGTCGGTCGAACAGTCGTCGACGAGAATGAATTCGAAGTCGTCGCGCGCATTCGCACGCAGACTTCGCAGGGCATCGGACACATGGGGCCGCACGTTGTAGAACGGCACGATGACGGAGAGCTTGAGCACGTCGGCGACGCTAGGGGGCGCCCCGGCATTCCCTCTGACCCGCTTCTTGCATTCCGGTGAACGGCATATGGCGAAGCCGTGAAGCGGGCGGAATTCCGGGGCGCGGACGGGCCCATTCGCCGTCCGGCGGGCCGCTGTTCACCGTTTGTTGGATTCCGGTTGGGCCGCTCCTCGGAATTGCTTCCTAACGTCTTCGACGTGCCAGCAAGTGCCAAGAATTCCCTGCGCGTGGCCGTCCTCGCGGATTCCGACACCCGGTGGAAATGGGGCGCCCTCACCGCGCGCCGCCTCGCCCCCCGGGACACGGAGATCCGCCTGGACGGACACCTCCTGCGCGGCCGTGCGACCCCCACGGCCCGCCAGCTCACCGAGGTCGGCGTCCCGGCCGACGGCCTGGAGGAGGTGACCGCGGCACGGTTCCTGCACGCCATGGGCGAGGAACCGTACGACGTCGTCGTCCTCGCCCTGGTCGGCGGCGGCGTGCAGGCGATGCTGCACGGCCTCCGACGGGTCTGGGCCGGCCGCGCCCACCGGCCCGTGGTCGTCACCGGCTACGTCGGCGTCGTCTACGAGAAGCTGGCCGACGGTCTCCTGCTGCGCCACGGCGCCGACCTGGTCCTCGCCAACTCCCGCCGGGACGCGGAGCGTTTCCGCGCCGTGTACGAGGGCGTGGGCGCCGACGCCTCAGCGGTGACCGAAGTGGCCCTGCCCTTCCTGGGCGGGGAGCCGTACACCCGCGAACACACCCCCTGCACGGTGGTGTTCGCCGCCCAGCCCTCCGTCCCGGACAACCGCCGCGACCGTGCCTACCTGCTGGACCGGCTGGTGCGGCACGCCCGCCGCCACCCGGAGCGCGAGGTGCTGCTGAAGCTGCGCTCCCGGCCCGGCGAACACACCACGCACATCGAGGAGGTGCCCTACCAGAAGCTGGCCCGGCGCACCGCCCTGCCCGCCAACCTCCGCCTCGTCCACGGCCACATGGGCGAGGTCCTGGACCGCACCGACCTGCTCGTCACCGTCAGTTCCACCGCCGCCCTGGAGGCGCTGCACCGCCGCATCCCCACCGCCGTGCTCACCGACCTCGGGGTGCGCGAGGCGCTCGGCAACCACCACTTCGCCGGCTCCGGCTGCCTGACCTCCTGGGACCGGCTCGACGCCGGCCACCGCCCGCAGCCCGACGAGGAGTGGCTGGCCGCCCACGGCGTCGCCGCGGGCGGCACCTCCGGCGGGGGAGGGACGTACGAGAAGGCCTTCGACACCGCCCGCGCCCGCCTCGGCGACCTGCTCGGCCGCCCCGGCGGACTCCCGCCGCTGGCCCCGTACTACACACCCGTCACCGCGCCCGGCTACCTGCCCGGCCTCCTCGCCCGCCATCACCTCGCCCCGGACGGCGGCCCGCTGCCCGGCGCCCCCGCCGCGGACCGGGCACCGG
>NZ_JAAGMD010000400.1 GCF_010548465.1 Streptomyces sp. SID14436 | reverse complement strand
CACCCGCTCGGCGGGCTCCGCCGCCCCGGCCTCCTCCGTGACCGGCGCCTCGTCCCGGCCGCGCTCGGCGGCCCCGCCGGCCGTCCCGTCCGACGGCTCGGCTCCGGTGGCCTCCGGACCCCGTACGTCCGGCTGCGCGCGTTCGGCGATCTCCAGCATGAGCAGTAGCCGGTCGGGTTTGACGCCCACCGTGCGGGCGAACTCGTGCACGGCCTGCCGGGGCGGGAGTGCCTTGCCGCTGAGGTAGCGGCCCCAGGACGACTTGCTGTAACTCGTCCGGTTGGCGAGCGTGGCCAGGGTCATCCCGTGGCGGCGGCGCAGGAGCCGCAGCTGTTCGGTGAGGAGTTCGGCCTCCCGGGCGGACCCCCCGGCCCGCGAGGTCTCGTCCTGTCCCGCCACCCCTTGTCCTCCCTCGCCTACTCCCGCCCGTCACAGGCGTGTTGACGCGTCCCGCGTCCCATCATGTCCCATCGCGTCCCACCGCTCTACCGGCGTCCGCGGCCGACCGCCGACCATGTGGGCACCGCGTCGGCCCCCTCGGAGGCCACTGCTGTGGCAGCTGCCGGCCGGACCCCTCATGGCCCCTGGGCCGCACACCGGCCCGCGAGCGGGCGGCCGCGGCCCCACCGGACGAATGGCTGTTCATGGCAGACGAACTCGTCAGACGAGCGCAGAAGTTCATCAACACGTACCGCGTCGACGGCATCCCCACGGTGGCCGAGGACGGCATCACGGGGTGGGGCACCATGTACGCCCTCACCCGATGCCTGCAGCACGAGCTGGGTCTCACCGCGCTGTCGGACAACTTCGGGCCCGGCACTCTCGCCGCCCTGGAATCCCGGTACCCCCGGCTGGACGCCGGCACGGTGCCCTCGGCCAACTTCTGCCGCATCATCCAGTCCGCCCTGTACTGCAAGGGCTACGACGGCGGTGACATCGACGGCAGGTACAACGAGCGGGTCTCGGCGGCCGTCACCCGGCTCAAGTCGGACATGGGCGTCTCGGGTTCCTACCCCGGGGACTCGGTCACGCCCAAGGTGTTCAAGGGCCTGCTCACCATGGACGCCTACGTCCAGGTCGCCGGCGGGAACAGCGCGATCCGGTCCGTCCAACGACTTCTCAACCGCAGGTACGTCAACCGCAGGGACTTCTTCGTCATCCCCTGCGACGGCCGGCACTCCCGCGACGTCGCCAAGTCCATGCTCCTGGCCGTCCAGTACGAACTCGGCATGGCCGACGGCGTCGCCAACGGCGTGTTCGGTCCCGGCACCCAGGCCGGACTGAAGCAGCAGACCGTGTCCCGCGGTTCGACCGGCGTGTGGGTCGAGTTGTTCTGCGCGGGCATGATCCTCAACCATCGGGGCGTCGCCCTCACCACGGCCTTCACCGATGCGGTCCGTGACGCGGTCATCGGCTTCCAGGAGTTCACCAGGCTCCCCCGCACGGGACAGGGCGACTACGCGACGTGGGCCTCGCTGCTGGTCTCCACCGGGGATCCCACCCGTGCGGGGACCGCCTCGGACTGCGTCACCACCATCACGCCGGCACGGGCCAAGACGCTGCGGGACAACGGGTACCGGTACGTCGGCCGGTATCTGAGCAACGTCCCGGGCACCACCCTGGACAAGGAGATCAAGCCGGGGGAACTGGACACGATCGCCGCCTACGGGCTGTCCTGCTTCCCCATCTACCAGACCTACGGCGCGTCGGCCGACTACTTCCGCAACAGCCAGGGAACCGTGGACGCGTACGCGGCGATCGACCGGGCCTCCCACTACGGCTTCAAGGCCGGGACGCGCATCTTCTTCGCCGTCGACTTCGACGCACTCGACCATCAGATCGACAGCAACATCCTGCCCCACTTCCGGGCGATCCGCCGGGTCCTGGCCGCGGACGGCCGCTACGAGGCAGGCATCTACGGCCCGCGGAACGTGTGCAGCCGCGTCGCCGACGAGGGTCTCACCACCGCCAGTTTCGTCTCCGACATGTCGACGGGCTTCTCCGGGAACCTCGGCTACGCACTGCCCGACGACTGGGCCTACGACCAGATCGCGACCCTCACCATCGGCTCGGGCGACGGCGCCATCGAGATCGACAAGAACATCGCATCGGGCCGCGACACGGGGCAGAACAGCTTCGCCCCCCGGCCCCGGTCCACCGAGCCGGACGGCAGGTTCGACGCCTCCAGGAGAGGGGCGCTCCTGCGGGACATCCAGGCGTATCTGGAGTCGGAGGGCCTACCGGAGAAGGGCGGCGGTCCCGAGGGGGTCGTACAGCTGTACACCACGACGGAGGCGTTCGACATCCTCATGCGGCACGACGCCATCGTCACCGACGTGGCGGCGCAGCTACGGATCCGCAAGGCCATGGTCATGTGTCCGCTGCTGTGGGAGATCCGCAAGGTGCAGATCCTGGACGCCGTCAGCGACCAGGGGGTGATCACGTACCACACCACGGTGGACTGGGACCCCACGGACCTCTACGTCAAGAGGGACTGCAGTACCGGTCTCGGCCAGATCTTCGCCGCCACCGCGATCAACGCGCGCAACCACCTCATCCGGGCGGGCCGGCTCGACGCCGCCGAGTTGGACCCGGATGACGACGACGACCTCTGGCCCGTCTGGCACAAGCTCTACGGCGAGGGCTACACCGACAACGCGTACAACATCCGGCACGTGGCCTACGCGCTGATGCATGCCGGATCCATGATGGGCGCCGGTCTGCCGACCCTCGACTACCCGGACCGGAGCACCCGGCTGTGCCTCGAACGCTACCGGGGCTCCGGCGACATCGCCGTGCGGGACGGTCACACGCAACTCGGCCTCTACCGCGTCTTCGAGAACCATTTCGCGCCCCTGCGCTGAAGCCGTCCGTCCCCGTCGTCCGTCCCCAGGAGTCACCTCATGTCATCGATGTCCCGGCGCAGTGCCACGAAGCGGATGCTGGGCCTGGCGGGAGCCGGCGCGTTCCTCGCCTGTGGAGGCACCGCGCTGCTCGCCACGCCCGCCACGGCTGCCGACGGGGGCCGTCCCCGAAAGGGACCGGAAGCCCTCCGCAAGGAGCAGGCGCGGATCCACAGCGGCACCACCAGCGTCAACGGCTGGGAGATGCAACGGTCCGTGAACAGCGGAGGGCACATCTGGACCCGACCGGTTCCCGGCACGGGCATGCGGATCGATGTGCGGATCGGTGCCGTGGAACGCGTGCTCGTCCATCTCGTCCAGCGCTTCCACTACGAGATCCGTGCGCTGGGTCCGGGCGACGTGACCGGATGGTGCGCACCCGGCACGGTCCGCAAGGGCCTGCCCGAGAGCAACCGGGCCTCCGGAACCGCCGTCACGATCCTGCCGGGTCACTACCCGCCCGGCGCGAGCGGAGGGTTCCTCCCCCTGGAGACGGCCGTGGTGCGTGACGTGCTCGCCGAGCTGGAGGGCACCGTCCGCTGGGGCGGCGACGACCCGAAGCCGGACGAGTCGCTGTTCTCTCTCGATGTACCGCCCGGCGACGCCCGACTGGAGAAGGTCGCCGCCCGGCTCAAGGACTGGCGCACCACACCGGGAGCCGGTCCGGGGACCACCGTCGACATCCGGTCCTCCGGCCGTCGTGCGAAGGCCGGGCAGCTGCGCGCCCGGCAGACCGCGTGACGCACCACAATCCTGCGGCGGCACCCACGGGGGAGTGCCGCCGCACCTCCACCACCGAACGAAGGAGAGTTCTCATGCGCCTGCGAGCACTGGCCACCGCCGCTGCCGTTGCCCTGTCCGCCGTCGGGTTCGTCGGGGCCACCGCCACGACGGCCTCGGCGGCCACGACGTGTTCCGGCTACACCGACTACTACGACGGGAACTTCCGTCACTACTACATCCCCACCACCTCCAACGGCTCCAGGGTCCGCGACTGCGTGCTGTCCCAGGGCAATCAGGGCACCGGCGTGAAGTGGCTTCAGCACACCCTGAACGTCTGTTACGGCCAGGGCCTGGCCGCGGACGGGATCTTCGGGCCCGCCACCAGAACCGCCGTGAAGAACGTGCAGGCGTACCTGAAGAAGAACCGGAGTTCCCTGATCGTCGTGGACGGGGTGTTCGGTCCGCAGACGTCGAAGTACATGAGCTGGGGCTACTACACCGACAACGGCGGCTGGATGCTCTGCTGACCCTCGGTTCCGGACTGTTCGGCGGGAGTGCCCGGCCCGACGCCGGGCCGGGCACTCGGCGCGTCGGCCGAGCGCTCCGGCCGGTGCCGTGCCGGTGGGCCGGGGAACCGTCGCGGACCTCCGTCCGCATGTGTCGCGGGCGTGGCGGGGCTGTTTCGTTCGTGCAGGGCCCTTGTGCAATTCCTGTGGAACCCTCAATCTTTCGCTGATGCCCGGATGAAGAAGCCCGCTATTGACATGTTCCTGTCAGTGGCTGGTTTCCTCCGCCACCCCTGGGGTCCGCGCATCGACCGCACCACCCCCCACAGCACACGCACCACCGACTGAGGAGGAACCCTCACATGGCAGTGATGCGTCATCCCCGGCGAAGACTGGCCACCCTCGGTGCCGCGGCGTCCGCCGCGCTCGTCGTGAGCCTCGTCTCCGCTCTCCCCGCGGGCGCGGCCCCGGCCGCGGCCGAAGGCCGCATCCAGTACGAGGGCGCGGCGAACGCCGTCGCCGGCAGCTACATCGTGACCCTGAAGGCGGACGAGGCCCGCTCCGACACCACGGAGGGCCGGGCCGTCGCCGAGCGGCACGGTGCCGACATCGAGCGGACCTACACCAAGGCCCTGAACGGCTACGAGGTCGAGGCGTCCGAGGCCGAGGCGAAGCGTCTCGCCGCCGACCCGGCCGTCGCCTCGGTCATCCAGAACCGCACCTTCCACGTCACCGGCACCCAGCCGAACCCGCCCTCCTGGGGCCTGGACCGGATCGACCAGCAGAACCTGCCGCTCAACAACTCGTACACCTACCCGGATTCGGCCGGTGAGGGCGTCACGGCGTACGTCATCGACACCGGAGTGCGCATCACGCACAGCGACTTCGGCGGCCGTGCCTCCTACGGCTACGACGCCATCGACAACGACAACACCGCCCAGGACGGCCACGGCCACGGCACCCACGTCGCCGGCACCGTCGCGGGCAGCTCCTACGGCGTGGCCAAGAAGGCCAAGGTCGTCGGCGTGCGGGTGCTGAACAACTCGGGCTCCGGCACCACCGCCCAGGTCGTCGCCGGAATCGACTGGGTCGCGCGGAACGCGGTCAAGCCGGCCGTCGCCAACATGTCCCTCGGCGGCGGCGCGGACAGCGCCCTCGACACGGCGGTCCGCAACGCCATCGCCTCCGGCGTCACCTTCGTCGTCGCGGCGGGCAACGAGTCCACCAACGCCTCCACCAAGTCCCCGGCCCGCGTGGCCGAGGCGATCACGGTGGGCGCGACCACCTCCAGTGACGCGCGCGCCAGCTACTCCAACTACGGTTCCGTGCTCGACGTGTTCGCGCCCGGCTCCGCCATCACCTCGGCCTGGAACAGCGGCGACTCCGCCACCAACACCATCTCCGGCACGTCCATGGCGAGTCCGCACGTCGCCGGCGCCGCCGCCCTGCACCTCGCCGACAACCCCTCGGCCACCCCGGCCCAGGTCTCCTCGGCGCTGACCTCCGCCGCCACCTCCGGCGTCGTCGGCAACCCGGGCAGCGGTTCGCCCAACCGCCTGCTGTACGTGGGCGAGGGCGACACCACCCCGCCGCCCACCGGTGACCGCTTCGAGAACACGACCGGCGTCACCATCGGCGACCTTTCCACCGTCGAGTCCCCGGTCACCGTCACCGGCGTGGCCGGCAACGCGCCCAGTGACCTGGCCGTCGAGGTCGACATCCGCCACACCTACATCGGCGACCTCCGTATCCAGCTGATCGCCCCCGACGGTTCGGCGTACACGCTGAAGTCGTACGGCACCGGCGGCAGCGCGGACGACATCCGCACCACGTACACCGTGGACGCCTCCTCGGAGACGGCCAACGGCACGTGGAAGCTGCGCGTGAGCGACAACGCGTGGTGGGACACCGGCCGGCTCAACAGCTGGGCCCTGCAGTTCTGACGGGCCCCGGGCCCCGCTGAGGGCCCGTACGCCCGCCGTTCCACCGCTCGGCACAACGGCGTCCTCGTCCTCGTGACCGGTCGCGGGTCCTCGGGCCCGCCCCGCGTCGCGGGGACGAGGACGTGCGCGGTCCCGTGAGGCCCGTGCGAGGGCCCGCCGTACGGGCCGCACACCGCCCGCCTACGATGCGCGCAGCCGCCCGTCGGCGGTAACTCCCGCGCAGCGCAGCCGAACCAGGAGCGGTCCCCGTGTCATCAGCCCCGCCCGCCGGGCCCCAGCAGCCCTACGACCCGGCGGACCCGGCCCCCGGTCCCGGCGGCGAGGCCCCCGCCCCGGATCCGTTCGCGCCGCCCGCGACCGCCGCGCCGCCCGACGGCACAGGCCCCGCCCCCGCGCCCCCTTACGGCGGTCTCCACGGCGCCCGGCCGCCCGCCGTCGTCAACGGTGCCGCGATCGTCGCCTTCGCGTTCGGGCTGCTCTGCTTCGTCCCCCTGGTGGGGCTGGTGCTCGGGCTCTTCGCGCTGTGGCGGATCCGGCGTCGCGGGGAGCGCGGCCGTGGCCTGGCGATCGCCGGGTGCGCGCTGTCCTCGGTGGGGCTCGCCCTGTGGTCGGTCCTGCTGACCACCGGCGCGGCCGCCGAGGCATGGAGCAGCTTCCGGGACGGGCTGCGCAGCGTCGGCGCGCCCGCTCTCCGGTCGGGCGACTGCTTCATGGCGCCCGAGGGGATGCAGGCCTGGGCCGCCTGGTCCCGGGAGTCCGAGCCGGTGTCCTGCGCGGGGGAGCACGACGGCGAGATCTTCGCCCGCGTACGGCTCCCCGACGGCCGCTACCCGGGCACCGAGGCCCTCATGACGTCCGCGCATCACGAGTGTCACGCCCACCGCCGGGCCTACGTCGTGGACCCCTGGACCGTGCCGGCCAACACGGACGTCTACTCCGTCACCCCCACCGAGGAGAGCTGGGACCTCGGCGACCGGGAGATCCTCTGCGCCTTCGGCAACGAGGATCCGTTCGCCCGGCTCAGCGGCTCGCTGCGCCGGGACGAGAGCTCGTTCGACGCCGACCAGCTGACGTTCCTGGACGCCGCCGGACTGCTGGACGACGCCGCGGACCGCGTGCCGGTGACCGAGCCCGAGGACGACCTGCCCGGCCACACGAAGTGGGCCGAGCACATGGTGTCGGCGCTGGACCGGCAGACCGGGATGCTGCGCGAGCACACCTGGTCCGCCGCAGCGCAGCGCCCGGTGGCCGACCTGGTCGAGGTGCTGGAGGAGGCGCGGGTCGAGTGGGCCGCGGCGGCCGGCGCCGAGGACGCGGACACCTACTACGACCATCAGCTGAAGGGCAGCGTGCTCACCGAGTGGGAGCAGGAGGTCACCGCACGCAAGGCTCTGGGGCTTACCTCGTCCCGGTCGACCTACGTCCCGACCGGCGGGTAGGACCCGTGGGCGGCCGGATCCAGGTGTGACGGAGCCTGGAGCGGGGAGAAAGTGCCTGGGTACAGGCATGCCCGGCCACGTTCATCACATCGAGTGATTCTCTGGCCTTTGCTTGCCCGGCGGAACCCCGGGTTGCCACGCTGTTGCTGTCTGTACAACCTGATGGGAGCGGCCCGTGACTTTCGGTGAGCAGCCGGCGTACCTGCGTGTCGCGGGTGATCTCCGCAAGAAGATCGTCGACGGCCGGCTGCCGCCGCACACCCGGCTCCCCTCCCAGGCCAGGATCCGCGAGGAGTACGGCGTCTCCGACACGGTGGCGCTGGAGGCCCGCAAGGTGCTGATGGCGGAGGGGCTGGTCGAGGGCCGCTCCGGTTCGGGCACGTACGTGCGGGAGCGGCCCGTGCCCCGGCGGGTGGCCCGCTCCGGCTTCCGGCCCGAGCGCGGAGCCACGCCCTTCCGGCAGGAGCAGACCGACGGCGCGGTGCACGGCACCTGGGAGTCCAGCAGCGAGCAGACCGAGGTCTGCGGCGCCGTCGCCGAGCGGCTCGGCATCGAGCCCGGCGACCGGGTGATGCGCACGAAGTACCTCTTCCGCGAGGCCGGCGAGCCGATGATGCTCTCCACCTCCTGGGAGCCCCTCGCCCTCACCGGCCGGACCCCGGTGATGCTGCCCGAGGAGGGCCCGCTCGGCGGCATGGGCGTCGTCGAGCGGATGCGCGCCATCGACGTCATCGTGGACAACGTCACCGAGGAGGTCGGTGCCCGCCCCGGCCTCGCCGAGGAGCTCGTCCTGCTGGGCGGCGTGCCCGGCCATGTCGTCCTCGTCATCCAGCGCACCTACTACGCCTCCGGACGCCCCGTGGAGACGGCCGACGTGGTGATTCCCGCCGACCGCTACCGGGCCGCCTACCACCTCCCGGTGCGGTAGCGGACGCCCGTCCCGGCCGGGTGGTGTGAGCCCCCGGCGCTCCCTTCACGCTCCCCGTGCGCCATCGCTCCGGCGTGCGGTTCACCGGGCGCGGGCTCCGGCGGCGTAGCAATCCGGTCGTTCTCGCTGGTCGCCCGGGAGCGGCGGCCGGGCCCCGGCGTGCCCCTGACCGGACCCGTCGACCGGACGCACGGCGCATTCACCACCCTGCGCCCCCTGCGTTCTGGCTGGTTGGGTACCTCGTTGTGAAAAGACGTATTCGCAGCGTGAAGGTAAGGCGTAGGCTCGGGCATATGCGGATTGCGGTTTCCTTACCGGGCGGGTCGCGGGCGGGACGTGGAGGGGCGCGATGAACGACGGCACGGTGACACTTCCCTGGCTCGTCGTGCGCCAGGACGACAACGGCAATCGCTACCGCGTCGGCCGGTACGCGAGCCGCACCGAGGCGCAGCGGATCGCGGACAGCCTCGACGCCCGGGGCCACGAACAGCTCTACTGGGTCGAGCGGATCGGTCAGAACGGCCGTCCGGCCGACTGACGCCCCGCCCGGACGGCCACCGGTGACGGCCCGTCCCTCCCGTAGGCTCCCCGTCATGGACGAGCGGATCGTGGTGGTCGGTGCGGCCCTCTGGCACGAGGGGCGGCTGCTCGCCGCCCGCCGCAGCGCCCCCGCCGAACTGGCCGGACGCTGGGAACTGCCGGGCGGCAAGGTCGAGCCCGGCGAGAGCGGCGAGGCGGCGGTCGTACGGGAGTTGCGCGAGGAACTCGGCATCGACGCCGAGGTGGGGCAGCGCGTCCCGGGGGAGTGGCCCCTGCGCCCGCCCTACGCGCTGCGGGTGTGGACGGCCCGGCTGTGTCCCGGCTCCCCCGCCCCCGCACCCCTTCAGGACCACGACGCGCTGCGCTGGCTCACCCCCGCCGAGGTCTGGAACGTCGACTGGCTCGACCAGGACGTGCCCGCCGTGCGGGACGCCCTCGCCCACATCGGCCGCTCCCCGACCAGGACCTGAGGCGGCCTTCCGAGGGCACGGCCGAGCGGCGGGCCCGGACCTGAGGCGGCCTTCCGAGGGCACGGCCGAGCGGCGGGCCCGGACCTGAGGCGGCCTTCCGAGGGCACGGCCGAGCGGCGGCGCGGACGCCCGACGGCACGCCAGGCGCCCCGGCCGACAGTCCGCCC
>NZ_JAAGMD010000379.1 GCF_010548465.1 Streptomyces sp. SID14436 | reverse complement strand
GCCGGGGCGCCTGCCCCGGCCCCGCGCGCGGGTCACCGCCGCCAGGGGCCCGTCACCGCGAAGGTGGTGCCGGGGTCGTAGCAGTTGACGTACATCGTCCGGCCGTCCGGGGAGAACGTGACCCCGGCGAACTCGCCCCACTCCGGGTCCTCGGGCGTGCCCGTGTTCTGCCGGTTGCGGGCCAGCGCGTACACCTCGCCGCGCCGGGTGACGCCGTAGACGTGCTGGGCGCCGCCGCCGTCCTCGCAGACCATCAGGCCGCCGCTCGGGGCGAGGCAGATGTTGTCCGGCGACTCGCCGGGCAGCTGCACGTCGGTGTCCGGGCCGAAGACGATGACCAGGGTCAGCCGGCGCCGGTCCGGGTCGTAACGCCAGATCTGGCCGTAGTGGTCGCCGGCCGAGCCCTCCGCGCTGCGGGCGAAGGACGACACGAAGTACACCGACCGATCGCCCCAGTAGCAGCCCTCCAGCTTCTGCGCGTGCGTGATGCCGCCGCGGCCGAAGTCCTGGAAGCGGATGGGGGTCTCGGCAGCCAGCGGGTCCGGCACGTCCACCCACTCGATGCCGTCGAAGCGGGCCCCGGTCTCCTGGATCGAGGACAGGTCCGGGACGCCGGGCACGCGCATCGCCTGGAGCCGTCCGCCCGCGCGCAGCGAACCCGTGCCGCCCAGCGGCTTGTCCGGCAGGAACCGGTAGAACAGGCCGAAGGGCCGCTCGAAGGCGTCCTCGGTCTCGTAGACGATGCCCCGGCGGGGGTCGACGGCGACGGCCTCGTGCTGGAAGCGGCCCATCGCGGTGAGCGGCACCGCACCCGTGCGGCGCGGGTCGGCCCCGTCGACCTCGAAGATGAAGCCGTGGTCCTTGGTGTAGCCGTTGGTGCCGGCCTTGTCCTCGGTCTCCTCGCAGGTCAGCCAGGTGTTCCAGGGCGTCGGTCCGCCCGCGCAGTTGACGGCCGTACCGGCGATGGCGACCCGCTCCGAGCGGACCCGGCCGTGCGCGTCCAGGGTCAGCGAGGTGCAGCCGCCCTTGCCCTCAGGGTCGTAGGTGAGGCCGTCGACGGCCGGCACCGGTACCCGGCCGGCCTCGCGGTTCTCGTGGTTGCGGACGAGGTGCACCTGGCCGCGCCGGCCGCGGAAGGCGGCCATCCCGTCGTGGTTGGAGGGCACCGGGCCCTCGCCGGAGCGCAGCGGGTCGCCCTCCCGGGAGAGCACCCGGTAACGGAAACCTTTCGGCAGGTCGAGCAGGCCGTCGGGGTCGGGCACGAGCGGGCCGTAGCCGTCGTGTCCGAGGGCCTGCGCGGCGGCGGAGCCGGTGAACAGTTCGGAGAGCGCGCCGGTGAAGGCGATGCCGACACCCAGGGCGCCGGAACGGGCGAGCATCTGACGCCGTGTCGAGCCGGTGGCCCCGGAGTCGGGCGTGAGGGCGGGACCGGCGCTGGGCGACCCGGTTTCGGTCATGGGGGGAACCTTCCTGCTGGCGGACAGGAACAGTGACCCCGCCGTGTCTATCACTTGGGGGGAGCCGCGTGAACCACGCGCGTAGCACGTGTCACGGGTCGGGAGGCGGCGGCGCCTGCTGCGTCTGGGCCCGCTCCACGAAGCGCAGCAGCTCCACGGGGAAGGGCAGGACCAGGGTGGAGTTCTTCTCGGAGGCGACGGCGACGACCGTCTGGAGCAGCCGCAGGTGCAGGGCGGAGGGGGTGTCCTCCATCTGCTGGGCGGCCTCGGCGAGTTTCTTCGACGCCTGGAGCTCGGCGTCGGCGTTGATGATGCGGGCCCGGCGTTCCCGGTCGGCCTCGGCCTGGCGGGCCATCGAGCGCTTCATCGTCTCCGGCAGGGAGACGTCCTTGATCTCCACCCGGTCGACGTGCACGCCCCAGCCCACCGCGGGACTGTCGATCATCAGCTCCAGCCCCTGGTTGAGCTTCTCCCGGTTGGACAGCAGATCGTCCAGGTCGCTCTTGCCGATGATGGAGCGCAGCGAGGTCTGCGCCATCTGGGAGACCGCGAACCGGTAGTCCTCGACCTGCACCAGGGCGTCCGTGGCGTCGACGACCTTGAAGTAGACGACCGCGTCGACGCGCACCGTCACGTTGTCCCGGGTGATGCCCTCCTGGGCGGGCACCGGCAGCGTGACGATCTGCAGGTTCACCTTGTGCAGCCGGTCCACGAACGGCACGATCAGCGTGAACCCCGGGGTGCGCACCCCGCGGTGCACCCGGCCGAGCCGGAAGACGACCCCGCGCTCGTACTGTTTGACCACCCGTGCCGCGGCGGCGATGTAGACGACGCCCGCGGCCCCCGCCGCGGCGACCGCGGCGAGCAGCTCCTCGACCATGCCGACCTCCCGTCCGAAGGCCCGACCGTGCCGGTGCGCGCACGTGTGTCGGCTCTCCCCACGATAGGCACGCGCCGGGGCGCGGGGCCATGGCGCGTGCGGGCGGGGGAGGGGCGGGCCGGCCGGGCGGCCGGAGGCGAGGGGTCAGCGGTCGCCGGTGAGGCGCCCCGCGTCCCGGGCCAGGGCGGTGAGCCGCGAGATCGCCCGGAAGTACTTCTTGCGGTAGCCGCCCTTCAGCATCTCCTCGCCGAACAGCTGGTCGAAGGGCAGCCCGGAGGCGAGTACCGGGATCTCCCGGTCGTAGAGCCGGTCGGCGAGGACCACCAGCCGGAGCGCGGTCGACTGGTCCGGCACCGGCCGCACCCCGGTGAGGCACACCGCGCGCAGCCCGTCGGTCAGCGCGCCGTACCGGCTGGGGTGGACCTTCGCGAGGTGGTCCAGCAGGTCGGGGAAGGCGTCCAGGGAGGCCCCGTCGGTGGCCTGCGCGGCGGCGGTCACGACGTCGTCGGAGTACGGCGGCGGCGCTTCGGGCAGCCCGCGGTGGCGGTAGTCCTCGCCGTCGATGCGCAGGGCGCGGAAGTGGGCCGACAGGCCCTGGATCTCGCGCAGGAAGTCGGCCGCCGCGAAGCGGCCCTCGCCCAGCTTGCCGGGCAGCGTGTTGGAGGTGGCGGCGAGCGCGACGCCCGCCTCGACCAGCTTGCCGAGCAGGGTGGACACGAGCACCGTGTCGCCCGGGTCGTCGAGTTCGAACTCGTCGATGCACAGCAGGCGGTGCCCGGAGAGGGTGCGGACCGTCTGCTGGAAGCCCAGGGCGCCGACCAGGTTGGTCAGCTCCACGAAGGTGCCGAACGCCTTGAGGGAGGGCTCGGCGGGCGTGGCGTGCCAGAGCGAGGCCAGCAGGTGGGTCTTGCCCACGCCGTAGCCGCCGTCGAGGTAGACGCCGCGCGGGCCGGCCGGGGCCTTGCGGGGCGCCTTGCCGAAGCCGAACAGCCGGCGCCTGCCGGAACCGCCGGAGGGCGCCGGGCCGAGCCCGGCGGCGAACTGCTCCAGGACGCCCACCGCCTCGGTCTGGCTGGGCTGGTCCGGGTCCGGTATGTAGGTGCCGAAGCGGACCGCGTCGAAGCGGGGCGGCGGCACCATCTCGGCGACCAGCCGGTCCGCGGGGACGTGCGGCTCGCGGGCGCACAGGGACAGCGGGGCCAGGCCGGTCGGGGGACCGGACGGGGAGGCGGCGGCGGAGGACGCGGAGGAGGACGACACGCTTACCCATGCTACGGGGCGTGGAACACTGCACCGCATGCGACGCCTGTTCCCTGTGACCTACGAAACAGCAGCTCCCGACCGTGCGGCCGGTGCCGCCGACGGTTCCGGCGCGTCCGGCGGCGAGGGCGCCCAGGGGGCTCCGGCCGGGGCCGGCCGGGAGTGGAGCCTGGCCGAGCTGGCCGCCGCGTACGCCTACCCGGAGCCGGGGCCGGACGGCCCCGCGCCGTGGCTGCGGGCCAACATGGTGTCCACCCTGGACGGGGCGGCCCAGCACGACGGCCGCTCGCAGCCCATCTCCTGCGCCGCCGACATGCGGATCTTCGGCACGCTGCGGGCGCTCGCCGACGTGGTGGTCGTCGGCGCCGAGACGGTACGGCAGGAGGGCTACCGCCCGGCCCGCGCGCGGGCGGAGTTCGCGGCGGCCCGGCAGGCGGCGGGGCAGGGGCCCGCGCCCGCGATCGCCGTGGTCAGCGCGAGCCTGGACCTGGACTTCTCGCTGCCGCTGTTCGCCTCGCCGCTGGTGCCGACGCTGGTGCTGACCGGTG
>NZ_JAAGMD010000352.1 GCF_010548465.1 Streptomyces sp. SID14436 | reverse complement strand
GGCGGCCCCGGGGGTGCGCGCGTGACCGCCGCCGACCCGCGGACCCCCGGCGCCGCGCCCGTCCCCTGGGACCTGCCCGCCCCGTACGCCCCGGCCGGTGTGCCGCTGGTGGACCTGCTGGACCGGGTCCTGGCGACCGGGGTCGTCGTCAGCGGCGACCTGGTGCTGGCGATCGCCGACGTGCCGCTGGTACGGATCTCGCTGCACGCCCTGCTGGCGTCGGTCAGCGAGCGGATGCCCGCCCCCTGGGCGGACAGCGGGCCGCTGTGACGGCGCCCCGCGGCGGCCGCCACACGGTCGACCTGGACCCCGAGCGTGTCACCAACGACCTGGCCGCCCTGGTGCTCACCGTCGTGGAACTGCTGCGCCAGCTCATGGAGCGGCAGGCCGTGCGCCGCTTCGACGAGGGCACCCTGAGCCCGGATCAGGAGGACCGGCTCGGCACCGCGTTGATGCTGCTCGACCGGCGCATGGACGAGCTCTGCGCCCAGCACGGCCTGACCCGCGGCGACCTGAACCTGGACCTGGGTCCGCTGGGCCGGCTCCTTTCCGACGATTCCGGGTGCTGAACGCCCGGCGGTGGGCCACACTGTGGCCTTTGCCGCGCCGCCCCGTAAGGGGGCCGAAAAGCGGACTTGGCTGTCAATGGGGGCTGACCCTCAATCACCCCTACAGGGTGCACCCCCCGCCATCTGGGTGCTGACCCTTATGGTCCGCGTTCCCGCGCGCGCGAGAGGGTGGGACGCACATCACCGCCCCAGCACAGTCCGTCGTGCGGTGAGGGCGAACGCTCGTCTTGCGGGTCTGCAGGCGCCCTCGGTTGCGACAGCCGAAGCGCCGCACCGTCCTGTCCGTCCGCTCCCCGAGCAGGGGAGCGGCGTCGTCGTGGGTCCTGGCTGCTACACGGCAGTGCTGCGGGCCCGGACGACGAGAGGAGCTCCTCGCTCATGCGCGCAGCGCCACAGCGCCCTGATCACTCCCGAACGGTTCCCGGACCCCTCCTGTTGTCGACCCGCACCCCAATCCCCTCCGTATCCGGCCCGGCCGGCACGGGGCAGGTGGCGCGTTGAGCGTTCTGACGTGGGCGGCGATCGCAGTGTTCGTCGCCGTCTACGTACTGATCGCCACGGAGTGGGTCCACCGGGTGGCCGCCGCGCTGGGCGGCGGCGTGCTGATGCTGCTCATCGGGGCCACCGACCCCGAGCACGCCTTCTTCTCCAAGGACGCGGGCATCGACTGGGACGTCATCGTCCTGCTGCTCGGCATGATGCTGATCGTCGCCGTGCTGAAACAGACCGGCGTCTTCGAGTACATCGCGATCTGGGCGGCGCGCCGCGCGCGCGGCAAACCGTACCGGCTGATGGTGCTGCTCATCCTGGTGACGGCCGTGTTCTCCCCCTGGCTGGACAACGTCACGACCGTGCTGCTGGTCGCGCCGGTGACGATCCTGGTCTGCAACCGCCTCGGGCTGCCCGTGGTGCCGTACCTCATCGCCGAGGTGATGACGTGCAACATCGGCGGCGCGGCCACCCTCATCGGCGACCCGCCCAACATCATGATCGGCTCGCGCGCGGGTCTGAGCTTCAACGACTTCGTGATCCACATGACGCCGATCGTCATCGTGCTGATGATCGTGTTCATCCTGATGGCCCGGGTCATGTTCCGCAAAGCGTTCACCTACGACCCCGAGCGCGTCGCGTCCGTGATGGAGCTCGACCCGCGCGACGCCATCAAGGACGGCCGGCTGCTCGCCGTCAGCGGTGCGGTGATGGGCGTCGTGATGGTCGCCTTCGTGCTGCACACCTGGCTGGATCTGGAGCCCTCGGTGATCGCCATCAGCGGCGGTCTGCTGCTGCTCGCGGTGTCCCGGCTGAACACCGGCGAGGTCATGAAGGACGTCGAGTGGGAGACGCTGGCGTTCTTCACCGGACTGTTCGTCATGGTCGGGGCGATGGTGAACATGGGCGTCATCGGCGACCTGGGCGAAGCGGCGGCCGAGGCCACCGGCGGGAACCTGTTCGCCACCTCGATGGCCCTGGTGTTCGGTTCGGTGGTGCCGTCCGCGCTCATCGACAACATCCCCTTCGTGGCATCGGTGAGCCCGATCGTCGAGGAGATCGTGAACGCGGCCGGCGGTACCGCGGAGGCGGGCATGCTGTGGTGGTCCTTCGCCCTCGGCGCGGACCTCGCCGGCAACGCGACGATCATCGCCTCCTCGGCGAACGTCGTCGTCATCGGGATCGCCGAGCGCTCCGGCCACCACATCTCGTTCTGGCAGTTCAGCCGCTACGGACTGGTCGTCACCGCCGTCACGGTGTCGCTGGCCGCCGTCTACGTGTGGGCGCGCTATTTCGCGCTGGCGTGACCGCCCGGACCGGCAGGGGGCGGCCGCGCCCCCTGCCGGTCCGCTGCTCCGCCCCGCCCCCCGAAGCTCAAATGTTCCTCTGAAGGTGCCCGCCGGACGGTTCGTGTCCCCGCCGCGGGGCGATACCCCCGTCACGTCCGCGAGGGACGTCCGGCGGGGGCCGGAACACATCGGGGGCCGGACCGCCGGACGACCGGCGGCCGGGTGGAGGAGGGGACGATGCGGCAGCGACTGGGGACGGGGATCGGCTGGCGGCCGGAGATCGCGGACGCCGTCGAGGCGATGCCGGGGATCGACTGGGTCGAGGTCGTGGCCGAGAACGTGTGCCCCGGACATCTGCCCGAGTCGCTGCTGCGCCTGCGCCGCCGCGGGGTGACCGTGGTGCCGCACGGCGTCTCGCTGGGCCTCGGCGGCGCCGACCGGCCGGACCCCGGGCGGCTCGACGCCCTCGCCGAGCGGGCCGCCGCCCTTCGGGCACCGCTGGTCACCGAACACATCGCCTTCGTCCGCGCGGGCGGGCCGCTGACCGCCTCCCCGCGCCTGGAGGCCGGGCACCTGCTGCCCGTGCCGCGCACCCGGGACGCGCTCGACGTGCTGTGCGAGAACGTCCGCGTCGCGCAGGACGCCCTGCCGGTCCCGCTCGCCCTGGAGAACATCGCGGCCCTGCTGTCCTGGCCGGACGACGAACTGACCGAGGGCCAGTTCCTGTACGAGCTGGCCGACCGCACCGGCGTGCGGCTGCTCATCGACGTCGCCAACCTGCACACCAACCACGTCAACCGCGGCGAGGACCCCGCCGAGGCCCTCTCCGGCCTGCCGCTGGAGGCCATCGCCTACGTCCATGTCGCCGGCGGCTTCGAGCGGGACGGCGTGTGGCACGACAGCCACGCCCATCCCGTCCCGCGGCCGGTGCTCGACATCCTCGCCGACCTCGCCTCCCGCACCTCGCCCCCGGGCGTGCTGCTGGAGCGGGACGAGAACTTCCCCGCCCCGTCGGAGCTGCGGACCGAACTGGACGCCGTGCGCGAGGCCCTGGGCACGGGGGCGGCCCGGCGGTCCGCCGCCCGTCCCGCCGCTCCCCCGACGCCGGCCCCCGCCCCGGCCCCGGACTCCGTGC
>NZ_JAAGMD010000333.1 GCF_010548465.1 Streptomyces sp. SID14436 | reverse complement strand
GGCGACGTCCCCGGCGCCCTCGCCGCGGCCGGCGCCGCCGTCCTCGCGTTCTGCCTCGTGCTCACCCTGCTCGACGGCGTCCTGCGCGCCCTCGTCGCGGGCCGGCCGCTGGGCCACACCGCCGGGGTGCCCGGACCGGTCGCATGGTGGCGGCTGCTCCTGCCGCTGCTGGTGCCCGTCACCGTGCACGGGCTGGCCGCCCTGATGATGGCCCTGCTCTGGCGCAGCCCCTACGGGCCGGTCGCCGCGCAGCTGGTGCTGCTGCCGATGGCCGTCTCCTGGTGGGCGTTCGCCCAGTACCACCAGGAGCGCGCCGCCCACCAGGCGACGATCCGCGCCCTGGTCCAGGCCGTCGACATCAAGGACGGCTACACGCGCGGGCACAGCGAACGCGTCGGCCACGCCTCCATGATGATCGCGCGTGAACTCGGCATGGACGACGAGCGCGTCGAGGTGCTGCGATTCGCGGGCATCCTGCACGACGTCGGGAAACTGGGCGTCCCCACCCGGCTGCTCACCAAGGACGGCCCGCTCACCCCCGAGGAACGCCGGGTGATCGAGCTGCACCCCGAGTACGGGCACGAGATGGTGCGCGGGATCTCCTTCCTCGGGGAGGCCCGGGAGGCGGTGCTGCACCACCACGAGCGGATGGACGGCACGGGCTACCCCTACGGGCTGACGGGCGGCCAGATCCCCGAGTCCGCGCGGGTGGTCGCGGTCGCCGACGCCTTCGACGCGATGACCTCCACCCGCTCCTACAGCCGGGCCCGGCCGGTGCCCGTGGCGCTGCGGGAACTCCAGCGGTGCGCGGGCGACCACTTCGACCCGCGCATGGTGACCGCCCTGGTCCGGGTGATCGGCCGGGACGGCTGGCACCCCGCGGTGACCGCCGACGAACCGCGCACCCCCGCCGTCCCCGCGCCCGCCGAGCCGGTCACCGGCCGGTCCGGGGCCACCCGGTGACGCCGCGGCCCGCCC
>NZ_JAAGMD010000301.1 GCF_010548465.1 Streptomyces sp. SID14436 | reverse complement strand
CCGGAGGCACCCGGGCCCGGGCCCGCCGGGGCGCGGGGTCCGGTGGGGCGCGGGGTCCGGTGGGGGTGGCGGCCCGGGCGTTAGGATCCGGTCCATGGGCCCGACCGCGCACGACGTAGACCGGTTCATGGCCGCCAGGCCCCGCCTGGAAGCCATCGCCTACCGCCTCCTCGGCTCGGCGAGCGAGGCCGAGGACGCCGTGCAGGAGACCTTCCTGCGCTGGCAGGCGGCCGACGTCGACCGGATCAGGGTGCCCGAGGCATGGCTGACGAAGGTCCTCACCCACCTCTGCCTCAATCAGCTCTCCTCGGCCCGGGCCCGGCGCGAGACCTATGTGGGCCAGTGGCTCCCCGAGCCGCTGATCGAGGGGGACCCGATGCTCGGCCCCGCCGACACCGCCGAACAGCGCGAGTCGGTGTCGTACGCGGTGCTGGTGCTGATGGAGCGGCTGTCCCCCAACGAGCGCGCCGTGTACGTGCTGCGGGAGGCCTTCGACTACCCGCACCGGGAGATCGCCGCGATCCTCGACATCAGCGAGGCGGCCAGCCAGCAGATCCTGCACCGGGCCAAGGAGCGCGTGGCCGCGGGCCGGCGGCGCAGCGAGATCGACGAGGCGGCGGCCCGGCGGGTCATCGACGAGTTCCTCGCGGCCGCCACCAGCGGCCGCACCGAGCCGCTGGTACGGCTGCTCACCGAGGACGCGGTCGCGGTCGGCGACGGCGGCGGGAAGGCGCCCGCCCGGGCCAAGGCGTTCGAGGGCGCGGTCGCGGTCGCGAAGTTCATGCGGGGTTTGTTCGTCCCGTCCCAGGCCAAGCGTTCCCTGGTCGGCGGCTCGCCCGCGCTGTACGTCACGACCGCCAACGGCGAGCCCGCCCTCGTGGCGGTCGTCGACGGCCGGGTGGTCGGCGTCATGTGCCTGGAGATCACCGGCGACGGCATCGCGGCCCTCCGCAGCCAGGTCAACCCCGACAAGCTGGAACGCCTGTCCCGGCAGTGGGCGGCCACCGACCGCGGCGAACCGGTGCTCCCCCGGACCTTCTGACAGGCCTTCTGGCACCGTCCGCCCTCTATGTGATGCAGGTCACATTCCTTTCCTGTCAGGAAACGGCGCCCTGTCCGGTTCAAGGGGCGAATCCGCTCAAGACAGGAGCAGGGACATGCAGCACCGCATCGTCGTACTCGGAGCCGGATACACCGGAGCCAGCGCCGCCGGGCGCCTCGCCAGGCGACTGCACCGTGACGACGTCACCATCACCCTCGTCAACGCCGAACCCGACTTCGTCGAGCGGGTGCGCCTGCACCAGCTCGCGGCCGGCCAGGACCTCCGCCCCCGCCCGCTGCGGGACATGCTCGCGGGCACCGGCGTCGTCCTGAAGCAGGCCCGGGTCACCGGCATCGACGTCGACCGCAAAACCGTCACCGTCGTCGGCACCGCGTCGCGGGGAGGCGGCGGGACCGAGGAGGAACTGGCGTACGACACCCTCGTGTACGCCCTCGGCAGCGGCTGGAACGACCACGGGGTGCCCGGCGTGGCCGAGCACGCCCACGAGATCGCGAGCCGCCCCGGAGCGCTCCGGCTGCGCGAGCGCCTGGCCCGGCTGGCGGCCGGGGAGTCCGTGGTCGTCGTCGGGGGCGGCCTGACCGGGGTGGAGGCGGCGACCGAGATCGCCGAGGCCCGCCCGGACCTCGACGTCGCCCTCGCCACCCGCGGCACGCTCGGCGACTGGCTGTCCGACAAGGGCCGGGCGCACCTGCGGAAGGTGTTCGGCGGGCTCGGCATCACCGTGCACGAGAACGCCTCCGTCGCCGCCGTGGCCCCCGACCACCTCACCACCGCCGACGGGACCACCCTCCCCGCCGCGGTCACCGTGTGGACCACCGGCTTCGCCGTCCATCCGATCGCCCGCGGCACCGCCCTGGAGGTCACGGACACCGGCCAGGTCGTCGTCGACGGCACCCTGCGCTCGGTCTCCCACCCGGACGTGTACGCCATCGGGGACACCGCCATGGTGATGGGTCCGGGCGACAAGCCGCTGCGCATGTCGTGCGCCTCCGGCGTGCCCACCGCCTGGCAGGCCGCCGACGCGATCACGGCCCGCCTGACCGGCGGCAAGCTGCCCCATGTGCCGATGCGCTACTTCAACCAGTGCATCTCGCTGGGCCGCAAGGAGGGCCTCATCCAGTACGTCACCGCCGACGACCGCGCCGTCCGCGCGGCCCTGACCGGGCGGCTCGCCGCCGTCTACAAGGAACTGGTCAACAAGGGCGCCGCCTGGGGCGTCGCCAACCCGCTGCTCGGCATGCCGGTCCGGCGCCGCCGCGTGGTGCGGGACCCGGCGCGCCCGGAGGACCCCGCGCTCCGTGAGGCGGCCTGAGGACCGCGCTCCGCGAGGTGGCCTGAGGACCGCGCGTTCCGTGAGGCGGGCCTGAGGACACCCGCGCTCTCCGTGAGGCGGCCTGAGGACCGCCGGCCGTGGGGCGGGCCCGACGGCCGTCCCCGGCGGTCCGCCGGCGGGGCGGGACGGGAACCCGGCGTGTACTCCCCAGGTCGTACGCGTTCACCGCCCCGGGCTCCTACGGTGGCGCCGTGAGCCGTTCTGCCTCCCGGATCTCCCGGATCTCCCGGTACCGGTACCTCCTCCCTCCGGGCCGGCCGCTGCCGCCGCCGGTCGTGGACCTCCTGATCGCGGCGGTCGTCGCCGTGCTCACCGGCTCGGACGCCGCGGTCAACGAGCCCGGCTACCGGCAGGCCGACGAGGTGACCTGGCTGCTGTTCGCGGTGTCCATCGGGGCGCTGCTGGTGCGCAGCCGGTATCCGGTCGCGGTCACGGTGGTCACCGGAGCGGCGTGCGCCGGGTGGGCGCTGTACGGGCACATCGGGGAACTGCTCAACCTGCCCGTCATGGTGGCTCTGTACGCCGTCGCCGTGCAGGGGGACCGGAGGCGGACCGTGCGGACCGCCGTGGTCGCCGCCGTGATCTCCGGCGCGGTGTCGCTGGTGGCGGGCATCGACGTGGTGCAGCCGCAGGGGGCACCCCTGCTGGAGATGCTGTGGCCGCTGGTGCCGCTGCTGCTGGGCGAGGCCGTGCGCGGGCGACGGGAGCTGATGCGCGAGTACGCGGACCGGGCCGAGCGGGCGGAGGCGGAACGGGAGCGCGAGGCGCGCCGCCGGGTGGAGCAGGAGCGGGTGCGGATCGCGCGCGAGCTGCACGACGTGGTCGCCCACACCGTGTCGGCGATGACCGTGCAGGCCGGGCTGGCCCTCGACGCCTTCGACGCCCGCCCGGAGGTGGCGCGGGAGGCGATGCGGCAGGTGCGGGCGTCCGGCAAGGAGGCGGTGCACGAACTGCGCGCCACGGTCAGCGTGTTGCGGTCGGAGGGCGGAGACCTGACCGGCCCGGCGCCCCGGCTCGCGGAGCTGGCGGACCTGGTGGAGCGGGTGCGCGGGACGGGTCTCGACGTGACACTGCGGGTGGCGGCCGGGCCGCTGCCGCAGGTGGTGGAGCTGGCCGCCTACCGGATCGTGCAGGAGGCACTGACCAACGTGATCAGACACGCGGACGCGCGGCACGCGAGGGTGTCGGTGAGTACGGAGGGGCACCGGCTGAGGGTGGAGGTCACCGACGACGGACGCCACGGCGGAGTGGACCACGGCCGTACCGCGCCGGACGGCGGGGGCGTGTCCGGCACCGGGGCCGAGGACGCCCGGGCGGCCTGGGACGGCACGCCGGGTGACGGCACGCCGGGCGAGGGCACCGGTGGTGACGGTTTCGGCCTGATCGGGATGCGGGAACGGGCCGCCTCGGTCGGCGGGCGGCTGGTGGCGGGCCCGCTCCCCGGCGGGGGCTGGCGCGTGACGGCCGAGCTGCCCGTCGGGGC
>NZ_JAAGMD010000272.1 GCF_010548465.1 Streptomyces sp. SID14436 | reverse complement strand
CCGCGCGAGCAGCCGCTGCCCCGCCCCGCGCCCCGCGCGAGCCGCCCCCCCCCGGGCCCCCGGCAGCGTCCCCCGGTCACGCCCTGCTGACGGCCGTGAGGATCTCCGGGAGGCGGGCTGCGGTCCGGGGGGCGGCCAGGCGGAGGCCGAGGGTGGTGAGGGCGGCGCCGTAGAGGGCGCCCGCGGGGAGGAGGAGCCAGGCCCACTGGCGGCCGTCCGCGCTGACGTTGAGCCAGATCGTCGCGGCGATGACCGGGGCGCACAGGACCGCCGCCGCCATCATGCCGCCGAAGACGGAGATCCAGGCGAGGCCGGTCTGGCCGGGGGCGACGTTCTTGTAGCCCTCCTGCGGGATGGAGTAGGGGAAGCGGGCCGAGGTCCAGGCGCCGGTCGCCAGCATCGCGCCGAGCAGGGCGAAGGACAGGCCCAGCGCCTCCGGCATCCGCTCCCAGTCGCCCAGCACGGCCGCGGTCAGGACGGTCACGAACGTGGCGTACGGCAGGGTGATCACCAGCAGGGCCAGCGCCCGGCCGCGCAGCTCGGCGTGGGCGTCCCGGGAGGAGGAGATCGTCGTCGCGACGATCCAGAACGCCGAGGTGTCCTGGCCGAACTGGTTGTACATCATGATGCCGAGCATCCCGGCGGCGAAGCAGGCGAAGTACACGGAGCCGGTGCCCTGCCAGGCGTTGAAGACCGGCACGATCAGGCCGATCGCGAGCGAGGTGACCCACGCGGCCTTCGTCTTGGGGTCGCGCCAGACGTAGCGTAGGCCGCGGGCCATGACCGTGCCGGTGCGGCCCGTGGGCAGCAGCCGGGTGAGTCCGCCGGAGGAGCGGTCGCGGGCGGCCGGCCCGGACGCCGGCAGGGTGGAGCCGTCGGGTGCCGTCATCAGCCGGGTCAGGGACCGCGTCCACAGCGCCAGCAGCACGGCCAGGGCGCCCGCGGTGAGGGCGAGCCGGGCGGCGGCGCCGGCGTAGGAGCCCTCACCGGTCGCGTGCACCGCGGCCGGCGCGGAGGCCGGCGGGATCCAGCCCAGGACGTCCGCCACCGGGTCGAGCTGTGCGAGGCCGGAGGAACCGAGCCGCTGGGCGCCGAAGTTGACCACCTGAGCGCCGACCGCGATCAGCAGACCGCTGAGCACCGCCAGGTCCCGGCCGCGGCGGCTGCTCAGCAGCCGTACGTTGGCCGCGGTGACCGCCCGCGCGAGCGCCACGCACACCAGCAGCGCCAGCGGGACGGCGAGGACCCCGACCGCGAAGGCGGCCGCGCCGTCCGCCACGGCGATCACCGAACCGGCCAGCAGGCACAGCGTGAACAGCGGCCCGATGCCCACCAGGGACGCCACCAGCAGGGACCGCACCAGCGGTTCGGGCCGCAGCGGCAGCATCACCAGCCGGGTCGGGTCCAGCGTCTCGTCGCCGCTGGGGAAGAACAGCGGTATCACCGCCCAGCCGAGGCCCAGCACCGCCACCAGCAGCACCACCAGGGACTCCACATGGCCGACCCCGCGCAGCGCGACCAGGCCGGCGAACTGGAGCACGGCGAAGAGCAGCGCGCAGACCGCCGAGGCGATGTACGCGGCCCGGCGCCCGCCGGACTGGCGCAGGCCGTTGCGCAGCAGGGACAGCTTCAGCCGGACCATGACCGGGGTGAGGGCGGGCGCGCTCACCGGGCACCGCCGCCGCCGAGCCAGTCCAGGTCGGACGCCGCGTCGCGGCCGTGCGCACCGACGAGTTCGAGGAAAGCCTCCTGCAACGAGGAGGCGTCGCCGCGGACCTCGGCGAGCGGGCCGTGCGCGCGGATCCGGCCCGCGGCCATCACCGCCACCCAGTCGCACAGCGACTCGACCAGCTCCATGACGTGGGAAGAGAACACGACGGTGGCGCCGGAGGCGGTGTAGCGCTCCAGGACGCCCCGGATGGTCTGCGCGGAGACCGGGTCGACGCCCTCGAACGGCTCGTCCAGGAAGAGGACTTCGGGGTTGTGGAGCAGGGCGGTGGCGAGGCCGATCTTCTTGCGCATGCCGGTGGAGTAGTCGACCACCAGCTTGTGCTGGGCCCCGGCGAGGTCCAGCACGTCGAGCAGCTGCCCGGCCCGCTTGTCGACCTCGGCGCCGGGCAGCCCGCGCAACCGGCCGGAGTAGCCGAGCAGTTCGCGGCCCGAGAGCCGCTCGAACAGCCGCAGGCCCTCGGGCAGCACACCGATGCGCGCCTTCACCTCGACCGGGTCGCGCCACACGTCGTGGCCGACGACCTCGACCGTGCCCCCGTCGGGGCGCAGCAGCCCGGTCACCATCGACAGCGTGGTCGTCTTCCCGGCCCCGTTCGGGCCGACGAGCCCGATGAACCGGCCCGCGGGCAGCTCCAGATCGATCCCGGCGACCGCGACCTGCTGCCCGAACCGCTTCCAGAGCCCTTCCACACGTACGGCACTAGCGCCCACCGCGTCTCCCTCCGTCGAACGAGAACCCTACGGCGGGACGGGGGAGTCGCTCAGGGGCGCGCGGAGGCGCCCCCTGCCTGTCCCGCCCCCTGCCTGTCCCGCCCGCACGCGTAGGCCAGCGGCGAGATCAGCTCCTCCGCGTCCGGCAGCCACCGGTTCGCCGGGGTCGGCCGGCAGGCCCACTGCACGGCCCCCCGGGACCCGAACCGGGTGGGCGGCGCGGCCACCCAGGCGCCCTCGCCCAGCACCGTCAGGTCCAGCGAGGCGGGCGGCCAGCCCAGGGTGCGCACCAGCTCCGGCACCTTCGCCGCCGCGCCGGGCAGGACGAAGAACTCCATGCGCCGGTGCGGGGTCAGGGTCACCGGACCGAGCGTCAGCTCCATCCGTTCCATGCGGGCGAGCGCGAGGAAGCCCGCCGTCTCCGGCACGGAGATCGCGTCGAACGTACGGCCCGTGGGCAGCAGCACGGACGCCGTCGGACGCTCCTGCCACATGCGGCGGGCGGCGGTCGCGCTGCCCGTCGCCCGGTCCGCCCAGTCCGGCCCGTCGGGGTGTGCGCCGGGGGCGGGACACGCGGCGTCACCGCACGAACAGCGCTGGACCCCGCCGACGGGTTCGAGCCAGGTGCCCGGGAACACGTCCCAGTGCCGCTCCTCGGCGTAGCGAACTGCGGTGTCCAGCAGCGATTCCCCGCGCTGCTTCGGGATCTGTGCGGCTTCGGTGCCCGGGATCGTCTCTTCCACGATGAACACAACTACGGCCGTCACCAGGGGTTACGCCCGTGCGCGTGCGCGGGGGGAGAGCACCCGGCCCGCAACCGGGGCGCATGGGTGCATCCGCGGGGGCGCGCAGGGGGATCCGCCGCCGCGCCTGGGTAACCAGGAGAAGGGCCGGGATCAGCAGTAACCCCGGCAAACCTCACGCACCTCGCATTTTCGGCACCGGGGCGGGGCATTGATCTTCACGGCCGCAACTTCCCGCAGCGACGCGAGGAGTACGGCCGCGGAGCCGCCGAGACAGCAGGGGGTACGCCATGGCCGCGAGGCCACTCGTCGCGCGACAGCCGAACGAACGGCTGCAAGCGCTCATCCAGGAGGCCGGATGCTCCAACGCCGGCCTCGCCCGCAGGGTCAACATGTGCGGGGCCGAGCACGGCCTCGACCTGCGGTACGACAAGACGTCCGTGGCCCGCTGGCTGCGCGGTCAGCAGCCGCGCGGACGGGCACCGGCGATCATCGCGGAAGCACTGGGCCGCAAACTGGGCCGCACGGTCACGATCGACGAGATCGGCATGGCCAACGGCAAGAACCTCTCCTCCGGAGTGGGCCTCCAGTTCTCGCCGACGGTACTGGGCGCCATCGAGCAGGTGTGTGAGCTGTGGCGCAGCGACGTGGGGCGCCGGGACTTCCTGTCCGGATCCTCCGTCGCCGCGTCCGCCCTGGTGGAGCCCAGCCGGGACTGGCTGATCTCCCTCCCCGACGCCCAGGTGGCCCGCTCGGCGGGACCGCGCGTGGGCCGGTCCGACGTGGCGGCCGTGCGCTCCATGACGCAGGCCCTGGTCGACCTCGACCACCAGTACGGCAGCGGACATGTGCGTCCCGTCGTCGTGCACTACCTCAACAGCGTCGTCTCCGGGCTGCTCGCCGGCTCCTACCGGGAGGCCGTGGGCCGCGAACTGTTCGCGGTGGTGTCCCGGTTGACCGAGCTCGCCGGGTACATGGCCGTCGACACCGGCCAACCCGGCCTCGCCCAGCGCTACTACATCCAGGCGCTGCGCCTGGCGCAGGCGGCCGGCGACCGGGGCTACGGCGGCTACGTGCTCGCCGCGTCCATGAGCCACCTCGCCGCGCAGCTCGGCAACCCGCGCGAGATCGCGCAGTTGGCGCGGGCGGCGCAGGAGGGCGCGCGCGGCAGGGTGACCCCGCGCGCGGAGTCGATGTTCCACGCGGCGGAGGCGCGCGGGCACGCCCTGATGGGCGACGCGCGCGCCGCGGAGACGTCCGCCGGGCGCGCGATGAGCGCCCTGGAGGCCGCCGACCCGGCCTCCGGCGACGACCCGGTGTGGATCGCCCACTTCGACGAGGCGTACCTCGCCGACGAGTTGGCGCACTGCCACCGGGACCTCGGACAGGCCCAGGCCGCCGAGCGGTGCGCGCGGGCCTCCCTGGCCGGGCACCCTCCGTCGCGGGCGCGGCGGCGTGCGATCGGCTATGTGTTGTTGGCCACGGCCCAGGTGCAGCAGCGGGAGATCGAGCAGGCGTGCAGCACGGGCCTGCAGGCGGTCGAACTCCTCGACGGGCTGCGCTCCGACCGGGGCGCCGAGTACGTGGAGGACCTGCGGCAGCGGCTGGAGCCGTACCGGGAGGAGCCGGTGGTCCGGGAGTTCGGCGCCCGCACGGCCCTGCCCGTGGCCGCGTGAGCGGGGTGGACGGGCCGGAACCGCGGGCGGGCGGCGGAGTGCCCACGGGTGTCACGGAGTTGACGTGCCGGAAGGAGCCATGAACAGCGTGCGGTGACGTGGTTTTGTTACTCCTCCCACTGGGCAGGAGCGTGGGCCCCGTGCTGCGTGGCACCGCGCTCGGGGGACCCGGTAGCGTGAGTCGACGATTCACGAGGTCCCCCATTGGTAGGAGTCCCGGTGACGCAGAGTGGACAGGGCGAGGAGCCCTCGGCGCGCCCCGCGCGCGAAGGCATCGTGCTGCCCTCCGACGGTGGTGAGCCCCTGCTGCCGGGCATGTCCGGCGCACCGGCCGCGCCGGCCGGTCCTGCGCCGGGCGGTCCGGGCGACCAGCCGGCCCCGTCGGCGCCGTCGGGCGGACTG
>NZ_JAAGMD010000242.1 GCF_010548465.1 Streptomyces sp. SID14436 | reverse complement strand
GTCGTGTCCGCGGGCGGTGGGGGCGGCGCATCCGTCGTGTCGGCGTCCGGTGGTGGGGGCGGGCTCGCCGCGTGGGCGGCCGAGGGCCGCGCATCCGTGGCCCGGGGCGGCGCAGGCTCCGCGGGCTGTGCCGCTTCCGCCTCCGCCACCCTGGCGAGCAGGTCGGCGATGCCCAGCGGGCCGCCACCGCCCTGTTCGATCGCCTCGGCGCGGGTCACCGCGTCCTGGTCTTCCGTCTCACGCACGGTAGCCACCCGACGCCTTCGCTGCCGTCACTGTTCGGTGTCCTTTCCGTCCCGCTGCCGCGGGTGTGTCCGCCGGTCGGTCGTGCGCATGCGTCACGACGGTGCGTCCGTCGTGCGCCAGGACCGGAACGTGCGCAGGTGTTCCGGTGTCACGACGGCCTCCAGCCGGTCGTCGTCCGGGCTGCCGCCGCCGAGTGCGGCCAGCAGCCGCCGGGCCGGTGCGTTGCGCGGGGTGCGGTCCGCGGTCAGCCGGACCTTCGTGCAGCCCAGTGCGCCGGCGCGGTCGGCCAGCCACTGCAGCAGCCGCTCCTCGACGCCGCGGCCCAGTGCCCGGCAGCTCATCGCCCAGGCGAGGACGTCGAGCAGGTCGCCGTCCGCCCGGACGGCGAGCAGGGCGATCTGCCCGTAGTCGCCGAACCGGTCGCGGGCCGCGGCCGTCCAGACCTCGCCGGCGGCCCGCCACCGCTGCAGGTCCTTGCCGTCGGACGCGCGGGCGCGCAGCACGAACTGGTTGGTGCGGCGTACGAGTTGTTCGCCCCGCCGGACGTCCGCGTCGGCCAGGGGCCGGATGTCCACGGCCAGTTCCAGGCCGGCCAGGAACTCCTCGAAGCCCGCCTCGGCGCGGGCCGCGTCCCGCTCGCGTTCCTGGGCGTAGAAGCGGGCCCGCAGGCCGTCCTCCGCGGTGACCGCCGCCGGTACCAGGGGCCACAACCGCCGCAGGAGGGCGGGTAGTCGGTCGGCCGGGGGGCAGGTCACCGACAGCACCTGCGGGAGCGCGGCCCGCATCCGGGCGATCTCGGCCGGGTTGTCGTCGAGGAACAGGAAGCTGTCCAGGCCGAGGCCGAGGGTCCGGGCCGCCCGGGTGAGGCGTTCCGGTTTGGGCTCCCAGCCGGCGGACAGCACGCTGAAGTGCTCGGGCCCGAGCGGGCTGTCGGCACGGTCGAGCACCGCGCGGACGACGTCCTCGTCGTTGTTGCTGACGAGCACGAGCAGGGCGCCGGCCTCCCGCAGGCGCAGCAGTTGCCGCGCCAGTGTCCGGCGTGCCCCGGTGAGGTCCACGGCGTCCGGGCCGGTCTCCCCGGCCACGCCGCCCCACAGGGTCTCGTCGCCATCCACCGCGATCACCTTGGGTGCCGGGCGGCGCACCGTGTCGACGACCTCCGCGAGGGTGAGCGCGACGGCCGCCTGGAACTGCGGGGTGAACGGCAGGTGGGCGAGGCGTTCGGTGCGTGCGTCGAAGCGTTCGTCCACCGGGTGGTGCCGGGTCCAGTCGTCGGGCCCGAGGACCGCGACGCCGTTCTGTTCGCCGAGCGCGGCGGTCACCTCCTGCTCCCAGTGCGTGAACCGGTCCTCGGGCCGGGCCGTGGGCAGAATGCCGACGACGAGGGGCTTTCCGGTCCGTTCGGCCAGGTCGCGCACGGCCTGCGGGTAGGCGGTGCGCAGTTCGGCGAGCAGGGTGTCGTCGACGGGGCCGAAGCGGGCCAGGTCGGCGCCGCGCAGCAGCACCACGCCCACGTCCGTCCGCGGGTCGGCGAGCACCCCGGAGGGGTCCCGGAGCGCGGCGAGCGCCTGGTGGTAGGGGGCCTCGGCGACCGTCGTCCGGGGGTGGTCCGGACCCCGGTCGTGCTCGTGCCGGGCGTCGAGGGCGGTGCCGCACATGAGGGGCAGCCGGCCGAGGGCGAAGGTGGCGGCGAGGGCCGGGCGGGCACCGTCCTGCTGCCCGGGTCCGGCGGCCGTGCGGGGGGCAGGCTCCGCCGCGACCGTCCCGGAGGGGTCCTGGGCCGCCGTCTCCAGCAGCCGCAGGAACTCCTGTGCCAGGCCGTGCGTCGTCGCCGCGTCGAGGATGTCGAGGTTGTGGTCCAGCCGGATCCGTCCCGCGTCGGGGGTCATGGTGACCATGAGGTCGAGGTCGGACCAGCCCGTGCCGGCGGGCAGCACCTCCAGATGGTCCATCCGGCCGGCGCCGGAGCGCACGTAGTTGAAGTAGACCTCCACCAGCGGGGCTTCGGGCCGGTGCAGGCCCTGCCGGGCGAGGGCGGGCAGGACGTCGGAGAACATGGCGCCCCGGGTGAGGATCCGCCGCAGCCGCCGGTCGGTGCGGCGCAGCACCTCTTCGATCCGCTCCCCCGGCCCGGCCTGGGCCGGGAACGGCACCGGCACCCCGAAGAAGCCCACGGCGCCGGGCGCGTCGGCGTGGATGCGGGTGTCCACCGGGACCGCGAGGACGAACCGTTCGCGTTCCCGCAGCCGGGCCAGGAGCACGGTGAGGACGCCGAGGCAGTAGGCGGCCGGGGTGACGGCGAGGCGGCTCGCTGCCGCCGCGACGCGGGCGGTGAGCTCCTCGGGCAGCGGCACGGTGACGCTGCCGGCCCGGTAGGTCCGGCGGGCCGGGCGCGGGTGGCTGAGCGTCAGGTCCAGGCGGGCGGCGCCCTCGAAGGCGGAGCGCCACGCGGCGGACGCTTCGGGGTCGTGCGGGCCGGTCCGCTGGGCCTCGGCCAGCAGGGCGAGGTCACGGTTGTCGGGGGTGCCGTCGAGCGGGGTGCCGGACAGTTCGGCGTCGATCTCCGCGGCGACCAGCAGCAGGGACTGCAGGTCGCTCACCGCGTGGTGGGCGCCCAGGAGGAGATACCGGCCGCGTTCGCCGCCGTCCACGAACTCGAACCGCCACAGCGGCTGCTCCGCCAGGTCGAACGGCTCCTCCAGGAGGGCGCTCAGCCGCTCGCCGGGGCCGGGGTCGTCGGGGCCGGTGACGGTGGTCCAGCGCAGCAGCGGCCCCGCCGGTGCGCGGTCCACCCGCAGCCGGGGGCCGTCGGGGCCGGG
>NZ_JAAGMD010000219.1 GCF_010548465.1 Streptomyces sp. SID14436 | reverse complement strand
CGGCCTGCGGGGCGAGCTGCTGGACGCCTGTGCCCTGCTCGCTCCCGGCCCGGCCGCCCCGGCCGGGGTGCGGCTCGCGCCCCGGGAGGTGGACGTGCTCGGGTGCGTGGCGGCCGGGGCGACCAACGCGGTGGCCGCGCGGCAGCTGGGCGTGACGGCCGAAACCGTCAAGGCGTACCTGCGGTCGGCGATGCGCAAGCTGGGCGCGCGGACCCGCGGCGAGGCCGTGGTCGCGGCACGCAGGGCGGGGTGGTTGCCGTAGGTTTGCGGTGATTTCCCGCCAGGGTGCTATTTCCGTGGGCGGGGCATTGGATTTTTCCGGATGTCGCTGCACTGTTATTTCCCTCACCACGCCGTCCGTCCGAAATGAAAGAGTCGATTGCCTAATATTGGCCAGGACACGACACTCGGAGGGGAGCGGTGACCGTGCAAGGGGACTTCAAGGAGCCTGCCAGGTGCCGCCCCGACCTGGTCATCGGCCGGGAGGAGTTGTACGCGGACGCCCGCGGACAGCTCGCCGGGGGCGGCAGTGTGCTGCTCCACGGGCCCGCTGGAATAGGAAAATCGACCGTGCTGCGGGCACTTGCGGCGGAAAACGCCGGCGGGGCGCGCACCGTGTTGCGCTGTTCGGCCACCGAGTCCGAATCCCATCTGCCGTTCCTGGCGTTGGCCGATCTGTTCGGTCTCGTCCTGGACCGGGTGTCCGCCGGGCTGCCCGCCGCGCAGCGCACCGCCCTGGAGTCGGCGCTCACCGGCCGCGGCGAGTCCTCCCTCCAGCGCGACGGGCTCGCGCTGCGGCTGGCGGTCCTGTCGACGCTGCGGGCACTGGCCGCCGAGGGCCCCGTCCTGGTCGTCGCCGACGACCTCCAGTGGCTGGACTCCGCCAGCGCCGAACTCCTCGGGTTCGCCGCCCGGCGCCTGGGCGACACCCCGGTGCAGATGCTGTGCGCGGTGCGCACCGAGGGCCAGGAGTACGACCGGCACCTGCGGGCCTGCCCGCCGGACACCCACGCGGTGCGGCTGGGCCCGTTCTCCCGCTCCCAGGTGTCCGCGCTGCTCGACCACCGCGGCTACACCGGGCTGTCCCGCTCCACCGTCCGCGACATCCACCGCACCAGCGGCGGCAACCCGCTGTTCGCGCTGGAACTGGGCCGCGCCCTGGCCGAGAGCCCCACCCGGCCCCGGCCGGGCGAGCCGCTGCCGGTGCCGACCTCGCTGCGGGCTCTGGTGCTCAGCCGCCTGGGCATGCTGTCCGACGAGGCGCGCCGCACCCTGCTGGTGGCCAGCGCGGGCGCGCGGCCCACGCTGGCGCTGCTGCACGCGGCCGGACGTGACCAGGCCGAGGCGGAGACCGCGCAGGCCGCCGCGCTGGGGCTGCTGACGACCGACCCGGAGGACCCGGCGCTGCGGTTCGCGCACCCGCTGATCTCGGCGGCGCTG
>NZ_JAAGMD010000198.1 GCF_010548465.1 Streptomyces sp. SID14436 | reverse complement strand
CGAGGCCCAGGGGCACCTCGCTGCCGGTGGCGGCCAGCGCCGCGCCGTCCTGGTGCGCGGTGATGGAGCCCCGGTCGTCGCCGCCCGGGGAGCCGCCGGGGGTGTCGCCCGGGGTCTCGCCGTCCGGGGTGGACGGGCTGCCGGGCTCGTCACCGGGGCCGTCGGGGCTGCCCGGCTCACCGGGCCGGTCCGGCGTCCCGGGACGGTCCGGTGTCCCGGGGTCGCCGTGGTCGCCGGAGCCGCCGTTGCCGCAGTCGTTGCCGGCGGCGGGGTTGCCGATGCCGATGAGGTCGACGCTGTTGCCGCAGACGTTCACCGGGGCGTGGACGGGGACCTGGACGTGGTTGCCGGAGGCGACCCCGGGTGAGCCGGAGGTGTGCCCGCCGGCGTGGGAGCCGGCGGAGCCGCCGTGGTGGCCCGCGTCCCCGTAGCCGTCCGGGGCGGAGCCGCCCTCGTTGGCGCAGGAGTTGCCCATGGCCGGGTTGAGGACGCCGACGATGTCGACCGTGTTGCCGCAGACGTTGACCGGCGCGTACACCGGTGCCTGCACCGAGTTGCCGGAGAGCACGCCGGGCGACCCCGACGCGGTGCCCTGGGCCCCGGAGTCGGCGTGGGCGGCTCCGCCCGCGGCGGCGATCATGCCGGTCGCGGCCGCCATGGTCATCAGACCCTTGCGGGTGGCCTGTCGCATTGCTGTATTCCTGCCTTCGACCTCGTGCCGGGAATTCCGGTCGCGGCGGATTCCCGTGGTGTGGACGTTTCGAGAGACCGGACGGCCCCGGAGTGCATGGCGCGCACTCCGGGGCCGGCGGTTTCAACCCTGAAAAGAACCCGCCCGAATGAGCGAGTCAGAACGTCACTGGTTGACGCAGGTGTTGCCGAAGGCGGGGTTCAGCAGCCCGATCACGGAGACCGTGTTGCCGCAGACGTTCACCGGGACGTGCACCGGAACCTGGATGACGTTGCCGGACGCGACGCCCGGGGAGTGCACGGCGGCACCCTGGGCACCCGAGTCGGCGACGGCCAGGCCCGCACCCGCGAGAACCAGACCACCAGTGGCAGCCGCAGCAGCGACGACCTTCTTGATCATTATTCCTCCTTGTTGGCAATGCGATCCAAAGTCGCGGATCACACCACGGGTAACGAGGAGGGAGTAATGAGGCTACGAGCTTATGGTCGCATTCACTCGTCCCGGTCAATTCCGCACGCCTGCCCGATTACCGGCCGCCCGGCGGCGTGCGCCGGGCGGCCGGTTCACGGGCGGGGTCGCCGGAATGCGATGCCCCTCAGGAGGCGTCCAGGAAACGGTCGAGCACCCGCACCCCGAACTTCAGCCCGTCGACCGGGACCCGCTCGTCGACGCCGTGGAACATGCCGGCGAAGTCCAGCTCCGGCGGCAGCTTCAGCGGCGCGAACCCGAAGCAGCGGATGCCGAGGTCGTCGAAGGACTTGGCGTCGGTGCCGCCGGAGAGCATGTACGGCACGGCCCGCGCGATCGGGTCCTCGGCGCTGAGCGCCAGCTGCATGGCGTCGACCAGGCGGCCGTCGAAGTCGGTCTCCAGCGCCTTGTCGGCGTGCACGTCCTCCCGCTTCACGCGGGGGCCGAGGATGCGGTCGAGGTCGGCGAGGAACTCCTCCTCGTAGCCCGGCAGGAAGCGTCCGTCGACGTGGGCGGTGGCCTGGCCGGGGATCACGTTGACCTTGTAGCCCGCGCCGAGCATGGTGGGCGCCGCCGAGTTGCGCAGGGTGGTGCCGATCATGCGGGCGATGCCGCCCAGCTTGGCGAGGGTCTCCTCCATGTTCTCCGGGTCGAGCTCGGTGCCGAGCGCGTCGGAGAGCTCGTCGAGGAAGGCGCGGACGGTCTTGGTGACCCTGACCGGCCACTGGTGCCGGCCCAGGCGCGCGACGGCCTCGGACAGCTCCGTGATGGCGTTGTCGGTGTTGGTCATCGAGCCGTGTCCGGCCGTGCCGTCGACGGTGAGCCGCATCCAGTGCATGCCCTTCTCGGCCGTCTCGACGAGGTAGAGGCGCAGCTTCTCGTTGACCGTGAAGGAGAAGCCGCCGACCTCGCCGATCGCCTCGGTGACGCCCTCGAACAGCTCGGGGTGCTGGCGCACCAGGTGCTTGGCGCCGTAGGTGCCGCCCGCCTCCTCGTCCGCGAGGAAGGCGAGGACGATGTCGCGCGGCGGCTTGCGTCCGGTGCGCATCCGTTCGCGGACGACCGCGAGGGTCATCGCGTCCATGTCCTTCATGTCGACGGCGCCGCGCCCCCAGACGCATCCGTCGGCGATCTCGCCGGAGAAGGGGTGGTGGGTCCAGTCGTCGGCGTTGGCCGGCACGACGTCGGTGTGGCCGTGGATGAGCAGCGCGGGCCGGGAGGGGTCCTCGCCCTCGATCCTGGCCACCGTGGAGGCCCGGCCCGGGTGGGACTCGAAGATCTGCGGTTCGAGTCCCACCTCGGCCAGCTTCTCGGCGACGTACTCGGCCGCCTTGCGCTCGCCGGGACCCGAGTGGTCGCCGTAGTTGCTGGTGTCGATCCGGATGAGCTCGCGGCAGAGGTCCACGACCTCGTCCTCGCCGGTGACGTTCCTGGCCGTGTCGGTCCCGCTCACGTGCGTCCTCCCGCTCGTTCCCGCTGGTGCACACCGGGGGCGCCCGGCGGCGGCCCCGCTGGTGGGTCCCCCCATCCTCTCCTCTCGGCGCCCGCGCCCCAAGTCCCGTACCGGCCGGGCGGCGCGCCGCCGGGCGGATCGCGGCGGCGGGCCGGGCGACGCGGCGGGGTGATCGGCCACCCCTGAACACCTGGTAATGTTTACGTCGTCGCCGCGGGGGGAAGCCCGCGCGACAGACACCTTGTCCGGGTGGCGGAATGGCAGACGCGCTAGCTTGAGGTGCTAGTGCCCTTTATCGGGCGTGGGGGTTCAAGTCCCCCCTCGGACACATGAAGCGCGAGGGCCGCGACCACGAGGTCGCGGCCCTCGGGCGTTGTCGGACGAACCCGGTCGCGGAGGGTGCACATGACCACTCGTTCCTGCCCCTGCGGGCTGCCCGGGACGTACGAGGCGTGCTGCGGGCGCCTGCACTCCGGGGCCGTCGCCGCGCCGACCGCCGAGCGCCTGATGCGGTCGCGCTACTCGGCCTTCGTCGTGCGGGACGCCGGGTATCTGCTGCGCACCTGGCACCCCCGGAAGCGGCCCGCCCGCCTCGACCTCGACCCGGCGATGCGCTGGAGGGGGCTGGAGATCCTGGACACCACCGACGGGTCGGCCTTCCACCAGACCGGGACGGTCACCTTCCGGGCGTCCTACCGGGGCGGCTCGCTGCGGGAGCGCAGCCGGTTCGAGCGGGCCGGCGGCGCGTGGGTGTACGTCGACGGGGACGTCGTCGAGGAGTAGACGCGCCCGTCCCTGCGGGCGTGCCCGCGGCCCGGTCAGGGGGCCAGCACGTCCAGTTCCTCCAGGGCGCCCACGGTGATCTCGCGGGTCAGCCGTTCGGCGCGGTCGGCGTCGCGCGCCCGGACCGCCTCGGCGACCTGGACGTGCAGGGTGACGGCGGCCGGGTCGGGGTCGTCGAACATGACGTCGTGCTGGGTGCGGCCGGTCAGGACCTCCGCCACGACGTCGCCGAGGCGGGCGAACATCTCGTTGCCGGAGGCCGTGAGGATCACGCGGTGGAAGGCGATGTCGTGGATCAGGTAGCCCTCCAGCTGCCCGCCGCGTGAGTGGGCGACCATGCCGAGGGCGCAGCGGGTGAGTTCGGCGCACTGCTCGGCCGTGGCGTGGCGGGCGGCGAGGCCCGCGGCGACCGGTTCGACGGCCGAGCGGAGCACGGTGAGGGAGCGCAGCTGCCGGGGGCGGTCGGCGCCGGCCAGCCGCCAGCGGATGACCTGGGGGTCGTAGACGTTCCACTCGCGGGAGGGCAGGACCGTCACGCCCACCCGGCGGCGGGACTCGACCAGGTGCATGGACTCCAGGACCCGCACGACCTCGCGCATCACGGAACGCGACACGTCGAAACGGTGGGCGAGCTCGTCGGTGCGCAGGACACTGCCCGGGGGGTACCGGCCCTCCGTGATCTCGGGGCCGAGGGTGTCCAGTACGCGCCCGTGCAGCCCCCGGCCCGTTGTGCTCATGCACTCAGCGTACGGGGCGGATCACGGAAACAAAAAGTCAGACTTATAAGTCACAGAGTCTTGAATTCGTCGTACCAATGAGCTTCAGTTGCGTCGACATCACGTGTCGACGAGGACATGCAGACAGTGAGGGCAGCGATGAAAATCCCCAGCGTCGTCGTGGTCATGGGGGTCTCCGGCACCGGCAAGACCACCGTCGGGACCCTGCTGGCGGCCCGGCTCGGCGTCCCGTACGCCGAGGCGGACGACTTCCACCCCCCGGCCAACATCGAGAAGATGTCGGCCGGTACCCCGCTCACCGACGACGACCGGGCGCCCTGGCTGGACGCCATCGGCGACTGGGCGCGCGGACGCACCGGACTCGGCGGTGTCGTGAGCTGTTCGGCGCTCAAGCGGGCCTACCGGGACCGGCTGCGGGACGCGGCGCCCGACCTGCTCTTCCTGCACCTGACGGGCGACCGCCGGCTCGTCGCTGAGCGGCTGGCGCAGCGCAAGGGCCACTTCATGCCGACGGGGCTGCTCGACTCGCAGTTCGCCACCCTCCAGCCGCTCGATCCCGACGAGGCGGGGGTCGCCGTGGACGTGACGGCCGGCCCGACGGAGATCACCGAGCAGGCGCTGGCGGCCCTCGGGGAGCTCCGCGAGCCCTCCGCCTAGTCCTCGACGACCCTCTTTCCCCCCCCCGTGGGCCCGGTCGCTCCGGCTTCGGCGCCGGAGCGCGTCCGGGCTCCCGTCCCCCCACCCCCGTAGATCAAGGGATCCACCGTGACCAGACTCAGCGTCGAGATGCTGGCAGCGGACGCACCCGAGCCGATCACCTCGGCCGGCCACGCTCAGCTGGGCATCGCCGTCCTGGCGGGCATCGCCGTCATCGTCCTGCTCATCACCAAGTACAAGCTGCACGCCTTCCTCGCGCTGACCATCGGGTCGCTCGCGCTCGGCGCCTTCGCCGGGGCTCCGCTGGACAAGGCCATCCTCAGCTTCAGTGCCGGGCTCGGTTCCACCGTGGCCAACGTGGGTGTGCTGATCGCCCTCGGCGCGATCCTCGGCAAGATGCTCGCCGACTCCGGCGGCGCCGACCAGGTCGTCGACACCATCCTGGCGAAGGCGAGCGGCCGGGCGATGCCCTGGGCCATGGTGCTGATCGCCTCCGTCATCGGCCTGCCGCTGTTCTTCGAGGTCGGCGTCGTCCTGCTGATCCCGGTCGTGCTGATGGTCGCCAAGCGCGGCAACTACTCCCTGATGCGCATCGGCATCCCGGCGCTCGCCGGTCTGTCCGTGATGCACGGGCTGGTCCCCCCGCACCCCGGCCCGCTGGTCGCGATCGACGCGCTGGACGCCAACCTCGGTGTCACGCTGGCGCTCGGCGTGCTGGTCGCCGTCCCGACCGTCGTCATCGCCGGCCCGGTGTTCTCCCGGTACGCCGCCCGCTGGGTGGACGTCCCGGCGCCGGACCGGATGATCCCGCAGCGCGCCTCGGAGGAACTCGAGAAGCGGCCCGGCTTCGGCCCGACCCTGTTCACCATCCTGCTGCCGGTCGTGCTGATGCTCGCCAAGGCGCTGGTGGACATCGTCATCGACGACACCGAGAACAGCGTGCAGCGGGTCTTCGACGTGATCGGCTCCCCGCTGATCGCGCTGCTGGCGGCCGTGCTGGTCGGCTTCTTCACGCTGGGCATGCCCGCCGGGTTCAGCAAGGAGCGGATGCAGCAGCTGGTGGACAAGAGCCTCTGGCCGATCGCGGGCATCCTGCTGATCGTCGGCGCGGGCGGCGGCTTCAAGCAGACGCTGATCGACTCCGGCGTCGGCCAGATGGTCCTGGACATATCCCAGGACTGGTCGATCCCGGCGCTGCTGATGGGCTGGCTGATCGCGGTGGCGATCCGGCTGGCGACCGGTTCGGCCACGGTGGCGACCGTCTCCGCGGCCGGCCTGGTGGCCCCGCTCGCGGCCGACATGTCGACCACGCACGCGGCCCTGCTGGTCCTGGCCATCGGCGCCGGCTCCCTGTTCTTCAGCCATGTCAACGACGCGGGCTTCTGGCTGGTGAAGGAGTACTTCGGCCTCACCGTCGGACAGACCGTCAAGACGTGGTCGGTCATGGAGACGATCATCTCGGTGGTGGCGGGCGGCCTGGTGATGCTGCTGTCCCTGGTGATCTAGCGCGGCGAAGGCCCGTTTCCCCCGCCTCGTGCCGCGGTCCGGTTCCCGGTCCGCGGCACGATGCTGTGCGGCGCCGCCGGGTGCGTGCGGGCCCACCGTGCGGGAGGGGGCCTTCCGGCGGGCGGCGGACCACCGGATGATGGTGGCTCGGGGTCGGACCATCGTGCGGGGGACGTCATGCGGGCATCGCTCGGGGCACGGATCTCGGGGCTGCTGATCGCCGGCGCCCTGGCCGTCTCGCTGACGGCCGTGCTGGGCGGCGCCCCGGCCGGCCCGGACGCC
>NZ_JAAGMD010000173.1 GCF_010548465.1 Streptomyces sp. SID14436 | reverse complement strand
GACGGCCGCCGCCCGCGGCGCGGACGCCGGGTGCTGAAGTGGTCCGCGGCCGTGCTCGCCCTGCTCATAACCGGCTCCGCCGGGGCGGGTTACCTCTACTACCGGCATCTCAACGACAACCTCAAGAAGGACACCCTCAACCTCGGCGACAACAAGGTCGCCGCCCCGACGCCCAACGCCGCCGGACAGACCCCGCTGAACATCCTGCTGATCGGCTCCGACGCGCGGGACACCAAGGAGAACCAGCAACTCGGCGGCGCCCGGGAGACGTTCGGCTCGACCCCGCTGGCCGACGTGCAGATGCTGGTGCACCTGTCCGCCGACCGCAGCAACATGTCGGTCGTCAGCATGCCGCGCGACACCCTGGTGAAGATCCCCAAGTGCACCGACCCCGACGACGGCACGGTCTACCCGGCGAGCAACGGCCGCGTGATGACCAACCAGAGCCTCGGGCACGGCGGTCCGGGCTGCACCGTGGCCACCTGGCAGGAGCTCACCGGCATCCACATCGACCACTTCGTCATGGTCGACTTCGCCGGGGTGGTGTCCATGGCGGACGCGGTCGGCGGCGTCCCGGTGTGCGTGGACGCCAACATCCACTCCCGCGACAACCAGGGCCACGGCTCCGGTCTGAAGCTGGAGAAGGGCACCACGTACATCAAGGGCGAGCAGGCCCTGCAGTGGCTGCGCACCCGGTACGGCTTCGAGGACGGCAGCGACCTCGCCCGCGCCAAGGCCCAGCACATGTACATGAACGCGATGGTCCGTCAGCTCCGCGACAACGCCACCCTGAGCAGCCCCAACAAGCTGCGGCGGCTGGCCGAGAAGGCGACCGGCGCGCTCACCGTCGACCCCGGCCTGGACACCGTCAAGAAGCTCTACGACCTCAGCAACGAGCTGCGCAAAGTGGAGCCGAAACGTATCACCATGACCACGATGCCCAACCGGTACGTCGGCGCCCGCGTGGAGCCCACCGAGGACGCCGAGAAGCTGTTCCGGCTGGTGCGCGAGGACATCGCCCTGGACGGCAGGGACGTGGCGCCCGAGCCGTCCCGGGACGAGGTCCCCGAGGACGCGGCCGCCCCGGACGACGAGATCGCCGTGCAGGTCCACAACGGCACCCGGACCGACACCCTGGCGCCGGCCGCCGGGCGGGCGGGCACCGTGGCCGGGCTGCTCCGGAAGAAGGGCTTCGGCCAGGCCACCGCCGACACCGTCGGCGCCACCCGGGAGAAGCGCACCGTGCTGCGCTATCCGAGCGCCGACCTGGAGGGCGACGCCCTGCGGGTCGCCGAGGTCCTCGGCATCCCGTCGAGTGCGGTGAAGCGGTCCACCGAGGTGTCCGGGGTCACGCTCGTGGTGGGCGCCGACTGGCGCGAGGGCGACGCCTACCGGGCGCCGGAGGAGGACGACAGCACCCCCGACTCGGCGCAGCCGCTCAACGGCGCCGACGACTCGGTGTGCATGCAGGTCGACCCGGCCTTCAGCTGGTAGCCCGGGCACGGGACCGGTCCCGCCCGGCACGACGCGGGGCCTCCCGGCGGGAAGGCCCCCGTCGTGAGCGTCAGGAGGACGCCGGGGCGTCCGCGTGGACGGCGGGGCGGCGCGAGGCGATGACCTTCTTGGCCAGCGAGCGCGGGCTGGTCAGGAAGCCCCAGCCCCAGGACATGTGCATGGTGGCCAGGGCCACGGGTATCTGGAGCCGCGCCTTCAGCGGCAGGCCCTTGCCCGCCGGCAGGGAGCCCAGCAGGATGGCCGCCAGGTAGCCGCCGGGCACCACGAAGCCCCAGGGCGTGAGCAGCACGCCGGCCAGGGTGCCGGCCGCGATGGCGCACACCGCCGCCGGCGGGGCCAGGTAGCGCAGGTTGATGGACCCGGCGTGGTAGCGGGCGACGACGTGGCGCCAGCGGCCGTAGTCCTTGTACTGCTTGGCCAGGGCCCGCACGGAGGGCCGCGGGCGGTAGGACACCTTCAGCTCGGGCGAGAACCAGATCAGCCCGCCGGCCTCGCGGATGCGGAAGTTCAGCTCCCAGTCCTGGGCGCGGATGAACTCCACGTTGTAACCGCCCTGCTGCTCCAGCGCCTCACGCCGGAACACCCCCAGGTACACCGTCTCGGCGGGGCCCGCCTCGCCGCCGGTGTGGAAGGCGGCGTTGCCGACCCCGATGCGGGACGTCATCGCCGCGGCGACCGCGTGCTCCCAGTCGTTCTCCCCCTCGGCGTGCATGATGCCGCCGACGTTCTGCGCGCCGGTCTCCTCAAGGAGCCGCACTGCGGTGGCGATGTAGTTCGGGGAGAGCATCCCGTGCCCGTCGACGCGGACCACGACCGGATGGCGCGAGGCCTTGATCGCCGCGTTGAGGGCGGCCGGGGTGCGGCCGGTCGGGTTGGGCACGGTGTGCACCCGCGGGTCCTCGGCCACGAGCTCGGCGGCGATCTCGTCCGTGCGGTCCGTGGACGGACCGAGGGCGATCACGACCTCCATCTCGCCGGCGTACTCCTGGGCGAGGATCGCGCGGACGGCGCCGCGCAGATGCCGCTCCTCGTTGAGGACGGGCATGATCACGGAAACGGCGGGGAGCCGCACGTCGGGATTGGCGTTCATAGGAGGCTCACGTTACCGCGTACGGGGGACACCGGTGCGCGCGCCGGGGGGCGATGGGCCGGGCCGCAGATCGTATCGGCCTACGGTGCTCAAGATCCACGCACGGCCGTCGTCCGGAGGTGCCCCCTTGCCCACGCCGCCGCGGTCCCCCCGGCCCCGCACCACGCCCCGGCGC
>NZ_JAAGMD010000149.1 GCF_010548465.1 Streptomyces sp. SID14436 | reverse complement strand
TGGCCGCCGCCACCGGCACCCGGCCCGAGCTGGCCGTCTGGCTGCTGCTCGCGCCGGTGGCCGTGCTGCTCGGGGTGGTGGACTTCCGGGTGCAGCGGCTGCCCGACCCGCTCACCCTGCCGTTCGCCGGTGCCGCGCTCGCCCTGCTCGGCGCGGCCGCCCTGCTGCCGGAGCACGCGGGCCGCTGGACCACCGCCGTGCTGGGCTCGCTCGCCCTCGGCGCCGGCTACCTCCTGCTGTTCCTCATCAACCCCGGCGGGATGGGATTCGGCGACGTCAAACTCGCCCTCGGTGCGGGCGCCGTCCTCGGCTGGTACGGCTGGCCCACCCTGCTGCTCGGCACCCTCGCCGGATTCCTCTTCGGGGCGCTGTACGGCGGCGCCCTGGTCCTCGCCCGGCGAGCGGGCCGCGGGACGGCCATCCCGTTCGGCCCCTTCCTCATCACGGGCGCCCTCACCGGGCTGCTCATCGGCGCGTACACGGCCTGACGACGGGCCGGAACCACTGCTGACGTACGCTGGATCGGTCCGTCCACAACCCTTCCGAAAGGGACGCCGGTGACCGAGAAGGCCGACCTTCAGCCCGTCCTCGACCGTGCTGCCGCCGGTGGGCGGATCACTCCGGAGGAGGCCGTCGCGCTCTACCGCGACGCTCCGCTGCACGCGCTGGGCTCCGCCGCCGACGCGGTGCGCCGCCGCCGCTACGCCGGGACCGAGCACATCGCGACGTACATCATCGAGCGGAACATCAACTACACCAACGTCTGCGTCACGGCCTGCCGGTTCTGCGCCTTCTACGCCGCACCCAAGGACACCGGCAAGGGCTGGACCCGCGACCTCGACGACATCCTGCGCCGCTGCGCGGAGACCGTCGAACTCGGCGGCACCCAGATCATGTTCCAGGGCGGACACCACCCGGACTACGGCGTGGAGTACTACGAGAAGCACTTCGCCGCCATCAAGAAGGAGTTCCCCCAGCTCGTCATCCACTCGCTGGGCGCCAGCGAGGTCGAGCACATGGCCCGGATCTCCGGGGTGAGCGTCGAGGAGGCCATCAGCCGCATCCACGCCGCCGGACTGGACTCCTTCGCCGGAGCCGGCGCCGAACTGCTCCCGGAGCGGCCCCGCAAGGCCATCGCCCCGCTGAAGGAGTCCGGCGAACGCTGGCTGGAGATCATGGAGATCGCCCACAACCTGGGCGTGGAGTCCACCTCCACGATGCTGATGGGCACCGGCGAGACCAACGCCGAACGCATCGAGCACCTGCGCATGATCCGGGACGTGCAGGACCGCACCGGCGGCTTCCGCGCCTTCATCCCGTACACCTACCAGCCGGAGAACAACCACCTGAAGGGCCGCACCCAGGCCACGCTGTTCGAGTACCTGCGGATGATCGCCGTCGCCCGCCTGTTCCTCGACAACGTCGCGCACATCCAGGGCTCGTGGCTGACCACCGGCAAGGAGGTCGGCCAGCTGTCCCTGCACTACGGCGCGGACGACCTCGGCTCGATCATGCTGGAGGAGAACGTCGTCTCCTCCGCCGGCGCGAAGCACCGCTCCAACCGGCTGGAGATCATCGACCTGATCCGCCGGGCGGGGCGCGTCCCGGCGCAGCGGTCGACGACGTACGAGCACCTCGTCGTGCACGACGACCCGGCGAACGACCCGGCCGACGACCGGGTGGCGTCGCACATCTCCTCCACCGCCATCGAGGGCGGCACGGCGCACCCGGAGCTGAAGCTCCTCACCTCGAGCTGACCGGGCCGTGCTGACGCTCCACACGGCGGACCTCGTCGTGCTCGGCGGCGGCCGGCCCGCCGTGCCGGACGGCGCGGTCCTGGTGGACGGCCGGACGCTGGCCGCGGCCGGCCCGTACGCGGTGCTGGCCGCCGCCCACC
>NZ_JAAGMD010000130.1 GCF_010548465.1 Streptomyces sp. SID14436 | reverse complement strand
GGCCGGGGCGGGCGCGGGGGCGGTGCCGACGCGCACCTGCTGCGGGCGGGGCTCGCGCACCACCTCGTCGCGCAGCCGGCGCGGTTTCTGCCGGACCCCGTTGACGGTGCGCAGCGCGTAGGTGACCCGGCGCACCCCGGGCCGGCCGGGGCGTTCGACGACCTCCGTGCCGCGGGGCAGGGTCCGGTCCTCGACGCGCAGTTCACGGAAGGGGATCGGTTCGTCGCGGACCTCCTGGCCGTCGGTGATCCGCAGCACGGTGACGGTCTGGCCGTCGCGCGGGAAGCTGTCGGGGGCGACGGAGGTGGTGTCCTGGCCGCGCAGCCCGATCCCGGCCTGCGCGACGGCCTCGCGCACCGTCGCCGCGTTGGTGCGGATGGTGCGGGCCCGGCCGTCGGCCATGACGGTCACGGAGCGTTCGGTGCGCACGTCCAGGGTCAGCCCCTCGCGCCCGATCCGACGGGAGCGCGAGGTGGACAGGTACGCGCCCTCCGCGCGCACCCCGAGCTGTCTGAGCGCCCCTTCGACGGTGTCGGCGGTCGTCCAGACCCGGGTGCGCCGGCCGTCCAGGGTGAGCACCAGGGGTCTGGCGTGGCGGACCTCGACCCGGTCGCCGTGGCCGAGTCCGGTGCCGGGCGCGGGTGTCACCGCGTCGTGCGGGCCGATCCGGACGCCCTCCTCGGCGAGGAGCCCGGTGACGTCGTCGGCGAAGGTGTGCAGGGTGCGGGTCCGGCCGTCGACGTCGAGGCGGACGGCCTTGTCCTCGGCGACGAAGGCGGCGGTGCCCCCGGCCAGGAAGGCGACGACGAGGGCCTGCGGCAGCAGGCGGCGCACGCTGTCCGCCCGGTCGGCGCAGCGGGGGCGGCGCCGGTGCGCGGACCGGCGGCCGGGC
>NZ_JAAGMD010000107.1 GCF_010548465.1 Streptomyces sp. SID14436 | reverse complement strand
CGGCGACGGCCAGGCCGGTGCGGGCGACGGCGCGGGTCAGGGCGCCCGCGAGGAGGGTCTGACCGAGACCCACTGACGTGCCCCGGACGCGCACCCCCCTCGGCGCGTACCGCGGCACCACACGTCCGGCCCCGCTCCCACGGGCGGGGCCGGACGCGCACCGCGTGGGCGATGCCCCGGCGGCGCCTACGCCCGGATCAGCAGCAGGGCGATGTCGTCCAGGCGGTGCTCGGCGGCCGCACGGGGCCGGACCAGGGCGTCGGCCAGCTCGTCCAGGGGCAGGTCGCCGAGCTCGGTCAGCCGGCGGCCCAGCGCGGCGAGGGCCTCCTCGAAGTCGGTGCCCGGCGACTCGACCAGACCGTCGGTGTAGAGGACCAGCAGCGAACCGGGGGAGAGGCCGACCTCGGTCGCCGGATACACCGCCCCGCCGTCGATGCCCAGCAGCGGCCCGCCGGCCAGGTCCAGCACCCGCACCCGGCCGTCCGGCCTGCGCAGCAGCGGCGGCGGGTGCCCCGCGCGCGACATCACCGCCCGCCCGCGCACGGGATCGAGCCGCAGGTACAGGCAGCTCGCGAACAGGTCGGCGCCCAGGTCCAGCAACAGCCGGTTGGTGCTCCGCATGACCTCCTCGGGCGCCTGCCCGACCGTGGTGTACGCCCGGACGGCGGTCCGCACCTGCCCCATCAGCCCGGCCGCCGTGACGTTGTGCCCCTGCACGTCGCCGATCACCGCCGCCGCCGCGCCGCCCGTCCCCACCAGGTCGTAGAAGTCGCCGCCGACCTCCATGCCCCGGGTGGCCGGCAGATACCGCGCGGCGGACTCCAGGCCCGGCACCGACGGCAGGGTGTGCGGCAGCAGCGCCTCCTGGAGCCCGTGCGCGAGCCGCTGCTTGGCGTCGAACAGCAGCGCCCGGTCCAGGGCCTGGGCGATCAGCCCGGCGAGGCAGATCAGCACCGCCCGTTCCTCGGTCGCGAAACGGTGCGGTTCGGCGTAGGCGAGGACACACGTGCCCACCGGGCGGCCCGAGGCGATCAGGGGCAGATAGGCCCACGACGCGAACGTCGACGGGTTCACGATCAGCACCGGATACAGCCGCTCCAGCTCCTCGCGGGACTCGAAGAAGGCGGGCACACCGGTGCGCAGCACCTGGCTGCCCGGCGTCGGCTCGGACAGCGGCATGCCGTCGAACCGCTCCACGACCGGCGGGTCCCGGTACCCGCGGTGCCCCAGCACGAGCAGGCGCCCCGCCCGTGCCCCGAGCATCACCAGGCCCTGGCTGCCCACCGCCGGCGCGATCTCGTCGGCGACCAGCTGCACCACGTCCTGCACGCCCGCCGCCTCGGTCAGCGCCCCGGCCAGGCTCAGCACCTGCGAGATGTCCACCAGCCGGGCCGGGGCGTCACCCGGCGGCGGCGCGGGCCGGTTCGGCCCCCGCACCGCCCCCGCGCGGCTGATCCGGACACTGAGCCCGGTCGTACTCGGATGCAGCCGGAACGACAGCCACTGGTGGGGCGGACGCAGCGCCACGAACGACGTGGCGTGCTGGCTGAGCAGCGCGGCCCGGTAGCGGTCCTCGTGGACCGGGTCGTTCAGCCACGGCACGGACGCCCACAACTGCGACCCCACGAGCCGGTCGGCGGGCACGCCCAGCAGATCGGCCGCGGCGGCGTTGGCGAACCCGACCCGCCCGTGCAGGTCGAGCGAGCACAGGCCGTACGGCAGCCGCGACACCATCCGCACGGCCTCCACCGAGCCGAGTGTGCCGGACAGCTGGCCCAGCAGCGGGGCGGCCGACAGGTCCGGTTCCGGCGGCAGCGGCAGACTCTGCTCGGCGGCCCGCTCCAGCCGCACCGCGAGCCGGTCGCAGGCGGCCGTCAGGTGTTCCCGCTCCCCGTCGGACAGCTCCGGCGGGTGCGCCCCGGGCCAGGTCACGTAGACCGCCCCGTACGCCCGGGTCTCGGTCGCGATCGGCAGCGCCGCCAGGGAGAAGGGGTACGGCAGCACCATGGCGATCCGGGGATAGCGGTGCGCCATCTCCTCCTCGCCGCCGACCCACACCAGCCGCCGCTCGCGCACCGCCTCGGACACCGGCAGGGGAGCGCTCAGCCCGATCCGCTCCCAGGGCGCCGCGAACGCGCGCGGCAGCCCCGCCGTCACGGCCATCTCCAGTACCGGCTGGTCCGGCGCCAGCAGGTACACCGCCCCGGAGTGCGCGTGCACCTCGTCCATCAGGGAGGCCAGGGTCAGCGACAGCATCGGCCGCCCGACGGGGCCCGGTGTCCCGGCGGGTGCCCGGACGCCGGGCGGGGTCCCGGCCTCCGGTGCCCGTGCCCCGCG
>NZ_JAAGMD010000085.1 GCF_010548465.1 Streptomyces sp. SID14436 | reverse complement strand
CGGAAGGCGGCCAGCGCGGCGGCCTCACCGGGGAGTTCACGGCCGGGCGGAGGGGGCGGGTCGGCGAGTGCGCCGAGCGCCGCGGCGAGCCGTTCCGCCTGTTCGCGGACGACGGGGTCGGCCGCCGCGGAGGGCTCTCCGTTCAGCAGACGCTCCGCCGTCTCACGGTCCAGCCACCCGTTCTGCTCATCGGCCATCACATGTCCTTCTGCGTCCGCGTGCGCATATGCGTCACACTCGCGGACGTCACCGCACGCCGGTGCGGTTCTCGTTGCGGGGGAAGCGCGTCGAGTACCCCGGCGGATTCCGGATGGGCCTCCGGATCGTCGCCGAGCATCTCGGCCAGCCGTTTCAGGCCACGGTGCGCCGCGGTGCGCACGGCGCCCGGGCGTTTGCCCAGGGTCTCCGCCGCGCTCTTGGCGTCGAGGCCCACGACCACCCGCAGGACGACGGCCTCGGCCTGGTCCTGCGGCAGCCGGGCGATGAGCGAGAGGGTCCCGTCGGTGGCCAGGGCCTCCATGGCCTCGCCCGCGGTGTCGGACGGGGCGGGCCGGCCGGTCAGCTCCGTCTCGTCACCGCCGATGGCGGGACGCCGGCCCCGCATCCGGATGTGGTCCAGCGCGCGGTTGCGGGCGATCCGGGCCGCCCAGCCGCGGAACCGGTCCGCGTCGCCGCTGAACCGCTCCAGGTCGCGGGCGATCTGCAGCCACGCCTCGGACGCCACGTCCTCGGCGTCGGCGTCCCCGACGAGTGTCCGTATGTAGCCCAGCAGGCGCGGGTGCACGGTTCGGTACACAGTCCGGAACGCGGTCTCGTCCCCGTCCTGTGCCGCACGCACCGCGGCCGTCAGCTCCGCGTCGTCCCCCAGCACCGCGCGCGCCCTTCTGCGCCTGAGCCGGCCCCGCCTGCGCGGACCGGGTTGCTCGCTGTCGTGGTCTGCCCCATTGCCTTGCGGTCTCCGGCCGTGGCTCGGTCGTGGTCGTGCGACCGGTCATGGCCTGGCGCGAATGGAACGTTACGGCCTGAAACCACGCGCCGTCCATGTTCGTACAGGATGCAACTAACCCGTGACACAGCGGGTGTGACACAAAACGCACGCCGGGCGCTGTAGGAGATACGGGCCGCCGCGCGGCCCGTGCCGCGCGACGGCCGGGGCCTCTCCTGTGGGGGGTGGCGGCCCCGGCCGTTGCCTTGGCCCCTCCCTCCCGCCCCCGCACGCCCACCCCGGACTACGGCTGCCCGCCGCCCCGCCGCGCGGCACCGCTCCGGCCGGGG
>NZ_JAAGMD010000059.1 GCF_010548465.1 Streptomyces sp. SID14436 | reverse complement strand
CGCGGTCCTCCGGCGCACCCGAACCAGTCGCTCCGCCGGGCTGACGGCGCCGCGCGGGGCCGGCCACCCGGTCGAACCGCTGGGCACGGGAGGCCGTCTCACTCTCCCCCCGGGGGCCTTGTCGGTTTCGGGGCAGTGCAGGGGCCGTTCCTGGGGGGCGTCCCTGGTCGTCCGTCCTTGAGGCTGTCCCCCGCCGCGCGCCGCGTGCCCGCCTGTCCGGGTGTCCGCGTGTCCGGGTGTCCAGGAGGTGCTGCGTTGCCTGCGGAATCCCGTCAGGGCTTGCGTCCCCACGCCGCCACCAGGGGTGCGGTGGACAGGTCCAGGGCGCCCGCGGCGACGTTCGCGAGGTGGCGGTCGACGTCCTGGGCGGTGGCGATGCCGGCCCCGACGAGCCGGTCGCGCACCAGGCGCATGGTGGCGGACTCCAGGGCGGCGCACTCGGGTGCGGCCAGGGGGAAGTACGCGTCGGCCCGCACGCCGCTCAGGCCCGCCTCCCGCATCAGCCGCGGGAGGCGGCGGCCCTGGGCGAGGTCGGTCCCACGGTCGGCGAGGAGCCGTCGCAGGCCGTTCCGCAGCCGGTTGGCGAGCTGCTGCTCGGGGCCGTGTTCGTCCGGGCAGAGCAGGGGCTGGAGTGCGGGGTCGGTGTCCTCCACCAGCAGCCGCCCACCGGGCCGCAGCACCCGGACCATGAAGCGGATGACCCGCTCCGGTTCTGCCGCGCCGACGAACGGGAGCCGGGCGTGCACCAGATCGAAGCCGCCCTCCGCGGGTGGTTCCTCCGTGGCGATGTCGTGGGCCCGCACCTCCACCGGCGGCCGGGCGACGGCCGACAGGCGCGCCGGGTCGGTGGCCGTGGCGAGGACACGCCCGGTCGGGCCGACCCGTCGCCCCAGCCAGGCCAGCACCGAGGGGCCGGCGGCGCCGACTTCCCAGCAGCGCCAGCCGGGACCGGTGCCGATGGCTTCGAGGTGGCGGAAGGTGGTGGCGTCGAAGAGTGCGGCGAAGGCGTCGAGGCGCTCCGCCGCCTCGTCCGGCCGGTGGTCGAGCAGGTTCCCGTCGGATCGCATCATGCCGCGATCATCCCATTTGTCCGGGATGATCCCTGGGGTGGACGCGACGCGTGGAGGCGATTCGTCCACAGCCGGGAACCAAGCGGAACCTCGCCTTCCCACAGGTCCCGATGGGCTCGGCCCGGTCCTGGCAGACTGACGTGCCGAGGGGGACGAGAGGCGCGAGGGGAGGTGTGACGTACCGGGAGACCGGCTACCGCCGGGCGTACACCCTCTCAGCCCAGGTGGCGATCTGATCCTCCGTCAGGTGCTGGGCGAGGTCGGCCTCGCTGATCATGCCGACCAGTCGCTTGTCCTGAATGACGGGCAGCCGGCGGATCCGGTGCTCCTGCATCTCCCGGAGGACCTCGTCGACATCGGCGTCCGCGTCGATCCAGCGGGGTGTGCCCTGGGCCATCTCCCCCGCGGTCACCCGGGCGGGGTCGTGGCCCATGGCGACGCAGCCGATGACGATGTCGCGATCGGTGAGGATGCCGCACAGCCGCTCGTTCTCGTCGCTGATCGGCAGGGCTCCGACGTTCAGTTCACGCATCAGCTGGGCCGCGCGGTCGAGGGTCTCGTGGGCGGGGATCCACTGGGCGCCGCGGTGCATGATGTCTCCGGCGGTGGTCATGAAGTACCTCCCGGTGCCGGACGGCCGGCGCGGCGCGGGAGCGCACCGCGAGTCCCGACGCCCTTCATTGTGGCCGGGCGGTCCCCTGCCCGCACGCGGAGGCACCGGCCCCGGCGCGTGCCGTGCGGAGGCACCGGTTCAGCCCCGCCAGGCCGGGCGGCGCGGGTCGTCGGCCCGTACGAGGACGTCGGCGGTACCCGCCGGGTCGGTGTCCTGCGCGTAGCGCTCGAAGGCCGGCAGGGTCCAGTGCTCGGCCTCGGGGGTGCGGCGGCGCAGGGCGCCCGCGGACAGCTCGAAGTGGACGCTCAGGTCGAAGGGGAACCAGTGACGCAGCAGGAGGGGACCGTGCAGCAGCAGGACACCACCGGGCGGGAGCGGCACGCGGGGGCTGCGGGTGGCCCGGTCGGTGGCCGGGTCCCGCAGGTCGGGGAGGATCCGGCCGCTGCCGTCCGGTTCGAGCGGCCCGAACACCTCGCGCCAGAGGGCCCCGGTGTCGTACCAGCCGTCGTAGTAGGAGTCGACGTCCCGGTGACCGTGTTCGAGCCGGACCGACGCGGGGCGCAGGAAGCCGTCGGTCGCCACGACGAGCGACGCCCGCCCGCGCACCCGCAGCGCCTCGGCGACCCGCAGGGCGAGCTCTCCCGGCCGTGCGGCCGGGGCACCGTCGAGGGCCACCCGCGGCCAGGGACCGCCGTCGGCCGTCCGCAGGTCCAGCAGACGGTCGGCGAGGAGATCGCCGAGCCGCTCCCAGGTGATCGCTTCCAGTCGCACACGGCCATGATGCGTCAGCCGCCGGGAGGGGAACGAATCCACCATGGCGTCGTCCCGCGCAACTCCCTCCCTCCCCGTCGGACTTGTCGTCCACCAGCCCGCCGGACGACGCCACTGTGCCGCCTGCCGCCGCGGCCCCCTCCCCCTGGTCGTCCTGGAGAACGGAGCGCCGCGCTGCCTGGACTGCGCCGACCTGGGCCACCTGGTCCTCCTGCCGCGCGGCGACACCGCGCTGACCCGCAGGGCGCGGGAGGAGAGCGCCCTGTCGGCGGTGGTCGTCCGGTTCAACCGGCGCAAGGGCCGGTACGAGCGGCAGGGTGTGCTGGTCGAGGAGGAGGCGCTGGCCCGCGCCGAACGGCGGTGTCTGGCGGACGCCGAGGCACGGCGGCGGCGCCGGATGCGCGACGCCCGGCGGCGGGCCGCCGAGGACGCGCGGTTCACGGAGGCGTTCGCGGCGGAGATCCTGCGCCTGTTTCCCGGCTGCCCGCAGGAGCGCGCCCGGGCCGTC
>NZ_JAAGMD010000034.1 GCF_010548465.1 Streptomyces sp. SID14436 | reverse complement strand
AGCGGACCTGGCGGGCGGCGAGAGCGCCGAGCGCCACGGTGCCGCCCACGCACACCCCGGTGTGCAGGGCGCCCCGGCCCCGGCTGTCCCGCCACAGCACCCCTTCCACGGCGGCCGCGGCCCGTCCGAACGCGGCGACCGGGTGCCCGCGGCGGGGATCGCCGAGGAGCAGGTCGCCGAGGAGGCCGGCGGCGGCGCCGTACGCGAACACGCGATCGGCACGCATGGGGTCAGCCGGTGACGGATCCGCGGGACACGGCCCCGGAGCGGGGCGGGGAGGGGTTGACCGACCTCGGCAGGCAGCCGCGCATGGCGATATGTCCTCACTCAGGGTGTCCACGCCCTGGTTCGACGAGACCGGCGGCGAGAGTTCCTGGCTCCCGGGGGTGTCGACCCCCGGTGACAGTGGCGGGACCGCGCCGGAGTCGCACCGGCTTCCTCTCCTGCCGCCGTGTTGGCCCCGGAAGTCCACCACGATCCCCGAACACCCGTCAACTTGCCGCTGACCTGCGGGGCTGAAGTGTGCCGAGGCACACAGCGGGACGTGCGCCGCGAGGGAGAGGACCCCGGGGACACGACGGCGGGCGGCCGCCGGGCCGGAGCCCCGTGACCGCCCGCCGGGCGGGACGTCGGATCAGGCGGTGGTCACGCCATGATCAGGTAGATCCCGTAGCCCACCGCCGCCACGCAGGTGGCGAAGCAGGCGTAGGCGCCGGTGACCGCCAGGGCCGCGGACTGGCCCTGCTCGGCGGCCTGGTCGCGCCGGGACAGTCCGGCGATGCCGAGGGTGAACAGGCCGACCAGGGCCACGGTGACCACGAGACTGACGCCGAAGACGGAGCCGAGGGCCGCCCAGTCGATTGTCATGGTGCTCTTCTTCCTTCGTACCGGGTCGCGGTCAGACGGTGGTGGGGGTCGCCGGAGCCGCCGGGTCGGCGGTGGCGCCCGCGGGGGCCGGGATGGTGGCCGCGAGGTCGTCGGCGAGGGCGCCCACCGGGGGCGGGGTCACGGCGGCCATGGCCGTGGTCACCACGCCGGCCGGCTCGTCGGCGGGGGCCGGGGTGCCGGTGTCGTCGGTGTCGTTGACGTTGGTGTGGTCCACGATCTCGCGCCGGGAGATCTTCCAGATCGCCGCGCTGGAGACGACGAGGAAGGCGGCCACCGCAGCGGTGCCCCAGGCGCCGAAGCCGCAGACCCACTCGGCGATCGCCGCGACGATAGCCGCGGCCGGCAGCGTCAGGCCCCAGGCGACGAACATCCGCGTGGCGGTCGACCAGCGGACGACACCGCCCTTGCGGCCCAGGCCGGCGCCCATCACGGCACCGGAGACGGAGTGCGTGGTGGAGAGGGAGAAGCCGAGGTGCGAGGAGGCCAGGATGACCGTCGCGGCGCTGGTCTGGGCGGCGAAGCCCTGCTGCGGCTGGAGGTCGGTGAGGCCCTTGCCCATGGTGCGGATGATGCGCCAGCCGCCGAGGTAGGTGCCGAGCGCGATGGCCACGCCCGCGGAGACGATGACCCACATGGGCGGGTCGGAGTCCGGGACGAGGACGCCGCCGGAGACCAGGGCCAGCGTGATGATGCCCATCGTCTTCTGGGCGTCGTTGGTGCCGTGGGCCAGGGAGACCAGGCCGGCGGAGGCGATCTGCCCGGCGCGGTAGCCCTTCTCGGCCGCCTTGCCGTTGGCCTTCTTGCCCATGCGGTAGGTCAGCCTGGTCGCGAACATCGCGGCGATGCCGGCGACGATCGGGGCGGCGATCGCGGGGATCAGGACCTTGGTGACCAGTACGTCACCGTGCACGGCGCCCAGGCCGGCCGAGGCGACGGTGGCACCGATCAGACCGCCCATGAGGGCGTGCGAGGAGCTGGACGGCAGGCCGACCAGCCAGGTGAGGAGGTTCCAGAGGATCGCGCCCACCAGAGCGGCGAAGATGACCTCGGGACGGATGCCGGCCTCGTCGACGAGGCCCTTGGAGATCGTGTTGGCGACCTCCACCGAGAGAAAAGCACCGACAAGGTTCAGCACGGCGGACATGGCCACCGCGACCTTGGGTCGCATCGCACCGGTCGAAATGGTCGTTGCCATCGCGTTGGCGGTGTCGTGGAAACCGTTCGTGAAATCGAACGCGAGTGCGGTTACCACCACAATCGCGAGGATCAGCGAGAAGCTTTCCATTTACCCAGGCAATCGTTCGAGGTCATTGGCGCGTCGAACGTAGGTAACGCGGGTGAACGGAAGATGAACTGGGACGGGCGCCACGGTGACCGGAAGAGGGGGGTGCCGCTCCGCCGTCCGGGCGCACTGCGTGACCCCCCGAAAGCCCTGCGTTCGCACGGCTTTCGCCGACCGTGCCGCACCTGGGCCGGGGCGCCGGAGCGGGCCTGGAAGGATCTCCGCATGGCAGAGGAGAAAGCGGCCGGCGGACGGAACGGACCCGGCAAAAGGCACGACGATCCAGAGGGTGACATGCGTCACACGCAGGCCCGCGCATGGGCGGAACTCGTCGCAGCCGCCCGCCGCACGGTCACCGAGGGACTCGTCGTCGGCACCTCCGGCAACGTCTCGGTGCGGGTCGGCGACACCGTGCTCGTCACCCCCTCGGGGGTGCCCTACGACCGGCTGGGCCCCGAGGACGTCACCGGCGTCGACCTGAGCGGGCGGCAGGTCCTCGGCTCGCTGGTCCCGACCAGCGAGCTGCCCATGCACCTGGCGGTCTACCGCGCGACCGGCGCCCGCGCCGTGGTCCACACCCACGCCGTGCACGCGACGGCCGTCTCCACGCTCGTCGACGAACTCCCGCCGGTCCACTACATGGCCGCGGCGCTCGGCGGCCCCGTCCGCGTCGCCCCCTACGCCCCCTACGGGACGGACGAGCTGGCCGGACACGTCCTCCACGCCCTGCGGGACCGCTCCGGCTGCCTCCTGCGCAACCACGGCACCCTCACCCACGGCACCACCCTCGACCAGGCGTACGACCGCACCGCGCAGCTGGAGTGGATGTGCCGCCTCTGGCTCACCGCCTCCTCCGTCCCGGGCCTGACCCCGTCCCTGCTGACCCGGGACCAGGTCGCCGAGGTGGGGGAGCGCCTGCGGGGGTACGGGCAGCCGGGGTGAGGGGGTGCGCCCCGGCGGGGCGGCGGGCGCGCGGTCCCGTCCGGCCGGGCCACTCCGGGGGCGGCCCGGGCGGCACCCCCGGGTGCACC
>NZ_JAAGMD010000013.1 GCF_010548465.1 Streptomyces sp. SID14436 | reverse complement strand
GCGGGCGGGAGCCGTGGCCGGGAGCAGGGCGGCGGGGGCCGTGTCCGGCGGCGCGGCGGCAGGATCGGTGGCCGGTGGTCCCGGCGCGGGTGCGGAGGGCGGGCCGGCGGAGGGGGACGGAGGGGGCGCGGGTGACTGGGGCGGCATGGCGGTGAAGCCCTTTCGAGAGCCGTGGGGCGCTCCCGCGGGTCACCTACGGGCGGTGATCCGCGTCGCTTCGGGGCGGGAGCTCCCGTCCTGACAGAGCGGTGATCTCTCCCACCTCCCCAGCCTTCCGGGGCCGCGTCCGTCCGCGGCCGGACGGCAACAGTACCGGACGCCGCACGGCCCCCGCACCGCCGCGACGATCTCCGGCACCCCGTACGGTGGGAACCGGAACCGCCCCGCACCCCGCAACGGAATCACCGATCACGTGAACATCACCCGAGACTTCACCGGCCGCCCCCGCACGGCCGGCCCGGAGCTGCCGCCCGGCCAGTACGACGCACGCGACACCTGGCCCGTGCTGTCCGCCGAGGTCACGCCCGACCTGTCGCCCGCCGACTGGACGTTCCGCGTCGACGGCCTGGTGGCGGAGGAGCGCACCTGGGACTGGGAGCAGGCGCACGCCCTGCCGGCCTCGGCGTACGAGGGGGACATCCACTGCGTGACGGGCTGGTCGAAGTTCGGCGTGCGGTTCGGGGGCGTGTCCCTGGACGCGTTCCTGGACGCGGTCCGGCCGCTGGAGTCCGCGACCCACGTGGTGGCGTACGCGCACACCGGGTACACCGCCTCCCTGCCGCTGGCGGACGTGCGCGGCGGGCGGGCCTGGATCGTCTGGGACCACCACGGCGAACCGCTGACGCCCGAACACGGCGGCCCGGCCCGGCTGGTGGTGCCGCACCTGTACTTCTGGAAGAGTGTCAAGTGGGTCGCGGGCCTGCGGGTCCTGGACCACGAGGAGCCGGGCTTCTGGGAGGGCAACGGCTACCACCCGCGCGGCAATCCCTGGGAGGAGCAGCGGTACTCCGGTGACTGAGACCGAGATCCCGGGGACCGTCCCGGAGCGTTTCCGGCCGCCGACGCGGTTCGCCGTGCCCGGACGCATCGCCGTGAGCGAGCGGACCGCCTCCCGGTGGCGGACGGCCACCCTGACGGAGATCCGCCGGGAGACGCCCCGCGCGGCGACCTTCCGCTTCGCGGTGCCGGACTGGTCGCCCCACGTGCCGGGCCAGCACCTGATGGTGCGGCTGACCGCCCCCGACGGCTACGTCGCCCAGCGGCACTACTCGATCGCGTCCGCGCCCGACGACCCCGGGCACTTCGAGCTGACCCTCGACCGGGTGGCGGACGGCGAGGTGTCCGGCTGGTTCCACACCGTGGCCCGGCCCGGTGACCGGGTGGAGGTGCGCGGCCCGCTCAGCGGCTTCTTCGCCTGGCCCGGCGACCGGCCCGCGCTGCTGCTGGGAGCCGGGTCCGGGGTGGTGCCGCTGATGTCGATGGTGCGGCACCACCGCGCCCGGGGCCTGTCCGTGCCGCTGCGCCTGCTGGTGTCGGCGCGCAGCCCCGAGGAACTGATCTACGCCCGCGAGTACGGCGCGGAGACCACGCCCGTGTTCACCCGGAGCGCCCCGCCGGGCGTGCCGGCGGGACGCATGACGGCCGATCACCTCGCGCCCCTCTTCGACCGGCGGCCGCCCGGCGGGTGGGAGGCGTACGTGTGCGGGTCCAACTCCTTCGCGGAGCACGCCTCCAGGCTGCTCGTGGCGGCCGGTCAGCCCGTGGACCGGATCCGGATCGAGCGCTTCGGCTGACGCCCCGGCCGGCGCCCGTGACGATGCGGCCCGTGCGCGGGATCCCGCCGTTTCGCCGCGGTGGTCGCGGGCACCCCTGCCGCAGGGCCGGCGGCGCGT
>NZ_JAAGMD010000289.1 GCF_010548465.1 Streptomyces sp. SID14436 | reverse complement strand
GGGCCCCGGGGCGGGTGCCGGTTCGGGCCGCGGCTCCGCCGCGGGCGCGGGCACCGACGGCGCGGCGGCGGCCGGGGCGTCGGATTCCGGCGTGGTGAGCAGGTTCTTCGGCAGGACCAGCATGGCCCGGGTCCCCTGGTAGATGTTCGGCGCGGTCAACTCGACGCGGAAGCCGTACTCCTCGGCCAGCAGCGACGCCACCCGCAGACCCGTCTGGGGGTGGGCACCCAGACGCGTGATGTCGTCGCGCTGCTCGCCCGACATCACGTCGCTGGCCCACATCAGGCGCTCGTCGTCCATGCGCAGCCCCGCGTCGTCGACGACCAGGAAGCAGGCGTGGTGCCCCTGTTCGAGCGAGACGTGCACCTTGGCGGCGGGCGGGGAGTAGCGCAGCGCGTTGTCCAGCAGCACGGCGAGGGCGTGCACGACCGCCTCCACGGCGCGGCCCTGGACGACGACGGACCCCATCTCGGGGTGCTTGACCCGCTCGTAGCCCTCGATCCGGCCCATCGCGGACCGGACGATGTCGGTGAGCGAGGTGGCGGGCCAGCGACGGGACAGCTTGTCGCCGGCGAGCACCGCGTACCCGGAGGCCGTGAGCAGCATCTGCTGGGCGAGGTGGTCGATCTCCACCAGCGTCGCGTACGCCTCGTCGGAGATGTGACGCCGCACGCCCTGGCTGACCGTCCGGCCGAGGCGGGCCGCACGGGCCACCACGTTGTTGGCGAAGCCGCGGACCGCGGCCCGCGCCACCCCGACGGACTCCTCGCGCACCCGGGCGATCTGGTGCTCCATGTCCTGCTTGACGAGTTCGGCGTCCCGGGCGGACGCCGCCCGCTCCTGGGCCCGTACCTCCTCGACGGCCGAGGCCACCGTGCCGGGGAGGGCCCGCAGCCGTTCGGCGAGCGGCGTCCCGTGGAGGGCCGCCGGGACGATCAGCTGGGTGTCGCGTCCCGGACCGTCCTGGCCCGGTGCGAGGGCCGCGGGGAGCACCGCGGTCGTGATCCGGTCCAGGCACTGCTCGGTGGCGAGGAGTTGCTGGGTGAGCAGATCGGCGTGCCGCTGAAGCGATTCGGCCCGGCGCCGGTCCTGTTCGCGCCGGCGCCGGAAGTGCCAGACGCCCCCGACGCCGGTCACCGTCAGCAACGCGGTGGCGGTCCATAACAGTTCAGTCATCAGGTCCTCACGGATCAGCAAGCCGTCGGTGTGCGGGGGGGAAGGACGGAGCGGGACGGCCCGGCTCCGAGCGGGTGACCGGGGCACGCGGGGACCGGCCGCCGCCTGGCGGGCGGGGGTGCGGCGGGCGTGCGCTGGGCGGCCCACGGGAGTGCGTCACTGGACGGGTGTGCGGGTCCGGGGCTGCCGTGGCGGCCACCGCCCGGGGCTCGTCCGTGACGTCGCCCGATCACGGTCAGGGGCCCTAACAAGCCAGATCTGGCCCGTGTATCGCGGCCCGTGCCGAGGGCGCACGGCGGCGCCCCTCGGCGCTCTCGCGCAGCACCGTCCCGAAGGACCCCCGGACCCGGTCCCCGGGCGCCGGGGACACGGCGGTGCGGACTGCGGCTAGGGGGCGCGACATGGATCTCCCAGGAACGGAACGAGGGCGTGCACGAGCAGGGGACCCAGCCTCTGCCGGGCCCTCCGGTGGCCTTCGGGTACGGACCATACCCCTCGCGCTCACGTCTTGTACCGGCTTGGTGACGGCGGAGGGGAAACACCGGGCATTTGCTCCGAGAAGTCGGGGTCGCAGCGGCGCGCCGCCTGGCCGAAAAGGGTTCCTGCTCTACGTCTGTTCGACACCGCATGGCTCAACGATCGTTCTGGACGGTCGAGTTGTGCGCCGGTGCGCCCAGGGGCGCACGTCCGGCGCGCGGCGACGGGGGCCCCGCCGGCGGGGAGCCGGGCGGTTACCGTCTGCGGCATGAGCGAGAACACCGAGCGGTCCGTCGTCGTCCGCCGCACCGCGGCCGGCGGTTTCACCGCGACCAACCCCCGGGGCGGGACCGTCGACTTCAGCACCTCCTCCGGCGACGGCCCGGACACCGCCTTCACCCCCGTCGAGCTCCTGCTCGCCGCGATCGGCGGCTGCACCGCGGCGGACGTCGACGCCGCCACCGGCCGGCACAGCGAACCGGACACGTTCATGGTCACCGTGTCCGGTGACAAGATCAGCGACCACCTCGGCAACCGCATGACCGGCCTCACGGTCGCCTTCACCGTCACCTTCCCCGACGGCGAGGGCGCGGAGCGCGCCCGCACCGTCCTGCCGCGCGCGGTCAGGACCTCCCACGAGCGCCTGTGCACGGTCAGCCGCACCGTCGAGACCGGGACACCGGTGACCACGACGGTCAACGGCGCCTGACAGGGGGCCGGTCGGGGCGGGCGGGGCTTCGGGCCCCCTGAGCGTCGGGCGGTTGCCGGGGCGGCCGATGTGTTCGGGAGCGCCGCCCCGGGGTGCAGGCAGGCCGGCCGGACCCGGTGGCGCTGTCCGACCGACAGTGTGGTCAGCGGGCGGGCGCGGTCGGTGCAGGCGCCGAGTGCCTCCAGGGCGACGTCGACACGGCGTTCGGCGTCCCAGGCGTCGAGCCGGGTGGTGGCCTCCAGCGCCGTGGCGTAGCGGTCGTCGGCGGCCGGGTCGCCGTCGGCGAGGGCGGCCGTCGCCGCGTCCAGCGCCTCCAGGGCGGTGTTCGAGGCGGCCAGCGCCGCGGACGTCAGCGTGCCGACGGTCCCACCGCCGCGCCCGGCCGGCTCCTGGCGGGCCGGACCGATGGTGCCCGACCGCTGCACGGTGCCCGCGTCGGGCGTGAGCAGGCCGGCGAGGACGTGCGGCAGGGTCGTCTTGCCGCGGCCGTTCTCGCCGACGACCGCGATCCGCGACCGGGCGGAGACGGTCACGGACGCGTCGCTGAGGACCCGCCGGGAGGCGCGGGTGCCGGTGACGCGTTCGGCCCGGACGTGGGCGCTGCCGCCCGCCTCGACGGGGAGGGACACGGCTCGGGGAGTGGGGGTGGGATTCAAGGAGTGCTCCGCAGCTCGCAGGGAGCCGGGCAGCACGGAACAGCCGCCCGGCGGGACCGGAACGGCGAGCGCGCAGTCGACAAGGGGAGAAGGCGCCGCCGTCAGCGGGCGGATCGGACCTTCTGCGACCAGATTCCTCGTGCCATGCCGGCGATGCCAGTCAACCCGGCACACGGCTTCACCTCGTTTTCGGGCCGGGCGCCGTCGGGCGTCCTCGGCGGGCGCGATCCGCTGGCCGGGACCTGCCGGGCGCACGCGCGGGTACGGTCACGACCGCCGGTGCTCGCGGGCCGCCTCCTCCACGAGGCCGCGCAGCCAGCGCAGGCCGGGATCGTCGGTGAGGGTGCCGTGCCAGATCGCGCTCACCGTGTACGTCGGCATCGGCAGCGGCGGGGGAGAGGCGGCCAGCCCGAGCGCCCGGGCGTACACGGTGGCCGCGTGCGTCGGCAGCGTGGCCAGCGCGGCCAGCGTCGGCAACTGGAGGGCCGCGCCGGCGAAGTGCGTGGTCGACGCGATCACCCGGCGGGTGAGCCCCCGGGCCTCCAGCAGGTCGTCGACGATGCCGCGCCGGCCGTCGTAGGAGATCAGCAGGTGCGGGTGGGACAGGTAGTCGTCAAGGCCGAGGGGTGTGCGCAGCGGCAGGAGGCGGGGCGCGAACAGGCACGTGTAGCCGGACTCGAACAGGTCGCGGCTGCGGTGATCGGCGCCGTGCGCGGGCGCGGCGGCCACCCCGAGGTCGATCTCGCCCCGGTCGATCATGCCGCCGACCGTGTTCCGGGTGGTCTGCCGCACGGCGATCCGGACGCCGGGCAGCGCCGCGGTGGCGGTCAGCAGCCGCGGCAGGAGGGCCGCCTCCAGGTCGTCGGACATGCCCAGGGTGAAGGTGCGGCGGGCGGTCGCGGGGTCGAAGCGGTCCCGGTCGGTCACCGCGCCGTGGATGAGGCTCAGCGCGGGCTCGACCCGGCGGGCCAGTTCCAGCGCGCGCGGAGTCGGCTCGACACCGCCCCGGGTGCGGGTGAACAGCTCGTCGCCGAACAGCGTGCGCAGGCGGCCGAGGGCGGCACTGGTGGCACCCTGGCTCAGATGGAGGGCGGCGGCGGCCCGGGTGACACTGCGCTCGCGCAGCAGTGCCGAGAAGACCACCAGCAGGTTCAGGTCCGCCTTGCGGAATTCGGTCTCGTAGATGTCGATCATCGCAAGGATGAGTTTGCCGGATGAGTGCCGTGGTTCCTACGGTCGGCACATGACAGCCGCCGAGGTCGAGTCCCGCCGTCCCGACACCACCGCGCCCCGCCGGACGGTGACCGCCGCCGTCGTCCAGGCGGCCGCACCGCTGTTCGACACCCCGGCCGCCCTGGCCAGGGCCGAGGAACTCCTCCGGGAGGCCGTCACCGGCCGGGGCGCCGACGTGGTCGTGCTGCCCGAGGCGTTCCTCGGCGGCTACCCGAAGGGACTGGACTTCGGCATCACGGTCGGCAGCCGCAGCCCCGCCGGACGGGACCTGTTCCGCCGCTACCACGCCGCGGCCGTCGAGGTCCCCGGCCCGGAGGTCGACGCGCTCGCCGCCGTCACGCGCGAACTCGGCTGCCACGCCGTGATCGGTGCCGTCGAACGCAGCGGCGGCACCCTCTACTGCGTCGCCCTGCTCTTCGGCCCGGACGGCTACCTGGGGCTGCACCGCAAGCTGATGCCCACCGCGGCCGAGCGCTACCTGTGGGGCCAGGGCGACGGCTCCACCCTCCCGGTCGCCGACACCGGCACGGGCCGCCTCGGCACGGCCATCTGCTGGGAGAACTACATGCCGCTGTTCCGCACCGCCATGTACGCCAAGGGCGTCGACCTGTGGTGCGCGCCGACCGTGGACGACCGGGACGCCTGGCAGGCCACCATGCGGCACGTCGCGCTGGAGGGCCGCTGCTTCGTCCTCAGCGCCTGCCAGTACCTGCGGCGCGACGGCCTGCCGGACGACGTGCGCCCCGTCCAGGGCGACGAGCCCGGCACGGTCCTGATCGGCGGCGGTTCCGTCATCGTCTCCCCGCTCGGCGAGGTGCTGGCCGGGCCGCTGCGCGACGGCGAGGGCATCCTGACCGCCGAGCTCGACCTCGACGACCTCGTGCGCGCCCGCTTCGACTTCGACCCGGTCGGCCACTACGCCCGCCCGGACGTCTTCACCCTGCACGTCGACGAGTCCCCCACCGCCACCGTGACCGGCCCCCGGTGAGCCCCATCGCCAACGAACGGGAGTTTTCCGTGCCGTACGACATCGACGCACTTCGCGCCCGGTTCCCCGCCCTGGCGGCGGGCACCGCCCACTTCGACGGGCCCGGCGGCACCCAGACGCCGGGCCCGGTCATCCGGGCCGTCGCGGACGCCCTCTCCGCGCCGCTGTCGAACCGGGGCCGGTGGGCCGTGGGGGAGCGCAACGCCGAGAACATCGTCACCGACGCCCGCCGGGCGATGGCCGACCTGCTGGGCGCGGATCCCGCCGGCATCGTCTTCGGGCGCAGCGCCACCCAGCTCGCGTACGACTTCTCCCGCACCCTCGCCCGGACCTGGTCGCCGGGCGACGAGGTGGTGGTGACCAGCCTCGACCACGACTCCAACATCCGTCCCTGGACGCAGGCGGCCGAGCGCGCGGGCGTCACCGTGCGCCGCGCCGACTTCGACCCGCGACCGGGGAGCTGACGCCCGGCCACATCCGCGCCGTGCTGAGCGACCGCACCCGGCTGGTCGCCGTGACGGCGGCGTCCAACCTGATCGGCACCCGCCCGCGCATCGCCGAGATCGCCCGCGCGGTCCACGAGGCGGGCGCCCTCCTCTACGTCGACGGTGTGCACTACACCGCCCACTGCCTGGTGGACGTGGAGCAGCTGGGCGCGGACTTCTTCACCTGCTCGCCGTACAAGTTCCTCGGCCCCCACCACGGCGTGCTCGCCGCCCGGCCGGCGCTGCTGGAGACCCTGCGCCCCGACAAGCTCCTGCCGTCCAGCGACGCCGTCCCCGAGCGTTTCGAACTGGGCACGCTGCCCTACGAGTTCCTGGCCGGCACCCGCGCCGCCGTCGACTTCATCGCCGGCTTCGACACCGGGGCGACGGGCACGCGACGCGACCGGCTGGCGGCGGGCTACCGCGCGCTGGAGCAGCACGAGGAGACGCTGCGCACCCGTATGGAGAAGGGGCTGGCCACCCTGGACGGGATCACGGTGCACTCCCGGGCCGCCGAGCGCACCCCCACCCTCCTGCTGACCTTCGACGGCCGCAGCGCGGCGGACGCCCACCGGTTCCTGGCCGACCGCGGGGTGCACGCCCCGGCCGGTTCCTTCTACGCCCTGGGGGCCTCGCGCCGCCTCGGACTGGGCGACACCGGCGGCCTCCGCGCCGGTCTGGCCCCCTACAACACCGCCGACGACGTCGACCGGCTCATCGAGGGCCTGGCGGACTTCCTGCGGTCCTGACGACCGCGCTCCGTTCCCGGCGGTGCGGACAGCTGCCGGGAACGGGGGCGACGGACGGGTGGGGGACGGCCTCAGACGAGGTCCTCCCCGTTGCGGCGGGCCTCGGCCCACTCACGGAAGAACCCGCGGCTGATCACGAACAGGACGATCGCCACCAGTAGGGGCCACATCAGGATGTACGCGGTGAGAACTGCGGTGGTCACGGTGCCTCCTCTCGGGGTCACTTGCTGCCGGTGCCGGCGGGTTCGGGATCGGCGTCGGGGTCCTGCGCGCTACGCCCGACGGACACCTCGTCGCCGTCGGCGGGGGCGGCCGCCGCTGCGGTTTCGGCAGGGGAGTCGTCGAAGTCGCCGGTGCGCTGCGCGATGACGGCGAAGTCGAAGTCCTTCTGCTGACGGAACGACATGGACCAGCAGACGATGGTGGACACCGAGTAGGCCACCAGCGAACCGCTGAGCGTGGCGTACTCGTGCAGCTCGCCGATGGCGAACGGGGCCGACACCACGATCGCCGTGACGCCCACGACGCGGGCCGGACGGGCGCCGAAGAAGCCGAACACCATCAGGCCCAGGACGACGCCGATGCCGACGACCGCGAGGACGTCCACGACGATGCCGAGCGCGTTGTCCAGGGGGACCCAGCCGAAGCGGACCGGCAGGAACACCGCGAGCGCGGCGAGCACCGAGGTGGTGAACGCCCGTCCGGTGACCTTGCCCCAGTAGAAGCTGGCGAGCACGGGGAAGACGAGCGCGCCCCACAGTGCACCGACGAACACCAGCAGGTCGAGGATGTTCAGCTGCAGGCTGGCGAAGGCGACGGCGGTCGCGGTGGCCAGGACCATGGTGATGCGGCCGACCAGCAGCATCGTCTTCGGGTCGGCCTTCTCCTTGCCGGCCACGTTCTGCCCGTAGACGTCGGCCATCATGATCGAGGAGAGGGCCGCGAGGTCGGAGTCCGCGGTCGACGACAGGGCGCCGACGATCATGATGAAGAACACGGCCAGCAGCACGGGCGGCAGGTACTCGGCGGCCATGCCCGGGATGATGTTGTTCGGGTCGCCGCCGGACGGTTCGAAGCCGAGGTAGAGGGCGAGCACACCGATCATGCCGACGCCGATGACCATGGCGCCGTAGCCGACGGTCGCCGTGATGAAGGTCGGCTTGATCAGGCTCTCCTTCACGGCGAACAGGCGCTGCGCGATGGTCTGGTTGCCGATCGCGTAGGCGAGCACCGCGGCGATGTACGGGGCGCCCTGCTGCATGAACGCCTCGCTGGAGAAGAAGTTGCCCTGCTCGGCGGTCAGGTTGCTCGCGCCGGTCTCGAACGCGGCGGGGAAGTCGGCCGCGAAGAAGATGAACGGGACGATGACGGCGACGGCGCCGAGCATCGCGACGACCTGCACGAAGTCGGTGAGGACCGAGGCCCGGAAGCCGGACCACAGGGTGTAGAGCAGCACGCCCGCCGCGACGGCGAAGACGCCCTGGGTGAAGTTGAACGGCGACAGCAGCGAGATGAGCACGCCACCGGCGATGAAGTTCGACATCAGGCTGATGAGGCTGCCGACGATGTTCGACCCGGCGAGCATCAGCTGACTGGACCGGCCGTGCCGGACGTAGAGCACCTCGGCGAGGGTGTGCGCCTTGGGTGCGACGGCCCGGATGCGCCGGCCGAAGGGGTAGATGAACAGGATCATCAGGGCGCCCCACAGCCCGTAGTGGATCGGGCCGGAGATGCCGTAGGTGTAACCGGAGGTCGCGGACGCGTACATGGAGGAGGCCCAGATCCAGGTCGCCGTCATGCTGGCGGCGGAGACACCGAAGCCGAGGTTGTTCCCGGCCGTCATGTAGCCGTCGGCGTTCTCCTCCTTCTTACCGATACGGGTCGAGATGAGGAAGGTCCCCCCGTAGAAGAGGACCAGCAGACCGACGACGACCAGGGCGTGGAACTGGGCTGTTTCCATTTCGCCCACACACGCCACCTCCTTCGACTCGTGGAGCCCGGCGTCGACCGCACGCCCGCGTGGGTCCACGGCAGGCAGCGGGACCGTCCCGCCGCGTGCGGCGGGAGGTTCCGACCCGGCAGCTCAGCGCTGTACAGGGGACGTTCACAAGAAGTGGCGGGCTTTGAGCCCGCAAACCGTCGGCACCGTAACAGCTCTTTCGAGCCAATGGGGCATCTCGTCGTTCGGGGCGCCACGAGGCTGTGCGCTGCAGCGACGTCTGAATTGTGCAAGTTACTGACATATTTACGGGGCCGATTTGGCCGAAAAGTGGCACTTCGCGACGGGCGTGAATGCGCGCAATTTGCTCATTGCGAATGCAATGTAGCGCGCTTTGTTACGCCAAAGAGATCAAGTGGGTGGCGGCATGTGCCTCATAGCGTTCATTGCTCCTAAGAGCCCCATACCGCAAAAAACGGCACGATTCGACCTCGGTTCGGTGAGTCCTGGGGGCGGGTGAGGCGGCGCCGTGTCCCGGCTCTCGGGTGTCGCCGTCCGGTCGCCGTTTGCCTAAAGGTGTTAGGCGGATGCACAATGAGCTTAGGAGATCACCTGAAGGAGATAGGGAGGCAGCGTGACCCGGGTGGGGCTGACGACGGAGCGCCTGGTCAGGGCCGGGGCCGAGATGGCCGACGAGATCGGCTTCGAGCGGACCACGCCCTCGGAGCTCGCCCGGCGGTTCGGCGTCAAGACCGCGAGCCTCTACTCGCACGTGCGGAACGCGCGCGACCTGAAGGCCCGGATCGCGCTCCTGGCGCTGGAGGAACTGGCCGACCGGGTCTCCGCCGCGGTGGCGGGCCGGGCCGGCCGGGACGCCCTGATCGCGTTCGCCGACGCCTACCGCGACTACGCCCAGGAGCACCCCGGCCGGTTCGCCGCCACCGCCTTCCCGCTCGACCCGGAGGAGGCGGCCGGCAGCGCCGGTGTGCGGCACGCCGCCATGGCCCGGGCCCTCCTGCGCGGCTACGCGCTCGACGAACCGCGCCAGACCCACGCCGTGCGGCTGCTCGGCAGCGTCTTCAGCGGCTTCGTCGGCCTGGAGGCGGCGGGCGGCTTCAGCCACAGCGCCCCCGACGCCCAGGAGAGCTGGACCGAGATCCTCGACGCGCTCGACCTCCTGCTCCGCACCTGGAGCACCACCCCCTGACCGGCCGCACCGGCACCACCGGACCACCCGGCCCCCACACCGAAGAGGCACGCACGACATGACCCCGCGGCACGACTGGACCACCGTCCCCCTGACGTCCGACCTGATATGCGGCGCCCTCGACCTGGAGCGCACCGAGCGGGGCGTCCTGCCCCACCGCCTGCCCCCGGCCGCGCGACGGCGGATCCCCGACGACCGGCTGGCCATGGCGGAGTCGCAGCCCTCCGGCGTCCGGCTGGCCCTCCGCACCGCGGCGACCGCCCTCGAACTGGACGTCGTCGCCACCAAGCGCGTCTATCCCGGAGCACCCCCACGGCCCGACGGGGTGTACGAGCTGCTGGTCGACGGCCGCCTCGCCGGCTCCGCCACCGTCCCCGACGGAGACACGCTCACCCTGGACATGACCACCGGAGCGGGCCGGACCAGCCGAGGGCCGGTGCGGACCGTCCGCTTCGACGGCCTGGGCGGCGGTGAGAAGGACATCGAGATCTGGCTGCCGCACGACGAGACCACCCTCCTCGTCGAACTGCGCACCGACGCTCCGGCACGGCCCGCGCCCGCGGCCGGGCGCAAGGTCTGGATGCATCACGGCAGTTCGATCAGCCACGGGTCCAACGCCACGACTCCCACCGGCACCTGGCCCGCCGTGGCCGCCGCCCTGGCCGGCGTGGACCTGGTCAACCTGGGGTTCGGCGGCAGCGCCCTGCTCGACCCGTTCATGGCCCGCGCGATGCGCGACACGCCCGCCGACCTGATCAGCGTCAAGATCGGCATCAACCTCGTCAACGCGGACCTCATGCGGCTGCGCGCCTTCGGTCCGGCCGTCCACGGCTTCCTCGACACCCTCCGCGAGGGCCACCCGACGACGCCCCTGCTGGTCGTCTCACCCATCTTCTGCGCCATCCACGAGACCACCCCGGGTCCCTGCGCCCCCGACCTCGGTGCGCTGAGCGAGGGCCGGCTGCGGTTCCGGGCCACCGGCGACCCCGAGGAGACCGCGGCGGGGAAGCTGACGCTGAGGGTCATCCGCGAGGAACTGGCCCGCATCGTCGCCCAGCGCGCCGACGAGGACCCGCACCTCCACCACCTCGACGGCCTCGGCCTGTACGGCGAGACCGACCACGCCGAGGAGCCCCTGCCCGACGCGCTGCACCCCGCCCCCGCGACCCACCGGCTGGTGGGGGAGCGCTTCGCCCGCCTGGCGTTCGGGGACAAGGGGGCGTTCGGACCCGGAGGCCGGTGACGGGACCGGCGCCGAGGTGGTCGAGCCGATCGGCGAACCGCTCGGCGCGGACCGGGCCGTGGCGGCGGGTGCCCGAAAACAGACGCAACGGGTCGACAGGCGGCCGGTGGTGATTCATCGTGATCACCGAGGCCGGTGGGCTGTGCGCGGGACTCCGGAGCAGCCGTCATGGTCCTCCCGCACGGACTCCTCGACGACGGGCCGTCGTTCCGGCGCACCGCGCCCACGGTGGAAGGCAGGCACCCATGAGTCAGGCCAGGCCGCCCGGCCCCACGCGGGCCGTGGTCCTCGGCGGCAGTATCGCGGGCATGCTCGCCGCGGCCGCCGTCAAGGACCACGTCGACCACGTCGAGATCGTCGAGGCGCACGACCTGCCCGACGGCCCCGAGCCGCGCACCGGCGTCCCCCAGGCCGCCCACGTCCACCTGCTGCAGACGGGCGGGGTCGAGGCGATCGAGTCGCTGCTGCCCGGCTGGGCCGACGCACTCGTCGCCGAGGGCGCCCACCGGGTGCCCGAGACGACCGGGATGGTCCTGTACGCCCCGGAGGGCTGGTACCGGCGCTGGCAGCGCGCGACCCATCACCTGATCACCGCGGGCCGTGACCTGACCGACAGTGTGGTGCGGCGCCGGGTCCGCCAGGACCCGCGGGTCGGGGTCCGCCCCCGCACCCGGGCCGTCGGGCTGCTCGGTGACGCCCGCAAGGTCACCGGCGTGCTGGTCCGCACCGCCGACGGCGTGACGGCCGAACTCGCCGCCGACCTGGTCGTCGACGCCACCGGCCGCGCCTCCCGCACCCCCGAGTGGCTGGCCCGCCTCGGCATCACCGGTCTGCGCGAGGACCGCATCGACTCCGGCCTCGCCTACGCCAGCCGGCTCTACCGGGCGCCCGTCCCCACGCGGAACTGGCCGGTGGTCGGCATCCAGGCCGACCCGGGCCTGTCACGGCCCGGCGCCGCCGGCGCGATCGCGCCGATCGAGGGCGGGGCGTGGCAGGTCAGCCTGATGGGCGCCCCCGGCGGGCGGCCCACCGCGGACCCCGACGCGTTCCTGCCCTTCGCCCGCGGACTGCGCCACCCCCTCATCGCGGACCTCATCGAGCACGCCGAACCCCTCACCGGCGTCAGTGTCACCCACGGGACCGCGAACCGGCGCCGCTACTACGAACGGCTCCCCGCGTGGCCGGACGGGCTGGTCGTCCTCGGGGACGCCGTGGCGGCCGTCAACCCCCTGTACGGGCACGGCATGTCGGTCGCCGCCCAGGAGGCCGTGGCCCTGCGCGACCTGCTGCGGACGGCCGGCCCCGGCCCCGGGCTGGCGCGCCGCGCCCAACGGGCCGTCGCCCGCTGCGCGGACACGGCCTGGGCGCTGTCCGTCGGGCAGGACATCCACTTCCCCACGACCACGGGGAAACGCCCCACCGTCGCCGACCGGCTCCTGCACCGCTACGTCGGCCGTCTCTCCCGCACGGCCACCGGCTCCTTCCACGCGGCGACCGCCCTCACCGACGTCCTCGCCCTCCAGGCGGCCCCGGCGTCCCTGCTCCGGCCCGCCGTCCTCGTGACCGCCCTCGCCGGCCCGCTCCGACCGCCCCTGGACGGCCCGCAGTTCACCCCCGCCGAACGCGCGCTGCTGGACGCCCTGCGCGAACCCGGCGGCCGGCACCTGCGGGAGCCCGGCGCCGCTTGACCTCGACCGCGGTCGAGTTTCTACGTTCCTCACAGGGCCGCGGACATCCCGTCCGTCCGGCTCCCGCAGCGAGGAGGCACGTGGTGACCGACAGCACGACCCGGACCCCGACCCGGAATCCGACCCCGACCCCGGCCGACATCCCCGACCGCTACCGCCATGCGGTGGTCCCGCACATCATGGTGGACGACGCCGACGCGGCGATCGCCTTCTACCGGCGGGCCTTCGGCGCCCGCGAGGACTTCCGGCTGGAGGCGCCGAACGGCGGGATCCTGCACGCCGAGATCTCCATCGGCCCGTCGGTCCTGATGCTCGGCGACGCCGGAGCCGACGAGGCGGGCGCGAGCACCTGGGCGGCCCCCGCCGCGCTCGGCGGCCGTACCTCCGTCACGCTGCACATCTTCGTGCCCGACGTCGACGGGCTGGCGGAACGCGCGGTGGCCGCGGGCGCGGAACTCCTCCAGCCGCCCACGGACATGTTCCACGGGGACCGCACCGCCATCGTCAAGGATCCCCACGGCCACCTGTGGGTCCTCCTCACCCACGTCGAGGACGTCTCCGAGGAGGAACTGCGCAGCAGGCTCACCGCGGCCGGGTGAGCGGGCCGGGCGCCCGCCGCCTTCCCGCGGCGGTCCCGCACCGGGCCCGGACGGACGCCCGGCGGCGTCCGCCCGGGGCCCGCCGCGGCTACAGCTCCCGGTAGTAGACGGTGACCGGCAGCGGTGTGCACCCGAGGGCCTCGTACAGCGCCCTCGCGGGAGCGTGGAACGGGTCGCCTCCCGTGCCGATCTCCACCACCTCGGCCCCGGCGGCGCGCAGGGCCGCGAAGGCGTGCTCGCACAGGGCGGTGCCGACGTGGGCGCGGCGGTGGAGCGGGGACACGGCGAGCAGCGTGATGCTGCCGTTCCTGCGCTCCGGGACGACGCTCCACGCCACGTAGCCCGCGAGGCCGTCGCCGGCGTCGGCGACGGCGACATGGGCGTGCCGCTCGGGTGCGTGGAGGCCGGCGAGCTGGCGGCGGTAGTCCTCGCGCCAGTCGCCGTGCTGGTTGGCGAAGACGGCCTCGCCCACCAGGGGGCGGAAGGAGTCCTCGTAGAACGGACGGAAGGTGTCGATGGTGAGTTCGGTCAGCGGCACGAGGTCGTGCTGCCGGAATGCGCGGATGAGCATGGAGGTGCGCCTCTCGGGCTGAGGGCTCGGGGCCCGGGCAGAGAAACAGGGACGTCTGCCGGCCCGCTCACGGCCGGGGAACGGCGGCGAGCAGGGCCCTCAGTGACGCGTGCGCTCAGCGGCGTGACACTCCATGACGCCAGGATACGCCCCGGCCCCGCGGGGAGCCCGGGGCTGACCGCGGCCGGGCACGGCGCAGATGCCGTACGGGCGCGGGGCGCGGTCGGCTCGGCGGCGGTCAGCGGCCGGCCGGCTGGTGGGGGAGGGGATGGTCGGCCGGGCGGGAACCGGACTGGTTCCGGCCGCCCGCGAGGGCCAGGGAGCCGGGGCCGGAGAACACCAGCAGCAGGAAGCCCCAGCAGAACAGCGCGGGGGCGAGGCCGCCGTTCTGGAGCGGGAACAAGCCGTCCTGCTGGTGCTCGGTGAAGTAGGCGAAGGCCATGATCCCGGAGCTGAGGAAGGCCGCGGCACGCGTGCCGACCCCGAGGAGGATCAGGGCACCGCACACCAGCTCGATCACCCCGGCGTACCAGAACGGCCACTCGCCCACCGGGCTGGCCTTGCGGTCGAGCACGCCGAAGAGCGTGGCCGCGCCCTCGCTGGCGAACAGCACACCCAGCACGATGCGGAACAGACCCAGGACGAGGGGTTGACGGGCCGTCAGCCAGTCGCTGATGCGGGCGGTGTTCATCGGGCTTCTCCTCGTGCGTGTTCGCGGTCTTCCGGGCACTTCGGGCAGGCGGGACCCCGGCGGGGCGGGTCGTCCCCTTCCTCCCTACGCACGCGCGGCCCCGCGCGTTCAGCAGGCCGGCGGATTCCCGGACCCAGCACCACGGGCGGCGCGCGGCAGGGCCCGCGCAAAAGACCGGTGGCCGTCCCGGGATGTGCGGGACGGCCACCGGCCGGAGAAGAACGGCGAGGAGAGCGAAGGGACTGGATCAAAGTGGAATTGAGAAGGAAGCCCCCTCATGGCCTCGCCACGGTCACGTTAACACTCAGGCGGGTATCAGGTCGCGCAGATTTCCGGGGGTCACCACGCGGGAGTCCGGGTGGAGGCCGTCCGGCCGTTCCAGACCGACGAAGGTGACCGGGCCCGCCGGGACCTTCTTGCCGTCCCACACGTCGACGGTCGTCGCGTCACCGGTCATCAGCTCCGTGAGGTGGCCGACGGTGAGCTGCTCCCGCTCGACGATCGCGCGCAGCAGCGCCGCGACCGTCAGCCGGTTGCCCTCCACCCGGTTCTGCGACGGGGTCCCCGGCAGGTACAGGTGCAGCCACTTCGCGCGCCAGCGGCCGTCCGCCCCGCGCAGGAACGCCAGCGGCAGGGCGACCCGGCCGGGGCCGCGCAGTTCGGACTTCATCCGCACCGTCCGCGGCTCGAACGGGCGGCCCTTCTGCCGGCCCTCGCGCAGCATGAACCCGAAGAACGACTCCTCGACCTCATCGAAGTCCTCCCCGTCGTAGATGTTGACCTGCGGCACGATGCACGTGGCGCGCACCGTGTCCAGTCGCAGGTCGATGAACTCCGACGCCCCTTCGGGCGCGCTGATGATGTCACCGGAGTGGCGGCCCCCGACGCCGCGCAGGTCGGTGTACGACAGCCAGGAGACCGTCTCGTAGTCCGCGTCGAGCAGGAGCGCCGACAGGTCGAAGTCGGTGGAGACCGCGGTCTCCTTCCAGTACACGAAGAAGCGCAGCAGCTCCCCCTCGACCGCCGACACCGAGCCGCGCGGCAGCACCCCGAGCCCGCCGGTGCTCGCCCGGCCGGACAGCGGCAGCGCCACGTCGAGGACGTCCGGGTCGATCAGCAGGTGGTCGGCGACGCCCACCCGCCGGCGCAGCTCCGCGTCGAGCACGGCGATCAGCCGCTCACGGGCGGGGCCGGGCACCGGCCGGCGGGTGTCGCCGGTGACATGACCCCGGCCGAGACGGTTGACGAACAGGCGCTGCCCGCCGGTCTCCCGGGGCCGGTTGTGCAGGTGCTCGCGCACGGACAGCAGGACCCGGCCGGAGACCTGGGGCAGGGCCTCCTCGACGGCGGCCAGCACCGCGTCGCTCTCCTCGGGGGAGGACGCGGAGCGCAGCAGCCGGTCCAGCGCGCGCAGCAGCCGGCCGGGCGCGGACCGCAGCACCGCGGCCGCACCGGTGACGTCGCCCCGGCCGAGCAGTTCCTCGACGCGGCTGTCCAGGGAGCGTGCCGTCCGTTCGCCGCGGGCGACGGCGAACACGCCGGCCGCGTGCGGCCACTGCGGGTACTCGTGCGGGTGCAGCCGCTCACCGAGCCGCTTGAACATCTCCCGGTGCGCGTGCACGTCGGCCGCCTTGGCGGGGTCGGCGGCGACGAGCGTGTCGAGACCCGCCAGCAGGGCCCGGCGCACCGGACGCGGCAGCGTCCGCAGCCGCGTCGGCTGCTGCAGGCTCACGTCGCCGCCCGACACCGCGCAGGCCAGCCGCAGCACGTCGGTGACCGTGTCCAGCAGCAGGACCGCCCCGGCCGCCAGCCGCACCTGGTTGATCACCGCCCGGTTCTCCCGCACCGGGACCGACTCGGGCTGCGGCCCGTCCACGCAGTGGCCGGCGAGGTCCCGCAGGTCGTCCAGGACCTCCTCCCCCAGAGGTGTGGTGCTGCCCGCCAACGCCAGGTACAGGGAGGTGACTTCGTCCTCCAGGGGCTCGCCGAGGTGCAGCACGGTCACCCGGTCGCCCGCCGCGGCGATCAGCTCGTCGTGGCGGGCCAGCAGGTCCGCGTACGTGTGCCGGTACCTGCCGTACGACGGGAGGGTGCGCAGGTCCACCACGCCGGTGTCGAGCTGGGCCAGGGTGCTCGCCCGCGTCCGGTCGTCGGCGAGCGCATCGGCGACGCACTCCCGCCAGAAGTCGGCGGTGTCCGGAACGTTGGCCGGAAAGTCGATGAAGTACGCGTTGTGCCGTACGTGGTCGCCGGCCATCTCCCGGACCGTGCGCAGGATCCGTACGGCGACGTCCACGACCGTCCCCTCGGACAGTCCGGCCAGGCACGCGAACGCGCGCGACGAGAGCTTGAACCCCACGGACAGCAACGCGGCGTCGAACTGCCGCGCCACGACGGAACCGTCTCCCGCGGGGCCGGACGGAGCGGGAACGCGGTGGGTGTGCCGGACGACCAGGGACTCGAATCGGTGGGACATTCCCGCATCGTTCCAAGGCCGGGTCGGTGGCCGCACCCGGTTTTCCCGGGCGCGGAGGCTCCCCACCGTCGCGGCTCACGCGTGCTGGAGCACCGGCTCCGTCTCGTTCGGGTCGGTGGCGATGAAGGCCGAGATGGTGCCGGAGTTGACGAGCAGGGTGCCGTCCGGCAGGCGTTTCACGAGCCCGCGGACGTTGAAGTTCTTCAGGAAGAAGCCGATGCGGGAGCGGGTCGTGCCGACCATCGCGGCGAGTTCGTCGTGGGTGATGCGGGCGTCGATGTGCTGCCACTGCGACTTCTGACCGGCGAACCGGTCGGAGAGGTGGAGCAGGATCGCGGCCAGACGGTATTCGCATTTCATGGTGACGAGGTGCTTGATGGTGCTTTCCCGCTGCCGTATCCGCTGGGCCAGATGATGGCTCCAGCTCTGGAAGAGATCGGGGTCGCTGCGCAGGATGCGGATGAATTCCCGGCGGTTGATGCGCAGCACCCGGCTGTCCAGCATGGCCGTGGCCGATTCCTCGTGCACGGACGGCACCAGGGAAAGCGCTCCTAAGATGTCGCCGCGGCGACATATGTCGAGAATACATTCCTTGCCGCTGTGGGCGCTGGTGGTGAGTTTGATGCCGCCCTGCACGATCAGGAAGAGGTCGTCGATGCTTTCGCCGCACGTGTACAGGTTGTACCCGCGCTCCAGATTGATGGGGGTCAACGAGATCTTGCGGTTCTCCACGACCTGAAGCAGGTGCGAATAAAGGGCAGACTTGCCGATTCGAACGTGCTGCACCGAAACCCCTCCCCGTTGTTCATGCCGGTGTGTGACGGCAGGTGTGGCCGGGAGCCCGGACGTGCCGGGCCCCGACCGCGGGTCGTCACGGATAGATCAATTCATGGTTCGCCATCATGGTGACGAACTTTTCAATCCTCTTGGCGCGTGTCTCGGGTTTTTTGGCGCTCTGCACGCGATACAGGATCGCGTACCGGTTCTTGCTGTTCAGGGTGGCGAAGAACTCCGCCGCCTCGGGCACTTCCAGCAGGGCGTCCTGCAGGTCGTCCGGGACGGTCATCTTGCTCTGCGAGGCGTAGGCCGCCTCCCACCGTCCGTCGGCCTTGGCGGCGTCGATCTCCCGCTGGCCGGCCGGCCGGATGCGGCCTTCCGCGGCCAGTCGTTCGACCCGTTCCCGGTTCACCTGGGACCAGGGGCTCTTCTTGGTCCGCGGCGTGAACCGCTGCTGCCAGTACAGGTCGTCGACCTTGTCGCGCTGACTGTCGATCCAGCCGAAGCAGACCGCGACGTCGAGGGCCTCGGAGTAGGTGACGCTCGGAATGCCACTGGCCTTCTTGGCGATCTTCACCCACACTCCGGCCGCGCTTTCGTGGTTCTCCTCCAGCCACTGCTCCCACTGGGCCTGATCCTCGAAGGGGATGGTTGGTTCGCTCATGCATGGATCCAATCAGAAGGCGGTGGGCTGCGGACTCTCTTCGCGGGGCCGGGGTGTCCGCACCCGGACGGGGACGTCCCGCTCCGGCCCGTGCACGGTGCCGCCCTGGACCGCGACCGCGAGGAAGGCGCCGTCGGGCGCCGCCCACTGCCGGAACGTGTACCGGGCGTGCTCGTGCCCCGCGCCGAGCGAACGCAGCCGTGGCCGGCCGGTCCCCACGTCGAACTCGCAGGCCGTCATGGGGAATCGCAGCCCGCTCCCGATCGCCTTCAGGTACGCCTCCTTCACCGTCCAGTAGCGCAGGAACAGTTCCTGGCGGCGCCCCGCGGGGGCCGCGGCCAGCTCCCGCCGCTCGCGCGGCGACAGCACCGTCCGGGCCAGCCGGCGCAGCGGCAGCGCCCGGCCGGGGCGCTCGACG
>NZ_JAAGMD010000900.1 GCF_010548465.1 Streptomyces sp. SID14436 | reverse complement strand
GGGCGCCGCGGGTCAGGCCGCCACGGGCCGCGCGACGCCGCTGTGCAGGAGGTGGCGGAGCTGCTCGAGGTACTCGCCGAGCCGCACGGCACCGCGGGAGGCCACGGCGTAGAGGGCGCGGACCGGGGCGAGCCGTTCCAGTCGCGGGGCCAGGGCGGACAGCGCGATGGCGGCTGCCACGCCCGACCAGGCCACCGGGCCGAGCGGGGTGCAGCCGAAGAAGTGGCTGACGCCGGGCGTCTGCACGAGCGCGGCCAGCACCGCGGCGGACCCCAGCGCGGTCGTCCACACCAGGGGGCTGTGGCGGCGGCCGGACAGGGTCTGCACCAGCTGCGCGCCGACGACTCCGCACAGCGCCATGGTGGTCGCCCGGCGTTCGGTGCCGGGCGTGAGACGGCCGATGAGGTAGGCGGTGACCGCGCCGAGGCAGGTGGTCACGCCGCGGCGCCGGATGGCGCGCAGCAGCGGCGCGCCGAGCACGTCCAGGCCCATCGGGCCGGTCTCGGCGTGCACGGCCGTGGAGGGGTCGTCGCTGGGTGTCACCGCGACGGCCATGGCCGGGAACATGTCGGTGAGCAGGTTGACCAGCAGCAGCTGACGGGTCGACAGCGGGGAGGCCCCGGCGAGCAGGGTGCCCAGCACGCTGAAGCCGACCTCGCCGGCGTTGCCGCCGATGAGGATGCTCACCGCGTCGGCGACGCTGCGCCACAGCGCGCGCCCCTCGGCGACCGCGTCCACCAACGGGGACAGGTCCCCGTTGGTGACCACCAGATCGGCGGCGTTCCGGGCGGCCGCCGAGCCCCGGGTCTCGATGCCGACGCCCACGTCGGCGGCGCGGATGGCGGCCGCGTCGTTGGCGCCGTCACCGGCCATCGCGACGACCCGGCCGGCCTGTTGCAGGGCCTCCACCACATGCAGCTTCTGCTCGGGGGCGACCCGGGCGACGACCGCGGCGCCGTGCAGGGCCCGCACCCGGTCGCGCCGGCCCATGGCGACCAGTTCGTCCCCGGTGACGACCTCGGTCTCCTCCGGCCAGCCCAGCTGCAGGGCGATGGCGCGCGCCGTCTCCGGGTGGTCGCCGGTGAGCATGACGGGGGCGATGCCCAGCCGGCGCAGCTCCGTGAGCAGGGCGCGGGAGGTGTCGCGCGGGACGTCCGCGAGGGCGATCAGCCCGGCGAACTCCAGGTCCCCAAGGTCGGCGTCGAGCGCGGCGGCCGGTTCCTCGGCCGGGCAGGGCCGCCGGGCGACGGCGAGCACCCGCAGCCCCTGTCCGGCCAGCTCGTGGGCCGTGCGGGTGGCCGCCTCGGGCAGGTCCCGGCAGGCCGGCAGCACCGTCTCGGGGGCACCCTTGACGACGAGGAGCCCGCCGGTGTCCGCGCCGCCGTCCCGGCCGACGGCCGCCGCGTAGCCGCGGCTGGCCTCGAAGGCCAGTTCGCCGGAGGGCGTCCAGGCGTCGTCGGGCGGGGCGACGTCGAGGACCGCCTCGTCGGTGGCGTGCGCGACGCGGCGCCCCTGACCCGTCTCCTCCTGCGGGCAGGCCCGGGCGGCCAGCCGCAGGACCGGCAGGGCGTCCTCGGCGTCCGGTGCGTGGACCGTGCCGTCGGCGGTGGCCGCCCGGACCAGGCGGAGCCGGTTCTCGGTGAGGGTGCCGGTCTTGTCGAAGCAGACGGTGTCGACCCGGCCCAGTGCCTCCAGGGTGCGCGGGGTGCGGACCAGGACGCCGCGCCGGGACAGCCGCCGGGCGGCCGCCATCTGGGCGACCGTGGCGACCAGCGGCAGGCCCTCGGGGACGGCGGCGACCGCCACCGCCACGCCGCCGCTGACGGCCC
>NZ_JAAGMD010000883.1 GCF_010548465.1 Streptomyces sp. SID14436 | reverse complement strand
TGCCGGCCGGGGCCCGGCGGTGACGGGCGCGTCGGGGTGGGGTGCGTCCGGTTGCGGCGGCGCGCCCGCGGGGCGCACCCGCCGACGGCCGGAGAGCCCGCCGTCGCTCTGCCGTTCACCCATGTCCGTTCCCGTCCCTGCTCGTGCCGCCCGGCCCGCGGGCCGGGGGGCTCCCGGCCGTCGTTCATGTCGACTCACCCAGCGTCCGGGGCGCCTCATCCGTCACACCGTCCGCGCCCACCTGTTCGGCCAGCCGTTTCAGTCCCCGGTAGGCGGCCGTCCGTACCGCCCCCGGCCGCTTGCCGAGCACGCGCGCGGCGGCGGGCCCGTCGAGGCCGACGACCACGCGCAGCAGCACGGCCTCCGCCTGGTCCCGGGGCAGTCCGCCGACCAGGGCCAGCGCCTGCTCCGTGGACAGCGCCTCCATGGCCTGGTCGTAGGTGCTCTGCGGGCCGGGCAGGTCCAGGAGGTCCTGCTCCGACGCCGACGCGCGGGGCCGCACCCGCTGCCGCCGCAGGTGGTCCAGCGCCCGGTGCCGGGCGATGGTCGCCGTCCAGCCCCGGAAGCCGGCTCCGTCGCCCTTGAACCGGCCGAGGTCGCGCGCGATCTCCAGCCAGGCGTCCGAGGTCACGTCCTCGGCGTCGTCCCCGACCAGTCCGCGGACGTAGCCGAGCAGTCCGGGCTGCACGAGCCGGTAGGCCACCGCGAAGGCGGCCTCGTCCCCGTCCTGGGCGCGCGCGACCGCGGCGCCCAGCTCCCCGTCGTACGCCTGCACGGGGCGGGATTCCCCTCCGTGGCCCAAGAACCGTCCTTGTCCGTACCGAGTCGTCCGTACCGCGTGCGCAGCGCAACCGCAGGGCGGCGCACGTGCCCGCGCACGCCCTACGGTCCTCAGCGTCACTCGCCGCGAAAGTGTCACAGCTCGTGACGGGTCCGCCGGCGCTCTCCACGGCCCCGGCCGGAGGCCCGTGGAACCCGCGGGCCGGCGGTCAGGGGCGCCCGGTGCCGCGCACGGCGTCCCGGCACAGCAGCCGCAGCGAGCCGTCCGCGGTGTAGCAGCGCCGGGCCTCGTCGAAGGGGTCCCAGAGGCGGCCGTCGGGCGTGCGGACCCAGTGGTCACCGCCGGTGGCCCACCACTCGCCGCCCGCCTGACGCACGATCACCTCGCCCGCGTAGGCGCCGAATCCGCGCAGGACGGCTTCCAGTGCGGCGATCGGGGCGCCCTCCTGGCGGATCGCGCCGATCATCCGGTCGACGCTCCACAGGCTGTGCGCGGAGTAGTCCAGCCGCAGCCGCGCCCCTTCGCGCATCGCCGCCACGGTGTCGGCGGCCCACCGGACCGGCTTCGACGCGGCCGCGGGCCGGCCGCCGTGCTGAGTCGTCGCAGTCGTAGCAGTCGTCACAGTCGTCACACCTGGTAGAGCGCTCGGAGGAGGCCCCGTGTCACAGGGTTCCGGGCATCTCCCGCGAGCCGGTGCACGATCGCCCCAACGCCCCGCACGACCGTCACACAACCCTCTCCGGCAGGCCGTTGACGGGCCGGGCGGGGCATGGTGGGCCGGCCGGGGGCGCGGGCGTCAGCCGTCCCGGCGGCTGCGGCGCGACACGGCG
>NZ_JAAGMD010000858.1 GCF_010548465.1 Streptomyces sp. SID14436 | reverse complement strand
CGGGACGGACGACCGCCCCGTGCACCGCCGCGCCAAACCCGCCCCGGGCGAGGCAGGCGGGCTCCACGGGCGCGATGCGGGCGCCGGGCGCGCGGGCAGCAGCCCCGTCAGGGCAGGCGCAGGCTGTCGAGGAAGGGTTCGACGGCGGCGCGCCAGGCGTCGGGCTGGTCGTAGTGGACGAGGTGGCCGGCGTCGGCGACCTCCGCGTAGCGGCCGTGGGGCAGGACGCGGACCATCTCCTGGGCCTCCGCCCGGCCCAGTTCGCCGTCGAGGCCGCGGACCACCAGGGCCGGGCAGCGCACCTGGGTCAGTTCCTCCCAGTGCGCGTCGTAGACCCAGGTCTCGCGGGAGCGGAGCATCTGCTCGGGGTCAAAGACCGGCCGCCAGCCGTCCGGGGCCTCGGCCATCACCTCGGCGTAGAACGCGCCCCGGGCCGGGTTCGGCCGCTCCACCCAGGGGTCGTCCTCGCCGAACCACTTGCGGACGTCGGCGAGCGTGGCGAACGGGACCGGCCAGGCCTTGAACCACGCGTCCCACTCCCGCTGGGAGGCCGCGCCGAGCGCGGAGGCCCGCATGTCGCAGATGACCACCCCGCGCACCAGGTCGGGCCGTTTCGCGGCGAGCTGCCAGGCGGTCAGCGCGCCCATCGCGTGGCCGATGAGGACGGCCGGGCCGAGGCCGAGCTGCTCCAGGGCGGCCTCGGCGTCGTCCACGTAGGCGTCGCGGCTGAAAACGGCCCGCGGGGGCTTCTCGCTGCGGCCGTGGCCGCGCTGGTCGAGGGCGACGGCCCGGTACCGCTCGGACAGCCAGCGGGCGGTGGACGCCCAGTGCGAGGCGCGGCCCATCAGACCGTGCAGTAACAGCACGCCCCCGGCACCCCCGGCACCCCCGGTGCCCTCGCCCCCGTCGTCCCGGTCCGCCGCCGCGGTCTTGGGCGGGTCGCCGAACTCCCAGGCGGCCAGACGTACGCCGTCCGCCCCCGTCACGTCGATGCGTCGCGCCATGGTCCTGGCACCCCCCAAGCTCGCTGCCTGTCGTGCTGTCCTGACGGCCCTGCCGTGATGCTGCTGTCCCGCCGGGCCGCTTCGCGCGTCGTCCGGCGCGCCCGGGGCGCGACCGCTGCCGTCGGCCGCCCACCCGCAGGCTATCGAATGCGTATTCGAAAATACTCTTTCGCCCGGCAACACCCCTCATATGAGTGACACCCCGTCACGATTGGCCGCCGCAACCGAGGGGAGATCTTCATCGGGAGGCGGGCCGCTCGGGGAAATCGGTCCGCCGGGGGTGACCCTGGGAGCTCGGGGCTCCGGGTCAGCACAGGGGAGGACAGGCCCCGGCGCCGTGCGGCGCCGGGGCCCCTCCCGTGGTCACGGCACATCCTCCCGCCCCTCCCCGGCCGGGTGGACCCCCTTACGGCGGCCCGGCCAAGAGCCCTTCAGGTATATGCACCACGCGACAGCCTCGCACGGGAACGGGCCCGGCGCCGCCGTTCCGCGCACCGGCCCCCGGATTCGGCGCGAACCAGCCATCACCCTGCGGCCGACGGGGCGTCAACCTCCGGGCGGGTCAAGGAAGTTGACCGAACCGGAAGGGGGGTGACGCCGCCCGGCCCGCCCCGGCCGGGGGCAGGCCGGCCCGTCTCAGGGCTTGGCGACGAAGACGTGCGAGGCGACGTCCGCCGCCAGCTCGGCGGCCTCGCCGCCGCTGCCCACCAGCACCCCGCCCGCCGACTCCGTCACGCTCACCACGGAACCGGGCTGCACGCCCGCCCGGCGCAGGGTGTACATCAGCTGGGCGTCCGTCTGGATCGGCTCGCCGATCCTGCGCACCACGACCGTCTTGCCCTCGGCACCCGGGTCGAGATCGGCCAGCGAGACCATGCCCTCGTCCAGGAACGGGTCGGCGCCGTCCTTCTCGCCCAGCTCCTCCAGCCCCGGGATGGGGTTGCCGTACGGCGACTCGGTCGGGTGCCGCAGCAGCTCCAGCACCCGGCGCTCGACGGCCTCGCTCATCACGTGTTCCCAGCGGCACGCCTCGGCGTGCACCTGCTCCCACTCCAGCCCGATCACGTCGACGAGCAGGCACTCGGCGAGCCGGTGCTTGCGCATCACGCGTGTGGCCAGGCGGCGCCCCTCGTCGGTGAGCTCCAGGTGCCGGTCGGCCGCGACGGAGACCAGTCCGTCACGCTCCATGCGCGCCACCGTCTGGCTGACCGTCGGGCCGCTCTGGTCGAGCCGCTCGGCGATCCGGGCACGCATGGGGACCACACCTTCCTCCTCCAGCTCGAGGATGGTGCGGAGATACATCTCCGTGGTGTCGATCAGTCCGGACATACGTGCCCCTCGATTAGCTCTGCGATTGGCTCTGCCGGAGGCTGGACGGCTCACCGGCGCATGCGCTGGCCCTGGACTCAATTCTTACGCATCCGGCCGACAACCGGGCCCCGCGGTGCGAACGAGGGGTCCGGCCGGTGGTACCGGGCTCCCCGGCCGCGCGCGACGGGGGCCGCGGACCCGGGCTTCCGCACCGCGGCCGGCGGCCCGCCCACGCCGTATTGACAGCGCACTGGTCCAGACCGCACGGTGATCCGCGACACAGCCACCCCGAAGGGATGCCGCATGAGCGACCGCACGCCGGCCGACCGGTTCCTCGACGCCGCGACGGACCTGCTGCACCGGGTCCGCGACGAGGAGGCCGACGCCATCGCGGCCGCGGGCACCCTGATCGCCGACACCGTGGCGGACGGCGGGCGGCTGTTCGCCTTCGGCGCCGGCCACTCCTCGCTCGCCGCGCAGGACGTCGTCTACCGCGCGGGCGGCCTCGCCCTGATGAACCTGCTGGTGGTCCCCGGCGTCGTCGGGGTCGACGTCATGCCCGCCACGCTCGGCTCCGCCCTGGAACGCGTCGACGGGCTCGCGGCGGCCGTCCTGGACTCCTCCCCGCTGCGCGCGGGAGACGTACTGGTGATCATCTCGCTGTCCGGGCGCAACGCGCTCCCGGTGGAAATGGCGATGAACGCCCGCGCCCTCGGCGTACGGGTCGTCGGGGTCACCTCGGTCGCCTACGCCTCGCAGACCACCTCCCGGCACGTCTCGGGCACGTTCCTGAAGGACCACTGCGACGTCGTGCTCGACTCCAAGATCGCCGTCGGGGACGCGGAGCTGACCCACGACCGCGTCCCGGCGCCCTTCGCCCCCGCCTCCACCGTGGTCACCACCGCGCTGCTCCAGGCCGTCATGGCGACCGCCGCCGCCGGTCTGGCCGACCGCGGCATCGAGCCGCCGCTGCTGCGCTCGGGCAACGTGGACGGCGGCCACGAGTGGAACGGCCGGGTCTTCGAGGAGTACGGCGACCGGATCTTCTACCGCCACTGAACGCCTGCCACCGCCACGGACGGGACTCCGCGCCGGGCGGGAGGTGCTAGGCGTCGCCCACCAGTCCGGCCAGGTCCAGGGCCGTGGCGATGCGCAGGGCGACGTCCTCGGCGTAGAGGGTGTCCGCGCGTTCGAAGGGGGTGCGGCCCGCCCCGCGCAGAAACGTCACGGCACCCAGGGTGCGGCCCCGGCTGCGCAGCACCGTGCACAGGGCGTGCGCGGTGTCCGGCGGCCACTGCCGGGCCACCGCCCACGCGCGCGCCTCGTCGGCCGCGCCCGCGGCGGCC
>NZ_JAAGMD010000842.1 GCF_010548465.1 Streptomyces sp. SID14436 | reverse complement strand
CCCGCGGGCACCGGCCGCCGACCGGCCCGCGCGGGCGCGGCGCGATGACCGCCGTCCACGAACCGAACCGCTCCCCCGTCCCCGAACCGAACCAGCCCCGCCCGTGATCCGATCCGCTTGGGAGGACGCGATGCAACCCGTCCACGAACCGAACCGCGTGGGAGTGACGCGATGAACCAGTCCGTGAAGTTCGACAAACTGGCCGCCACCTACGATGCCGCCCGCGGCGGCGAGGGGCGCGGCCACATGACCGCGGCCACGATCTCCCCGCACCTGGCGCCCGGCTCCGTGCTGGAGGTCGGGGTCGGCACCGGGGTGGTGGCGGCCGGGCTGGCGGCCCTCGGGCACACCGTGCGCGGTGTGGACGTCTCGCAGCCGATGCTGGACGTCGCCGCGACCCGCTTCGACGGTGAACTCACCGTCGGCGACGGCATGGCGCTGCCCTTCGACGACGCCTCGCAGGACAACGTGGTCTACGTGCACGCCCTGCACCTGATGCCGGACATGACGGGCGCGCTGGCGGAGGCGGCGCGGGTGCTGCGGCCCGGCGGCCGGGTCGTGGTGCGCCACGGCGACCCGGTGTCGGAGGCCGACGACCTGGTGCTGATCCTCCGTCAGGTGCAGGCGCGGCAGCCCGAGCGCCCCGACGCGCCGGACGCGGTGCGCGAGGCGGTCGAGGCGGCCGGGCTGCGGCTGTGCGAGCAGGGCATGCGGCCGGAGTACGAGAGCGGGATGAACCCGGAGACCTTCATCGCGCTGATCACCGACCGGCAGGTGCCGTTCCTGCAGCGGCTGTCCCCGGAGCGGGCGGCGCAGGTGGTGGAGCCGATCCTGGCGCAGTTGCGGGCGCTGCCGGATCCGCAGCGGGTGCGCCGCCAGGCGTGGTCGTGCTGGCTGACGGTGGCCGAGAAGCCGGCCTGACCGCCGCGGAGTCCGCGGTGGCCCCGCGGGCGGTCCCGGTCAGCAGGGGATCAGTTCGAAGGCCACCGCGGGCACCCCGCCGAAGCGTGCGCCGGTCGCCTGCGCCTGCCCCGCCACGGCGGGGCGTACTGCTTCCCGGGTGTAGCCCAGGCCCTCGAGATAGGTCTGGTGGGCCTCCAGGGAGGCGACGGCGGCGTCCAGGCCGGTGGAGATGTCGACGGCGTGGGTGGGGGCCGGGGAGTTGGCGACGGCGAGGTACTTCACCGACCAGGGGGCGCCGGCCTCGGGGAGGATCCAGCGGTTCCCGGCGTCGGCCACGGCGTCCAGCGCGCAGCGGCCGAACTCCCGGTGGTCGGGGGCGTTCCAGCGGCCGGTGCCGGTCCGCTCGTGGTGGTTGAAGACGACGACGAGCTGCGGGCGCCGGCGGCGCAGGGCCGCCACCAGGTCGGCGCGCAGCCGTTCGTCCGCGCGGACCGAGCCGTCGGGGTGGTCGAGGAACTCGACGTCGCGGACGCCGACCCGGTCGGCCGCCTCGCGCTGTTCGGCCTCGCGGACCGGGGCCGCGTCGGCGGGCGGCACGCCGTCGATGCCGGCCTCGCCGCGGGTGGCCAGGAGATAGGAGACGGCGTGTCCTTTGCGGGTCCAGACGGCGACCGCTCCGGCCGATCCGAACTCGACGTCGTCGGGGTGGGCGGCCAGGACGAGAGCGTTCTCCCAGTCCTCGGGCATACGTTCCAGATTCTCGCTCATGAGGCGACGGTAGGGCGGGAACCGGACGCCGAATGCTCAATTGTGGGCTGCCTGTTCGGCGACACCCGGCACATCGTGGTGCGGCCCGTTCAGCATCCGTCGATATGCAAGACTGCGTGCGGGGAAACCCGTTGAGAAGCACCAGAAGCACCAGAAGCACCGACCGAAAGACCGAGAGGTGGATCGATGACAGCGATTGCCGAGCCCGGGGCCGTCACCTTAAGTTGTTCCGACCCCGAATCGCTCGCGGAGTTCTACGCGAGGACGACCGGCTGGCAGAAGATCTTCAGCAGTGAGTCGGCGGCCTATCTCGCCGGCCAGAACGGCATGCGGATGGGCTTCGTCAGGATCGAGGGGTTCGAGCCCCCGTCCTGGCCGGAGGCCGGGAACCGTGTGCACCTCGACTTCAGCGTCCCGGACCTGGAGAAGGCCGAGGCGGAGCTGCTGGCGCTCGGTGCCACGAAGCCCGAGGAGCAGCCGGGCCAGGGGAAGTGGACGGTCCTGCTGGACCCGGCCGGCTACCCCTTCTGCATCACCACGATGGCCTGACCGGCGTCTGACGGCCGTGTCCCCCGGCCACGGCACGGGCCGGGCCGGGGGACGCGGTGGCCGGGCCCGCGGGCCCGGTGGACCGGGAGACGGTCAGGCGAAGATCCGCGGCGCGAGGAGGCTGTCGCGGGTCGAACCCTGGAGGATGATCTTGTCCCAGGTGCCGCCGCCGCGTTCCGGCGAGATCCACTCCTGGATGTAGGACGCCCGGGGGGCGTCGGGGTCCGGGCTGGCGTCGAGGGCCATCAGCTCCTGGTAGGCCTCCACGTCGGCCATGTGGATGAAGAAGTGCAGGCGGTCCATCTGCCCGAAGGCCTCCTCGAACAGCAGCACCGTGGTGCGGCCCCGCGCGTTGAGGTTGTAGGTCTCCGCGAGGGTCCGGGCCAGGACCCGCGCCTCGGCGCGGTAGCCGTGCGCCGCCTGGGCGGTGCGGTGCATGAGAAGCCCCGACGAGGCGCTGGTGACCAGGGACTCCACCGGCAGGGAGGTCTGCCGGGCGGCCGGCAGCAGCCGGAACCGGCCGCGGCCGTTGACCTCCTCGACCGGGTTGACGTCCGCCTTCATCATGGCCTCGGTGGCGGTGCCGAAGATGCCCCAGCGGTGCGGCAGCAGGACGGTCTCCCGCACGCTGCCCGCCTCGAACAGCTCCTCCCAGCCGTCGTCCTCGCCGGACGCGAGACCGAGGACGCCGCTCCCCCGGTCGGCGCCGCGCTGGGTCAGGGCGGTGTAGTCGCTCATGGAGCGCAGGTGGACCAGCCAGTGCAGCCGCCCCCGGGTGCCGAAGGCGTCCTCGTAGCTGAGCGCGGTCGCGACGCCCTCGTGCTGCTCGTTGAAGCTCTCCGTCAGGGCGCGGGTCGCGGCGCGGGCGCGCGGTCCGTGACCGGCCCGGATCTGCGCGGTGCGCCACAGGACGACCTCGGCGGAAGCGGTGTCGAGGGTCTTGTCCGGCGGTGTGCGCACCTGGTGCTGGGCGGTCGTCGTGGTGGGCAGGGCGTCGTCCATCGGGTACTTCCCTTCGTTCAGGAGCGTTCCGAAGCGTTCGGGCGTCGAGGGGCGTCCGGGTGTGTTCGGGTGTATTCGGGTGCGTTCAGGAGGAGGGCGGGTGGGACGCGGCGCGGGCGCCGGCCCCGGCCAGTACGTCCGCCGCGCCGGTCATCAGCAGGTCGGCGATGGCGTCGACGTCGCGCCGCCGCCAGGATTCGAGGGCGGTGCCCTCGACCAGCCGGTTGAAGGCGCCCATGGCGGGGCCGCAGTGGATCTGGTAGTTGGCGGTGTCGTCCTTGGCGCCGTCGAGGGCGGCCCGGGTCGACGCGGCGAAGTACCAGCGGAAGACGAGGGCCATCCTGCGCCGCGGGTCGTGTGCGGCGTCGCGGGTGATCTGCGGGCGCCCGGTGTCCCGGTAGTGCCGTACGACGTCCTCCCACACCTCGGCCACCGGGCGGCGGAAGCAGGTGCGTTCGAGGGTGGAGAGGGTGCGGGCGTCGATGTCCTCCAGGCGGTCGTGCCGCCGGTAGAGGTCGTGGAGCTGGTTGGCGCGGGCGGGGAACATGGTGCCCCTGCGGACCACCTGGACGCGGGAGCCGATCTCGAACAGGTCCCCGGCGGGGGCGTAGGCGACGTCCTGCACGTCGAGCCCGGCGAGCAGGTCCTTGACCGTGTCGGAGGTGCCGGCCTGCGGGCTGCACTGGTTGACGCTGCCGGTGAGGACGAAGTCGGCGCCGAGCAGGAAGCAGGCCGCAGCGGCCTCCGGGGTGCCGATCCCGCCCGCCGCGCCGACCCGCACCGGCTCCCCGCCCGTGTCCCGGGCGGCCCGGTCACGCAGCCGGCGCAGGGTGGGGACGAGGGCGAGGGCGACGCCCTGGTCGGTGTGGCCGCCCGAGTCGGACTCCACGCACAGGTCGGAGGCGACCGGCAACTCGGCGGCGACGGCCGCCTCGTCGCGGGTCAGGGCGCCCTCGGCGACCAGGGCGGCGAGCAGTCCGGGGGCGGGCGGGGCGAGGAACTGCCGGGCCACCTCGGGGCGGGACACCTTGGCGAGCACCTGACGGGCCGCCACCGGGACGCCGGCCGCGTCGCGGTGGGCGCCCTTGGCGCGGAACAGCACCAGCGGGGCGGTGACCCGGGTGAACGCGGCGGCCTCCACATGGCGCACGTCCCGCCGCAGGAACAGCTCCACGGTGGCCCGCTCCAGGTCCGGGTCGGCCATGTCGTGCAGGAGGTTCATGCCGTAGGCGGCGCCGGGCGGCAGTCTCCGTCCGATGTCGTCGAGCGCCGCGCCGATCCGGGCGAGGGACAGACCGCCGGCACCGAAGAAGCCGAACAGTCCGTGCTCCGCCATCCGCACCACCAGGTCGGTGGAGGCGATGCCCTGGTACATGGATCCGGCCACGTAGGCGTGCCGGGTGCGGTAGACCTCCCGGAACCGGGCGGAGCCGAGCACGGTGCCGGGGCGGGCGGCCACCCGCCCGCTGCCGGACGGAGCGGCGGCAGCCGCACCGGCGGTCCCGGCGGGAGAGCCCGGTGCGGCGGCCGGGTCGGGAAGCCCCGGGGC
>NZ_JAAGMD010000818.1 GCF_010548465.1 Streptomyces sp. SID14436 | reverse complement strand
ATGCGCGGCGCGGGCCCCGTGCTGCTGCTGGTGCTGGCCGTGGCCCTCGGCATGCTGGCCATCGGCCAGGGCTCGTCGTGGGAACGCTCGCAGAACGACCAGGCGGACTTCCGCGCGGGCGCCGGGGTCCGCGTCCTGGGCGCCGGCGACGGCGAGCCGGGCACCACCGGGGCGTACGCGGCCGTGTCCGGTGTCCGGGCCGCCGCCCCCGCCCACCGCACGACGGTGCCGCTGTCCGGCAACCGGACGGCGACCGTCCTGGCCCTGGACACCGCCCGGGCCTCCGGCACCCTGCTGATGCGCTCCGACCTCGCCGACCGGCCGGTCCCCCACCTGCTGGACGGCCTGAAGCCCGAGGGCGCCACGGCCGGGACGCCGGTCCCGGCGGACACCGCCCGGCTGTCCCTGACCGCCCGCATCCAGGGCTCCGCCACGGACTCCGGGGGCGCCGAGAACGGCGACACGGACGGCGGCGCCGATGCCGGGGACGGCGGCGGCACCGCGGGGGACGGCGCCCCGGCGGCCGAGGTCCGGGCGACCCTGGTGGACGCCCACGGCATCCCCTACAAGCTCCCCCTGGGCCGGCTCCCCGCCGACGGCCGCGCCCACACGCTCGTCCTGGACCTCGCCGGAACCGGCGCGAACCCGCCCGGCAGGATGACGCTGACCGGCCTGCACCTGGCCCTCACCCAGCCCGTCGGGCACGCTGAACAGCACCGGTTCACGGTGTCCCGGCTGACCCTGACCGACACCGGCGGCCGGGACCGGCGGGCGGACCTGCCCACCGACTGGGACCCGACGGCGTGGGCCGCCGCCGCGGAGGCCACCGCCGACGAGGCCGCCGCCCCCACCCGGCCGCGGGTCACCTCCACCCGCCCGCTCACCGTCACCTACGGCACCGGCTACGTCCCCCGGGACTCCGCCCGGGTGGTCTCGCCGCTGACCGTGCGCCTGCAGGTGCCTCAGCCGTCGGCGTCCGAGGTCGCCGCCGTCGCCACCGACCGCTACCTGGACTCCACCGGTGCCCGCCCCGGCCAGCGGGTGGACGTCGCCGTCGACGGCTCCACCGTCCCGGTGCGCATCGTCCGCTCCGTGCGGGACCTCCCGTCCACCACGCCCGGCGGCGCCGACGACGGCGGGGCGCTGCTGCTCGACCTGCGCGCGGTCAACCGAATCCTGCAGACCCGCCACGACGCGGGCGCGCCACCGAACGAGTGGTGGCTGCGGACCGCGCCCGGCGCCACCGACCGGGTGGCCGCCGCGCTGCGCGACCGGCCCGAGGTGGAACCGTCGAGGGTGCTGGTGCGCGACGAGATCGCCGCGGAACTGCGCGACGACCCGTTCGGCGCCGGACCCGAGGCCGCCTTCGGCGCGGCGGCCCTCGC
>NZ_JAAGMD010000800.1 GCF_010548465.1 Streptomyces sp. SID14436 | reverse complement strand
TCCCACGCCCGCGGCGCCGCCGACGCCGCCCGCGCCGCCGCGCCCGGCGTCGGCGAACCCACCGTCGCCAAGCACCCCACGTCCCCCGTGCCCGGCGAACCGGAGGTCACCGGGGACGGCGCGACCCGCGGCGACACCTGCCACCTGGACGTCGTCGACCGCTGGGGCAACATGATCGCGGCCACCCCGAGCGGCGGCTGGCTCCAGTCCAACCCGGTCGTCCCCGAACTGGGCTTCCCGCTCGGCACCCGGCTGCAGATGACCTGGCTGGAGGAGGGCCTGCCGAACACCCTCACCCCCGGCCGCCGCCCCCGGACCACGCTCAGCCCGAGCATCGCCCTGCGCGACGGCCGGCCCGTCCTCGCCTTCGGCACGCCCGGCGGGGACCAGCAGGACCAGTGGCAGCTGCACTTCTTCCTCGCCGTCGCCCTGCGCCCGTCCGTGCGCGGCGGACTCGACCTGCAGGGCGCGATCGATGCCCCGAACTGGCACAACGACAGCTTCCCCGGGTCCTTCTACCCGCGCGGCATGCGCCCCGGCAGCGTCACCGTCGAGTCCCGCACCGACCCGGCGGTCGTCCGGGAGCTGCGGCGCCGCGGCCACGACGTCACCGTCTCGGACGCCTGGTCGGAGGGCCGGCTGTGCGCGGTCGCCCGGGACCCGGCGACCGGGGTGCTCTCCGCGGCCGCCAACCCGCGCGGCATGCAGGGCTACGCGGTGGGCCGCTGAGCCCATACCCCGGTGGTCCGGCAGCCCATTTTTCGCCGGGCCGTCGCCGCTAGCACACCGGGCCGCTGGGGTTTGTCAAGCGGGCATGGTCTCATGGAGGAATGATCGAGGACAACGAAACCATCGAGGAGTTTCTCGCCCGGCACGCCGTCGACGTGGAGGAATCCGTCCGGAAGGCCGCCGCGCAGGAAATCATGCCGCGCTGGCGCCGGCTCGCCGAACACGAGGTGGACCGCAAGTCGGGCCCGCACGACCTGGTCACCGACGCCGACCGCCAGGCCGAGCTGTACCTGACCGACGCCCTGCGCGCCCTGCTGCCCGGCTCCGCCGTGGTCGGCGAGGAGGCGGTGCACGACAACCCCGGCAGCTACGGGGCGCTGCGCGAGGACGCGCCGGTGTGGATCGTCGACCCCGTCGACGGCACCCGGCAGTTCGTCCACGGCGACACCGGGTTCTGCACCCTGGTCGCCCTCGCCCACCGCGGCGTCGTCCTCGCCTCCTGGACGTACGCCCCCGCCCGCGACCAGATCGCCACCGCGGTCCGGGGCCAGGGTGCCTTCCTGGACGGCGAGCGGCTGGCCGCGGGCTCCCCGGACCCCTCCCGCGACCTGCGGGTGGCCACCTCCCACCCGGACTTCACGACCGACGAGCAGAAGCGCGCCCTGCTCGGTCTGAACACCGAGGGCGTGGCGCCCCGCTCCTGCGGTTCGGCCGGTCTGGAGTACCTGGCCATCGCCCGCGGCGAGTGCGACGCCACCGCGTTCTGCTGGGAGGCGGCCTGGGACCACGCGGCGGGCCTGCTCCTGGTGGAGGAGGCGGGCGGCGCGCACCTGACCCGCGCCGGAGTCCCCTTCCGCATCACCGGGGACAACGTGCTCCCCTTCACCACGGCCCGCGACGAGGCGACCGCCCGCCGGGTGGTGGAACTGCTCTCGGCCGGCGTCTGAGACGCCGGGCCCGGCAGCCAGGCCGCCCCGGCCGCCAGGTCACCCCGGCCGCCCGCCCTGCCCGGCCGCACGGCCGCCCTGCCCGGCCG
>NZ_JAAGMD010000775.1 GCF_010548465.1 Streptomyces sp. SID14436 | reverse complement strand
TGGCGCCGGCCAGCGCCCACCAGGCCGCCAGGCCCAGGCACACCGCCGTCAGCACGGTCGACGGGCCACCGATGTCCGCGTAGGAGAAGTCCGTCAGCAGCCGGACCAGCAGCCCGCACGCCACCAGACCGCAGTCCAGGCCGGGCCCGCCGGACCGGCGCGCCCGCCACACGCCCCGCACCGCGCAGCCCAGCAGGGCCAGCCAGCCGCCGGCCAGTGCGAGCAGCCCGATCAGCCCCTGCTCGGCGAGGACCAGCAGGTACATGTTGTGCGGGGACAGCAGCGGCTGCCTGCGGAACGCCGCGCCCGCGCCCTCCGTGTCGCTGCCCGAGGACAGCGCGAGGGAGGCGTGCGAGTCCCGGTGTTCCGGGAAACCCTTCAACCCGACGCCCGTCAACGGCTGTTCGCGCCACATCCCGGCCGCGGCCGCCCACATCGTGTACCGGTCGGTCACCGACTGGTCCGGCGTGTCGGTGACCCGGGTGATGCTGCCGACGCGCTCCTGCAGCATCGACTGGCCCACCCCGAACCCGCCGGCCAGGACGACCGCCACCGCGGCGACCACCGCCCCCGCCGCCAGCGCCCGCCGCAGTCCGGCGAGCAGCAACTGCACCGTGCACGCCACCGCCGTCGCGATCCACGCCCCCCGGCTGAACGACAGGGCCAGCGGCGGCAGCAGCACCAGCACGAACCCGGCGGCCACCAGCCGTTCCCGCAGCGGTGCCCGGCCCAGGGCCAGCCCGAGGGCGCACACCAGCCCCAGCGACACCACCGTCGCCATGCCCATCACGTCCTGCGCGCCGAACGTGCCCACCGCCCGCACCGGCTGACCCTGGTAGGAGGCGCCGGTCCGGGTCACGTACTGGTGCACCCCGACCGCGCCCTGCCACACCGCCAGCCCGACCAGCGCCCACGCGGGCAGCCGGAAGTCCCGCCGGTCGCGGATCAGCAGCAGCACGGCCAGCGGCACCAGCACGAACACCTGGAGGTAGCGGCCGAGCCCGGAGAGCCCGGCGGCCGGTGACACCGCGGTGACCGCGGCCAGGGCCAGGGCCACCACCGGAAGCCCGAACACCACGGCCGCCGTGCGTGGCAGGGGCCGCCGCCGGCCCCGCAGCAGCCGGACCGCGCAGTACACCACCACCAGCGCGGACAGCGCGTCGGCGGGGCCCGGCCCGCCGCCGCCAGGGCCGAGCGGCAGGGCCAGGACGACGACCACCGCCACCACGGGCAGCACCGGTGTGACGCCCTGCGCGCGGGGCGCGGGCACCGGGAGGGTCATGGTGGTCAGCTCCCCGTCGGCCGGACGAGCGTGGCGGCGGTGCGCAGCAGGATGCAGACGTCCTGCCACAGCGACCAGGTGTCGATGTAGGCGTTGTCGAACCGCGCCCGGTCCTCGATCGAGGTGTCCCCGCGCAGCCCGTGCACCTGCGCGAGCCCGGTGATGCCGGTGCGCATCCGGTGCCGGGCCGCGTAGCCGGGGTAGGTCTGGCTGAACTGGGCGACGAAGTACGGCCGTTCGGGGCGCGGGCCGACCAGGCTCATGTCGCCGCGCAGGACGTTCCACAGCTGGAGCAGCTCGTCGAGGGAGGTGCGGCGCAGGAAGCGGCAGAACCACGGCATCCGGCGTTCGTCGGCCACGCTCCACCGGGTCGCCGCCTCGTGCGCGTCGACCGGCCGGTGGGTGCGGAACTTCAGCAGCGTGAAGGGCCGGCCGTCCCGCCCGATCCGCTCCTGCCGGAACACCACCCCCGGTCCGCCCGTCGCGCGCAGCACCGCCGCGCACACCAGCAGCAGCGGGCTGACCAGCAGCAGCAGCGCGGCGGACACCGTCACGTCCAGCGCCCGCTTGCCGGCCCCGTCCGGGCGGGCGGAGCCCGGGAACAGGCGGCGGCAGGAGAACCCGGCGAGCCGCTCCGGGGGGCCCTGCGACGGCTGGTCCGTGTCGACCTCGCGGACGGCGCAGCCCGACTCGTCCAGCGCCCGCAGCAGCGGTGCCTGCCGCAGCCGTACCGAGGGGTGCACGACGAGGACCTCCCGCACCCCGTTCTGGATCAGGGCGCGTTCGACCTCCTCCCCGGTGGTCAGCACGGGCAGCCCGGCGACACCGTCCGGGTCCTCCGAGACGATCCCCACCGGCCGCACCCCGCACGCCGGATGGCGGAGCAGGGCCGCGGCCACCCGCCGGGCCACCGGCGCCGGACCCACGACGAGCGCGGCGTGCGGCCGGTGCAGCAGCCGGACCCGCCGCCGCCGGTG
>NZ_JAAGMD010000752.1 GCF_010548465.1 Streptomyces sp. SID14436 | reverse complement strand
GCCCGGCCAGGAGGCCGCCGTCGAGATCGCGGGCGTCACCGGCAGCGCCCCCGGCCGCGGTTCCACCCTCACCCTGACCGCCCCCGCCGGGGCCCGGGTGACCGGCCTCCCGCTGGAGGACTCCGGCTACACCGGCGCCCTGGCCGCCTCCGGCCGCACCGCCTCCTACACGGCCACGGCCACGGCCGCCGAGCCGTGGCAGGACCGGGTGTTCCCCTTCGTCCTCGCCGTGCCCGAGGACGCCCGGCCGGGAACCGTGCTGAAGGGCTGCGCCCTGCGGCTCACCGACGCACGGGGCGCCGCCCGCGCGGCCGGCGGCTGCCGGGTGACGGTGGGCCTGGCCGAGCCCACGCTCACCCGCCCGGAGTCCGGCGTACCGCTCGACGCCCGGCCGGAGATCGCCGGCACCGCCCATCCGGGCGCGCAGATCACCGTGCTGGACGGCGCGGACACCGAGGTGTGCAGCACCACCACCGGCCCGGACGGCCGCTGGGCCTGCACCCCCGGCCCGCCCCTCGCACCCGGCGGCCACCGCATCCAGGCCGCGGCCACCCTCGACGGGGTGGGCGCGGTGAGCCAGCAGATCGCCGTCACGGTCGGGACGGCGGCGACACCCGCGGGCTGACGGACACCCGGCTCCGGACCGCAGGGTGCCGTCGGCCCGGCCCCGGTGAGGCCGCGCCGCCGGCCCGGGCCCGCGTCACACGTGCCCGGGACCTCCGCTGCCGAAGCCGCCGCTGGAACCGGGGCTCCAGCGCCGCGGGCTCTGGTCCTTGCCCGTCCTCGTCGCGGCGCGATGGAACTCGTGGGGCATGATCCGCTCGCCGCCCTGCGACCGGGGCACCTCGTCGGGCTCCCGCATCTCCCTCATCTCGTGCACCGCGCCGCCGTCGGGCAGCCGCGGCTGCTCCTCGGGACGCGGGCGGTGCTCCTCGGTGTCCATGACCCGCATGCCGACCCGTACGGCCCAGATCAGCGCGCCGGCGACGACCAGCCCGCCGATGAAGGCCGCGACCACGTTCAGTACGTCCTGGCCTGCGGCCAGAACCTCATACGTTGCCGTGCTCATGTTCCGAGTATGGACCCAGGAATGTGATAAAGCGCCCGGAATGCCCGTTCATGGTCCTGGCCCGGCCCGCCCGTACCGCCGGGGAGCCCGCGTGCCCGTTCGGCCGTCACCGGCGGGCGGTGGCCCAGGGGCCGTGGCAGATTGCGGCCAGAGGGAAGGCCGGGACGGGCCGTCGCGTCCCCACGTGTGCAGCTCGGGGCCCGGCCCCGGCCTTCCCGTCTTCCACGGTCATCGGTGAGCGGTCGGATCGGTCGGATCGATCGGATCGGTCGGATCAGTCGGATCGATGGACTCCGCGCCGATGGCGGTCCTCGCCCTGGACTCCGACGGGCCGCGCCCAGTGGCCGCCGGTCGCCCCGTGGCGGGAGGGCGACTTCGCCGGGGGCAGCCCTGCCCCGACCGGAGCAACGGGCCCGACCACGCTGATCGCACCCGCCGCCCTGCAGGCGACCTGCCGGCGGCCGGCGGCAGGGCCGCCGTCCGCTACGCCGGTCGCCTGACGCGAGCCGCCCGCGCGGCTGACGGATTCCCCCGACCGGCCGTAAGGCCCGGATCCTTCGCGGATCCGGGCCTTACGCTGTGACACCTGTCGTCGGCGGGACAGATTTTCCGGGCGGGCGACTAGAATTCCGGTGCGGGGAACCCGTCCCCGCAGCGGGCCGTGGTCTGTCAGCGGTCCGCAGGAAGGTGGGTATGCCCTCGGACAGTCAGCCGTACTCCGACGTGGACCCGTCGGACACGGATCGTCTTCCCGTCGCCGACCGGCTCGACGACGATCACTTCCCGGCCTACACCATGGGCAGGGCCGCGGAACTGGTCGGCGCCACACCGGCGTTCCTTCGCACGCTGGGCGAGGCGGGACTGATCACCCCGACCCGGTCGGAGGGCGGTCACCGCCGGTTCTCGCGGCACCAGCTGAAGCTGGCCGCCCGCGCCCGTGAGCTGGTGGACCGGGGGACACCGGTCGACGCCGCCTGCCGCATCATCAGCCTCGAGGAGCAGCTCGACGCCGCGGAACGGGACAACGAGCGGCTGCGGCGGACGGACGACCGGACCGTTCCCGGACGCCGCTGAAAATCTGCTTCCGCCGGAACAGAAATACGCCCCTCCCGGCCGACATCTATTCTCCCCAAACACGCGCGGCGCGATTTTTCCCGGTGATTTTTATCGCTTGCCGCAGATATCCCGCGTGCTAGGCTGACGTCAGTTGCAGTTGTGGTTGCCAGTTTGCCACCGGTTCTCCGGGCAGGTGATCATCGCGACGATGAGGGAATTCGTAAAGTGCGTTTTCCCGGCACTGTCTCAGGAGATTTGATATGGCCACCGGTACGGTGAAGTGGTTCAACTCGGAAAAGGGCTTCGGCTTCATCGAGCAGGACGGCGGCGGCGCTGACGTCTTCGCCCACTACTCGAACATCGCCACCTCGGGCTTCCGCGAGCTCCAGGAAGGCCAGAAGGTGACCTTCGACGTCACTCAGGGCCAGAAGGGCCCGCAGGCGGAGAACATCGTTCCTGCCTGACCCGTACCGCGTACTTTCGTACGCACGTACGCAGGGTTTTCGAGAGGGGCCCGCACTTCGGTGCGGGCCCCTCTCGCATGTCCGGCCCCTGCTGCCGCAGTATTCCTGCGCCCCGATTCCGCCGGGCGGCGGGTCAGCTCTGCTTGGGGGCCGCCTGCTGGACCACCTCGAACGACCAGAGCGTCGCGTCGGTGGCCGCCGGCCGCGGCTTCTCGGCCGCCTGCGGCCCGTCGCCGCCGTGGGCGGCCTGGCCGCGCCCGGCCATCCAGCGCTGGAAGTCCTCCTCCGTCCGCCAGCGGGTGTAGACGAGGTAGGTGTCGGTGCCCTCGACGGGGCGCAGCAGCTCGAACCACTCGAAGCCGTCCGAGCTCTCGACCGCGCCCGCCCGGGCGGCGAACCGCTTCTCCAGCGTCTCCCGCTGGTCCTCCGGGACGGTGAGTACGTTGATCTTGACGATGCTCATGGTCCGATTCTTCCGCAACGCCGGTTCCGCTTCACGGACGGGTGGCGTGCGGAGCGGCGGCTCGTGCCCGGCGGACGCCGGCGCCCGGGGTGGGCGGTGCGTGGAGGGCGGGGTGTGCTCACCCGGTCAGCCGAGGCAGATCACCAGAAGGCAGAGCCGGGCGGAGGAGTCCGACGCGTCGGACGACGATCCGGCCGAGGGGCCGGGGGAGGTGGCCTGCGCCCCGTCCCGGTCCGTGGTGCCGCCGCCGCCCCGACGGCTGCCGGTGGCGTCGTCCCCGGTACCGGCCGCCGTGCCGCCCGAGCCCGAGCCCGCGGTCCCGGAGGCGCTGCCCGCTCCGGTCCCCGTCCCCGCCCGGGACGAGGTCGCCGGGG
>NZ_JAAGMD010000736.1 GCF_010548465.1 Streptomyces sp. SID14436 | reverse complement strand
CTGCCCGGTGACGCGGGCGGGGCGGCGGCCGGCCGGAGCAGGGCGTCCGGGGGGCGGGCGTCCGAGGGCGGGCGTCCGGGGGGTCGTCGTCACCGGCCGGCGGCGCGCAGCTTCGACGTGGCCTTGCGCGCCGCCACCTGCACCGGGTCCCAGGTCGGGGAGAACGGCGGGGCGTAGCCGAGGTCGAGGGCGGTGATCTGCTCCACCGTCATCCCGGCCGTCAGGGCGACCGCGGCGGTGTCCACCCGCTTGCCCGCGCCCTCGCGCCCGACGATCTGCACGCCGAGCAGGCGCCCGGTGCGCCGTTCGGCGAGCATCTTCACGGTCATGGGGGAGGCGCCCGGGTAGTAGCCCGCCCGGCTGGTCGACTCGATGGTGACCGCCTCGAACCGCAGCCCCACCCGCAGGGCGTCCTTCTCGCGCAGACCGGTGCGCGCGATCTCCAGGTCGCAGACCTTGCTGACCGCCGTGCCCACCACACCGGGGAACGTCGCGTAGTCGCCGCCGGCGTTGGCGCCGATGATCTGGCCGTGCTTGTTGGCGTGCGTGCCCAGCGGGATGTGCCGTTCCTGGCCGGAGACCAGGTCGAGCACCTCCACGCAGTCGCCGCCCGCCCAGATGTTCTCCTGGCCGCGCACCCGCAGGGACCGGTCGGTGAGGAGCCCGCCGTGCTCGCCCAGCGGCAGGCCCGCCGCCCGTGCGAGGCCCGTCTCGGGCCGGACGCCCATCCCGAGCACGACGACGTCCGCCGGGAACTCGGCGTCCTCGGTGGTGACCGCCCGCACCGTGCCGTCGTCCCCGGTGAGCAGCCCGGTCACCTCGGCGTCGTTGACCATGGTGATGCCCATGCCCTCCATGGCCCGGCCCACCAGCTCCCCCATGTCCGGGTCGAGGGTGGCCATGGGCTGCCGGCCGCGGTTGACGACCGTCACCTCGTAGCCCCGCTTGATCATGGCCTCGGCCATCTCGACGCCGATGTAGCCGGCGCCGACCACCACCGCGCGGCGGCCGCGCGTGCGGGACAGGGTGTCGAGCAGCGCCTGCCCGTCGTCGAGGGTCTGCACCCCGTGCACGCCGGGGGCGTCGATGCCGGGCAGGTCCGGACGGACCGGCCGGGCACCCGTCGCGATCACCAGCTTGTCGTACGAAGTCCAGGACTCCGCCCCGGAGTCCACGTCCCGCGCGCGCACGCGGCCCCCGGCGACGTCGATCTCCGTGACCTCGGTGCGCAGCCGCAGGCCGATGTCCCGCGCGCGGTGCTCCTCGGCGGTGCGGGCGATGAGCCGGTCGCGTTCCGGCACGTCACCGCTGACCCAGTACGGAATGCCGCACGCCGAGTAGGAGGTGAAGTGGCCGCGTTCGAACGCCACGATCTCCAGCTCGTCCGGGCCCTTCAGCCGGCGGGCCTGGGACGCCGCGGACATCCCCGCGGCGTCACCGCCGATCACGACCATCCGTTCCCGCGCACCGCGCCCCTGACTCGTGTTCATGCCCCCACGCTACGGGGACCGGAGCGCGCGCCGGGCCGCCGGTTCAGTCCTCGTCACCGGGCCGCTGCGGCCCGGCGCCCGGACGGGTGACCGGCGGGGCCGTCGGGAGCGGACCCGGGACGCCGGGGGCGGCGGGCGCGGGCGCGGGCCGGCGCCGCAGGAGCGGACGGACGGCCTTGCGCCACAGCAGCGCGAGCAGCGCGGCCATCACGGCGAACGGCAGAATGGCGCCCAGCCCGACGGTGACCCAGCGCAACAGGGTGAGGAACGCGTTCCAGCCGCCCGCGAGCGCGTCCAGGAAGCCGGGATCGTCGTCCTCGCCGGCCTCCTCCTTCACGGGCTTCTCGGACAGGGTCAGGGTGAGGGTGGCCAGGCTGGTGCGGTCCTTCAGGGACTCCTGCTGGGCGAGCAGGGCCTCCAGGTCGGCCTGACGGGTGCTCAGCTCGCCCTCCAGGGTGACCACGTCGCTCAGCTTCGTGGCCCGGTCCATCAGCTCCCGCACCCGCGCCACGCTGGCACGCTGGGTCTTGATCCGGCTCTCCACGTCGACCACCTGACCGGTGACGTCCTCCGCCTTCGCGGTGCGCCGCACCAGGGTGCCGGTGCCCTCCAGTCCGGACAGCACCCCGGCGTACTCGGCGACCGGCACCCGCAGCACCACCCGCGTCCGCTCGTGGCCGTCGCCGTCCCGGTTCGTGGTCTCGTCGCCGATGTAGCCGCCCGCGTTCTCGGCGGTGGTGCGGACCTCCTCCAGCGCCTTCGGGACGTCCTCGACCCGCACGGTCAGGGACGCCGTGCGGATGACGTGGCTCGCGGCGGGCCGCGGCGGGGCCGCCGACCGCGCGGCGTCCGGGGCGCCGCCGGGCGC
>NZ_JAAGMD010000710.1 GCF_010548465.1 Streptomyces sp. SID14436 | reverse complement strand
CGGTGGAGCATGCCGCGCAGTACCTGCGGGGCGGGGGCCGCGCGGCGGGTCGACGGGTCGACGAGCTGTCCCTCCAGGCCGGACCGGGCGGCGCGCCACACGGCGGCCCGCAGCCACTCGTGGTGGCCGTCGCACCCGGGGGCCGCCTCGCGCTCCAGCCGGTCGCGGGCGTCGCGCACGAGGGCGCGGAAGAGTCCGGCGACGAGCACCACCGTCTCGGCGCGCGGGCACGCGTCGCAGATGCGCAGCTCCAGGGTGGGCTGGTGGTCGGAGGGCCGGACGTCCTGGTAGAGCATGCCGGCGTCGCTGACCACGCCGGTGCCGATGAGTTCGGCGACGGCCGCGTCGTACTCGGCGGCGCTCCCGTAGCAGCCGGCCGGGCCCGCGGTGGGCCAGCGCTGCCAGAGCATGGTGCGCCAGCTGGCGTAGCCGGTGTCGGAGCCGAGCCAGAACGGTGAGCTGGCCGACAGGGCGAGCAGCGGGGGGAGCCAGGGCGAGACCGGGCACATGAGGCGTACGGCGGTGTCCCGGTCGGGCACGTCGACGTGCACCTGGGCGCTGCAGATGAGCTGTTCGTCGGCGACGCGGCGGTACTCGTCCGCCATGCGCCGGTAGCGGTCACCGGGGGTCGTGCTGCCGGGTGCCAGGCTGGCCAGCGGCACGGTGCCGGCGGCGACGGCGGTGAGGCCGAGGGAGGAGGCGGCGGATTCCAGCCGGCGCCGGGCGCCGGTGAGGTCGGCGTACAGTCCGTCCAGGGTGCCGTGCACCCGGCTGTTGCTCTCGACGGACGACCGGTGGAGTTCACGGGTGAAGCCCGCTCTGCCGAGTCGGGTGAGCAACGCGTCCGCACGTGGCACGAGCCGTCCGCTCTCCACGTCCAGTACGTGAAACTCTTCCTCTGCTCCTATACGCACCGTCACGTCGGTCCCCTTGCCCGTAGTCGAACGCCGTCCCCCGCGGCGCCTCGGGGCAGGCCCCTGGATCACCGGCGGCGGATCGGCTGGTTCCGGGTTCCCCGGATGGGCGAAGAACAAGCGTGCGGATCTTGTCGGGGTGCTCGTCGGGCTGCTTGCCCGGGCTCGGTCCGGTGCGGCGGGGACCGGTGTGGCCGCTCAGCCCGCCCGGCCGGTGACGGGGGCGCCGTCGGTGCGGGCCTCCAGCGCGCGCAGCACCGCCACCATGTCCTCGCAGCCGTGCCCCAGGGCGACGGTCTCGTCGTAGAGGGTGTGGCAGACGTCGAGGAGCGGAGAGGCCAGCCGTGCCTTGCGGGCGGCCTCCGCGATGAGGCGGTTGTTCTTCAGCACGTCCGTGGCGGCCGCCTGCACGGAGAAGTCGCGGTCGAGCAGTTTCGGCGCCTTCATGCGGTGGACGGCGCTGGCCATGGGCCCCGCGTCCAGGACGTCGAGGAACGTGCGCCGGTCCAGGCCCTGCCGGTCGGCGAAGTGGAACGCCTCGGTGAGACCGGTGACCTGGGTGATCAGGAAGATGTTCACCGCCAGTTTCATCAGCAGCCCGCCCGGCGCGGCACCGCAGTCGACGACCGCGCGGCACATGGGGGCGAGCAGCGGACGGACGCGGTCCCGGGTGGCCTGCTCACCGGCCAGCATCGCCACCAGCAGGCCCTGCTCCGCCGGGACACGGGAGCCGGACACGGGCGCCTCCGCGTACGAGCCGCCCGCCGCGCGGACGTCCGCCTCCAGGGCGGCCGAGTGCTCCGGTGCCGTGGTCCCCATCTGGACGACGGTGCGTCCGGCGACCCGGGGGGCGAAGTCCGGGGTGCCGCGGGCCAGCAGGGCGTCGGTCGCGGCCTCGTCGGCCGGCATGAGGAACACCACGCCGGCCCGTTCGAAGACCTCGGCGGCGCTCGCCGCGACCTCGGCACCGGCCTCCCGCAGGGGCGCGCTCCGGGCGGCGGTGCGGTTCCAGACGACCAGGGGCGTCCCGGCCCCGGCGAGGCGCAGCGCCATGGGGCGGCCCATGACCCCGAGGCCGAGGAATCCGACGTTCTCGACGTTCTCGGTGTTCTCGGTGTTCTCGACGTTCACGACGCATCACCGTCTCCGGCCCGCGCGCGGGCCCGCTCGGGACTGCGGCGGGCGTGCCCGGCATGCGGCCGCGCCGCCGCTATGACGCCCGTCATAGTAGCCGCTGCTATGACCGCCGTCATAGGGTGGCGTACGGGACGACGGCTACCGGTGGGAGGTCGGGGTGGCGGCGGAACGCGACCGGGCACCGCGCGAGCGGATGGTGTTCAGCGCGGCCCAGCTCATCCGGCGGGAGGGCGTGGGAGCCACGGGCATGCGCGAGGTCGCCGCCCACGCGCGGGCGCCCCGGGGGTCCTTGCAGCACTACTTTCCCGGCGGCAAGGAGCAACTGGTCAACGAGGCGGTCGGCTGGGCGGGCCGGTACGCGGCGGACCGGGTGGACCGCTTCCTGGCCGCGCTGCCCGAGCCGACGCCCGCCGGACTGTTCGCGCTGATGGTCCGGCAGTGGACCGACGAGTACGCGTCGGCCGGCTTCGCGGGCGGCTGCCCCGTCGCCGCCGCCACGGTGGACTGCGCCGGGGACACGGAGTCGACGCGGGAGGCGGTGTCCGCCGCCTTCACCCGGTGGACGGACGCGGTGGCCGGGGCGCTGACGGAGATGGGCGTGCCGCCGGACCGCGCCGCGCCGCTCGCCACCCTGATGATCAGCTCACTGGAGGGGGCGATCCTGCTGGCCCGGGCCGAGCGGGACGTCCGCCCGCTGACCGCCGTCGCCCGCGAACTCGGCCCGCTGCTCGACGCGGCGGTCGCACCGGGCCGGGGCGGGAGGGGGGACGTCGACCCAAGGTGACGGTCGCTTTTATTAGAGTGACTGCGCCACATCCGGTGTCCAGCACGCGATGAGTGAGGTAACCGCGCACCATGCCGACCGAAACGTTTGAGTTCCAGGTAGAGGCCCGTCAGCTGCTCCAGCTGATGATCCACTCGGTCTACTCGAACAAGGACGTCTTCCTCCGGGAGCTCGTCTCCAACGCGTCCGACGCGCTCGACAAGCTGCGCCTGGCGGCCCTGCGGGACGAGACGCCCGGCGTCGACGTCTCCGACCTGCACATCGAGCTCGAGATCGACCGGGACGCCCGCACCCTCACCGTGCGGGACAACGGCATCGGCATGTCCTACGACGAGGTCGGGCAGCTCATCGGCACGATCGCCAACTCCGGTACGGCCGAGTTCCTGCGCGAACTGAAGGAGGCCCAGGACGGGGCCGGGGCGGAGGGGCTGATCGGCCAGTTCGGCGTCGGCTTCTACTCGGCGTTCATGGTGGCGGACGAGGTCACCCTGCTGACCCGGCGCGCGGGCGAGAAGCAGGGCACCCGCTGGTCGTCCCGCGGCGAGGGCACCTACACCCTGGAAGCGGTGGACGACGCACCGCAGGGCACCTCGGTGGTGCTGCACCTCAAGCCCGCCGACCCCGAGAACCAGCTGCACGACTACACCTCGGTGTGGAAGATCAAGGAGATCGTCAAGCGCTACTCCGACTTCATCACCTGGCCCGTCCGGCTGGTCGGCGAGCAGGGTGAGGACGGCACCGCGGCCGAGCCCGAGACGCTCAACTCGATGAAGGCCCTGTGGGCCCGCTCGCGCGACGAGGTCTCCGAGGACGAGTACCACGAGCTGTACAAGCACATCAGCCACGACTGGCGCGACCCGCTGGAGACGATCCAGCTCCAGGCGGAGGGCACCTTCGAGTACCAGGCCCTGCTGTTCGTCCCCGGCCACGCCCCGCACGACCTGTTCACCCAGAACTACCGGCACGGGCTCCAGCTGTACGTCAAGCGCGTGTTCATCATGGACGACTGCGAGGCCCTGCTCCCCTCGTACCTGCGCTTCGTCAAGGGCGTGGTGGACGCCCAGGACCTCTCGCTGAACGTGTCCCGCGAGATCCTCCAGCAGGACCGGCACATCAGGATGATGCAGCGCCGCCTGACGAAGAAGGTCCTCTCCTCCGTCAAGAGCATGATGACCGGCGCCCCGGAGCGGTACGCCACCTTCTGGCGGGAGTTCGGCGCGGTGCTGAAGGAGGGCCTGGTCACCGACTCCGACAACCGCGACGCCCTCCTCGCCGTGTCCTCGTTCGCGAGCACGCACCAGGGCGACGACGGCGACGGCGGCGGGACGGTGACGCTGCGCGAGTACGTGGAGCGCATGCGGGACGGGCAGGAGGCGATCTACTACATCACCGGCGAGTCCCGGGAGAGCATCGACAACTCGCCGCACATGGAGGCGTTCCGGGAGCGGGGCATCGAGGTCCTGCTGCTCACCGACCCCGTCGACGAGGTGTGGACGGACGCGGTCGGCGAGTTCGAGGGCAAGCCCCTGCGGTCGGTCGCCAAGGGCGAGATCGACCTCGGCGCCTCCGAGGACGGGCCGTCCGAGGACGAGCGGGAGAAGCAGGCCGAGGAGTACGCCGGCCTGCTGGAGTGGATGCGCGAGCAGCTGGACGAGGACATCAAGGAGGTCCGTCTGTCCTCCCGGCTGACGGTGTCGCCGGCCTGTGTCGTGGCCGACGCGAACGACCTCACCCCGGCGCTGGAGAACATGTACCGGGCGATGGGGCAGGAGGTCCCGCGGGCCAAGCGGATCCTCGAACTGAACCCCGGGCACGCGCTGGTGAAGGGGCTCAACGAGGCGTACCGGGAGCGCGAGGACCGCTCCGGCCTCGTCGAGACCACCGAGCTGCTGTACTCCCTGGCGGTGCTCGCGGAGGGCGGCCGGCCCAAGGACCCGGCCCGCTTCGTGCGGCTCGTCGCCGACCGCCTGGAGCGCGTCCTCTAGAGCCTCTCGGTCCGGTCACCTAGAGCCTCTCGGTCCGGTCACGCCGGTCCCGCGGGCGTGTGCTCCCGCCGCCCCCGCGCGCACGCCGGTGGCGGGTCCCGGCCGGGCGGCCGGGGCCGCC
>NZ_JAAGMD010000684.1 GCF_010548465.1 Streptomyces sp. SID14436 | reverse complement strand
TGCGGGTAGCCGTAGCCGGGCTCGGGGGCCTTGGTGAGGTCCGGTCCGGCCGGGGCCGCGGGCGGCTGCGCCGGCGGGGTGGCCGGCTGCTCCGGCTGCGGGGGCTGCTGCTGGGCCGCGGACGGGTCCGGCTGCTGCCCGGGGTCATGCGGCGGGCCGAATCCCGGCTGCTGCGGGGGCTGGTTGGGCGGCGGGGGCGGCTGGGTCATGACGGGAACACCTCGGTGAAGGGGACGGGCGACGGGGAAGTGACCGGACGGAGCGAGGGCGCCGGCCGTCCGGGGCCGGCGCTCCTCACCGCTGTCACGCGCCTCACTTGCCGTAGGCGAGCATCAACTTCTCCTTCGATTCGTCATTGCCGGACAGCCGGGTGGCCGAGATGAAGAAGCGTCCGTCGGCCCAGTCGACGGTCTTGTTGAAGAAGCCGTTCTCGATCCGGGCGACGCCCTGCGGGTTCTGCATCAGCTTGACCGGCTTGTGGCTGCTGCCGGTGAGGGGGATGGACACGACCTGCCCGCCCGCGTCGTACGACGGGTCCACGTAGGCGATGAGCTTGCCGCCCTCGACCTTGATGGGCCGCATCGACTCGTCCGCGGGGGACTTCACGCGCCACTTCTCCTTGCCGTCGGCCAGGTTGACGGCGACGATCTCGTTGGCCCCGGTCCGGGCCTCGGTGGGCAGGTACAGCGTGTCGCTGTCGGCGGCGACGCCCTCGCAGCCCTGGAGGTTGCGGGCGAGGATGGCCCAGCCGCACTGGGGGGCGAAGTCCTCGTCGAAGCCGACCTGGGAGCGGAACTTGCCGGTCGACGTGAAGGTGGAGATGTTCCACGCCTTCTTGTCGTCGTTGGTGCTGTAGATGACCACCGGGTCGACGGAGTAGGCGCGGGAGATGCGCCAGCCCTTGTCGAACTTCTGGGTCCACTTCACCTTGCCGGTCTTCGGGTCCAGCTCGCGCAGCTCGTCGTGGGCGTTGTCGCCGCCCGCGCCGCACGAGGCGACCTGGAGCAGCTTCTTGCCGCCCGCGAAGGCCGTCGGGAAGCAGGCGTCGCCGTACTTCTTGGTGTCGAACAGCTTCTTGCCGCTGGTCACGTCGTAGGCCGTGCCCGACTGGGAGCGGCCCACCATCAGGGTGCTGCCCGCCAGGGACATCTCGATGGACGACACCGTGTCGAACAGGGCGCCGTCGGCGACCTCTTCGGACCAGCCCTTCTCGCCCGTGTTCAGGTCGATCTGCTGCATCTGGTTGCACTTGGCGCGGCTGCTGCTGCCGTTCATGGTGGCGACGACGATCTTGTTGTCGGCCGTCGCCTCCTGGGTGACCGCGCAGATCTTCTCGGGGAAGGTCAGCGCCTCCCAGGCGGGGCGGCCGTCGGAGACGTTGTACGCGAACAGCTGCTTGTAGGCGGCCTTGACCGCGGTGTCCCCGGTGATCCACATGCCGGGGGCCTCGGCGCCGGAACCGGGCGCGTCGGGCGCCTCCTTGTACCAGAGCACCTTGGACTCGCCCGCCTGGCGGCCCTCGTTGAGGTCCTCGGGGTCGGAGTCGCCGTCGCCGCTGCCGTCCCCGGGGTTGATCGGGTCGTCGGAGGCGCTCGGCTTGGGGTCGTCGGAAGTCCGGGCGACGGGCTTCTTGTCCTTCTTGCCGTCGTCGTCACCGCCGACGAGCGCCCAGGTGGTGCCTCCGGCGACGAGCAGCGCCGCCACGGCGGCACCGATGATCATGGCCGGCTTCCCCTTGAACGGGTTGCGGGAACCGCCGCCGGGCGGGGTTCCGGGCGCGCCGGGGAACTGCGGCTGCGGGTAGCCGTATCCGGGCTGCCCGTAGGGGCCGGGCTGCTGCGGCTGGCCGTACGGACCGGACTGGTACGGCCCGGCGGTGTAGGGGCCGGGCTGCTGTCCGGGCTGCTGCGGGTAGCCGTACCCGGGCTGCGGCGCACCGGACGGCGGGCCCTGCGGAGGCGGCGGGACCGGGGGCTGCCCCTGCGGGGGCGGCGGCGTCCCGGGAGGTCCGAAGCCGCCGGACTGCGGATCCTGCGGCGCTCCGAAGCCGCCCTGAGGCGGCTGGTTGGGCGGCTGAGTCATCAGCGCGTTCCCCCTTACTCACTGATTTTTAGCCACGCCCTGAGGTAGCGATGAACCCAGAGTCGTATTCAGACGTTTCTCATACGGACGGGCCCTTTCTATCACCCGGCACCGACACGCCACCGGGCCCCGTCCGCCCCTGTTCCCGAGGGAGGACGGGCCCGTGATACCCCCGTTACGCGCCTTCACCAGCCCTTCACGACGTGCGCGCCCCCTGCACGCGCCGGGGGCGCGCCGCTCAGGCGTCCTCCGCGAGTTCCAGCCAGCGCAGCTCCAGCTCCTCCCGCTCCCCCGTGAGTTCCCGCAGCTCGGCGTCGAGTTCGGCGACCTTGGCGAAGTCGGTGGCGTGCTCGGCGATGGCGGCGTGCAGCGCGCTCTCCTTCTCGGACACCTTGTCCAGCCGGCGCTCGATCCGCTGCAGTTCCTTCTTCGCGGCCCGCTGGTCGGCGGCGCTGCGCTCGGGCTGCCCCGTGGTCTGCGTCACGGCGGCCGGCACGGCCGACGCCGCGGCGGCGGCCTCCTCCATGCGCTTGCGGCGTTCCAGGTACTCGTCGATGCCGCGCGGCAGCATCCGCAGGGTGCCGTCGCCGAGGAGGGCGAAGACGCGGTCGGTGGTGCGCTCGATGAAGAAACGGTCGTGGGAGATGACGATCATCGAGCCGGGCCAGCCGTCGAGGAGGTCCTCCAGCTGGGTGAGGGTCTCGATGTCGAGGTCGTTGGTGGGCTCGTCGAGGAAGAGGACGTTGGGCTCGTCCATGAGCAGCCGCAGCAGCTGGAGCCTGCGCCGCTCACCGCCGGACAGGTCCCCGACGGGCGTCCACTGCTTCTCCTTGCCGAAGCCGAACGTCTCGCACAGCTGCCCGGCGGTCATCTCGCGGCCCTTGCCGAGGTCGACGCGCTCGCGCACCTGCTGCACGGCCTGCAGGACCCGCCAGGTGGGGTCGAGTTCGGCGACCTCCTGGGAGAGGTAGGCCAGCTTCACGGTCTTGCCGACGCGGATGCTGCCGGCCGCGGGCTGCACCTGCCCCTCGCTGCGGGCGGCCTCGGTCAGCGCCCGCAGCAGGGACGTCTTGCCGGCGCCGTTGACACCGACCAGGCCGATGCGGTCGCCGGGGCCGAGCTGCCACGTGACGTGCTGGAGCAGCACCTTGGGTCCGGCCTGGACGGTGACGTCCTCCAGGTCGAAGACCGTCCTGCCCAGCCGTGAGGAGGCGAACTTCATCAGCTCGCTGGTGTCCCGGGGCGGCGGCACGTCCTTGATCAGCTCGTTGGCGGCCTCCACCCGGAAGCGCGGCTTCGACGTCCGCGCGGGGGCGCCGCGGCGCAGCCAGGCCAGCTCCTTGCGGACCAGGTTCTGCCGCTTGGCCTCCTCGGTGGCGGCGATGCGCTCGCGCTCGGCGCGGGCGAAGACGTAGTCGGAGTAGCCGCCCTCGTACTCGTACACGTCGCCGCGCTGCACGTCCCACATGCGGGTGCAGACCTGGTCGAGGAACCAGCGGTCGTGGGTGACGCAGACGAGTGCGGAGCGGCGGGCGCGCAGGTGCTCGGCGAGCCAGGCGATGCCCTCGACGTCGAGGTGGTTGGTGGGCTCGTCCAGGACGATCAGGTCCTGCTCCTCGATGAGCAGCTTGGCCAGCGCGATGCGGCGCCGCTCACCGCCGGACAGCGGTCCGATGACGGTGTCGAGCCCCTTGGGGAAGCCGGGCAGGTCCAGCCCGCCGAACAGGCCGGTCAGCACGTCCCGGACCTTGGCGTTGCCGGCCCACTCGTGGTCGGCCAGGTCCCCGATGACCTCGTGGCGGACGGTGGCGGCGGGGTCGAGGGAGTCGTACTGGGTGAGCACGCCGATGCGCAGCCCGCCGGAGTGCGTCACCCGGCCGGTGTCGGTGTCCTCCAGCTTGGCGAGCATCCGGATGAGGGTGGTCTTGCCGTCACCGTTGCGCCCGACGACCCCGATCCGGTCCCCTTCGGAGACGCCGAGCGACACCCCGTCGAGCAGGGCACGGGTGCCGTACACCTTGCTCACGTTCTCGACATTGACCAGGTTGACGGCCATTTCTCTCCTGCCCGGTGGATCGATCAGCTTTCCAGCGTAGGGCCTGGCGAAGGACGCTCCGCGCGCGAGGTGACCGTCACTCGATGTCATGACGTGATCGGAAAGAGGCGACTACCGTGGTCTCAGGCAGCAGGATCCCGTCCATGGGAGGAACCATGACCGCCGAGTCCGCACAGCACCGCTGCACCTGGCCGGTGCCGCCCGTGGACGGCTACACCGTGGACGACCTGTTCACCCTGCCGGATCTCCCGCCGCACACCGAGCTGATCGACGGGAGCCTTGTCTTCGTGAGTCCGCAGCGGGAGTTCCACAGCATCGTCATCGACCTGTTGGTCAACGGACTTCGTCAGACTGTGCCGCCCGGGCTCAGAATCAGGCGGGAGATGACCATCGTCCTCGACCGGCGCAACGGCCCGGAGCCCGATGTGAGCGTTGTCCGCACCGACGCGATCACCGGATCGGGCCAGACGCGCTACGCGGCGAAGGACGTGCTGCTCGCCGTCGAGGTCGTCTCGCCGGACTCCGAATCACGCGACCGCACCACCAAGCCGCAGAAGTACGCGGCTGCGGGCATCCCGAACTTCTGGCGCGTCGAGGAGAACGGTACGAGCGGCAGGCCCGTCATCCACGTCTACGAACTGGACCCGCTCACCCGGTCCTACGTGCACATGGGCATGCACCGTGACCGCATCAAGGTCGACAAGCCCTACTCCATCGACATCGACCTGACCGCCGTCGACGAGCTCTGAGCCGCTCCCCTCAGAGGACCGTCGCCCCGGGGACCGGCCCCGCCGCCGTGCGGACCGTGCGGCAGGTGTCCGAGGTGCGCAGGGCGGCGGCGATCGACTCCGCCGCGTCCGCGTCCCGCGCCAGGAACGCCGTCGTCGGGCCCGAGCCCGAGACCAGGCAGGCGAGTGCTCCCGCCGCGCGTCCCGCCGCCAGCGTGTCCGCCAGTTCCGGGAACAGCGACAGCGCGGCCGGCTGGAGGTCGTTGGAGACGGCGGCGGCGAGGGCGTCCGCGTCGCCCTTGGCGAGGGCGGCGAGCAGGTCCTGCGAGGCGGTGGGCGCGGGGATGTCCCGGCCCTCGGACAGCCGGTCGAACTCGCGGAACACCGCCGGGGTGGACAGCCCGCGCGGGGCCATCGCGAACACCCAGTGGAAGGTGCCGCCGACCTCCAGTTCCGTCAGCCGTTCGCCCCGCCCGGTCCCGAGGGCCGCGCCGCCGGCCAGGCTGAACGGCACGTCGCTGCCCAGGTCGGCGCACATGCCGAGGAGTTCCTCCCGCGAGGCGCCGGTGCCCCACAGCGCGTCGCAGGCCAGCAGGGCGCCCGCGCCGTCCGCGCTGCCGCCCGCCATGCCGCCGGCGACGGGGATGTCCTTGGCGATGTGCAGGTGCACATCGGCCGGGCGGCCGTAGCGTTCGGCGAGGGCGACGGCGGCCCGGGCGGCGAGGTTGGTGCCGTCCAGGGGGACCTGGCCGGCGTCCGCGCCCGCGCACGTCACCCGGGGGCCGCCGGGCGACGGGGTGGCGGTGACCTCGTCGTACAGGCCGACGGCGAGGAAGACGTTGGCCAGGTCGTGGAAGCCGTCGGGGCGGGCGGCGCCGACCGCGAGCTGGACATTGACCTTGGCGGGGACGCGGACCGTGACGCCGGTGCTCACGCGGCGGACTCCTTGCTCGGGGCGTGCTCGGCGATGCGCGCGAACTCCTCGACGGTCAGCGACTCCCCGCGCGCCTGCGGGGACACGCCGGCCGCGACCAGGGCGGCCTCGGCCGCCGCGGCCGAACCGGCCCACCCGGCGAGCGCGGCCCGCAGGGTCTTGCGGCGCTGCGCGAAGGCCGCGTCGACGACGGCGAAGACCTCACGCCGGGTGGCGGTGGTCCTCGGCGGCTCGGCCCGGCGGACGAGGGAGACCAGGCCGCTGTCGACGTTGGGGGCGGGCCAGAAGACGGTCCGGCCGATCGCGCCGGCCCGCTTGACCTCCGCGTACCAGTTGGCCTTCACCGAGGGCACGCCGTACACCTTCGAGCCGGGGGCGGCGGCGAGCCGGTCGGCGACCTCCGACTGGACCATGACCAGGGTGCGTTCGATGCTCGGGAACGTCTCCAGCATGTGCAGCAGCACCGGCACGGCCACGTTGTAGGGGAGGTTGGCCACCAGCGCGGTCGGCGGCGGGCCGGGCAGCCCGGTGACGTGCATCGCGTCGGAGTGGACCAGCGCGAACCGGTCGGCCCGCTCGGGCATGCGGGCCTCGACGGTGGCCGGCAGCGCGGCGGCCAGGACGTCGTCGATCTCGACGGCGGTGACCCGGTCGGCGGCCTCCAGCAGCGCCAGGGTGAGCGAGCCGAGCCCCGGGCCGACCTCGACGACCACGTCGTCGGGGCGTACCTCGGCGGTGCGGACGATACGGCGGACCGTGTTCGCGTCGATGACGAAGTTCTGGCCGCGCTGCTTGGTGGGCCGCACGCCGAGGGCGGCCGCGAGTTCGCGGACGTCGGCGGGGCCCAGGAGGGCGTCGGGGGTGGGGCTGGTCACGGGACAAGGGTACGGGGCGGGCGGACCGCCCGGTTCACCCCTCGGCCGGTCGCCGCGCGGCACCCGCCGGGCCGCCGCGGCCCGTCATCCGTGCAGCCTGCCGCCGCAGTGCGGCCAGGGGCTGGTGCCGCTGCGGGCGTAGAGCTGCTGCGCCCGGTACGTCTGCTCCTCGGCGGGGGCGTCCTGCGGGCGGCCCCGGCCGCCCAGGCTCTGCCAGGTGCGGGTGTCGAACTGGTACAGCCCGCCGTAGGTGCCGGAGGCGTCGACGGCGTCGGGCCGGCCGCCGGACTCGCAGGCCGCCAGCCGCTCC
>NZ_JAAGMD010000664.1 GCF_010548465.1 Streptomyces sp. SID14436 | reverse complement strand
GGACGCCGGGCGCCCCGAGCCGGCGCCCGGCGCGAGCCCGGCCCCGCCCCGGGCGGGCGGGTCAGAGCGAGCCGAGGTCGGAGGACACCCAGCGTTCCGGACGCATCCGGATGACGATCTGGTCGCCGTGGGCCTCCCAGGCGTAGTCGACGTAGCCGTCGACCTTCTCGGCGGGCAGGTAGCGGGCGGAGATCTCCCGCAGGAGTCCGACGGTGGCCGGGGTGGTGTCGACGACCGGCCCCTCGACGGAGACGTAGCGGATGCTCGGTTCGAGCCGGTCGACCATCAGCGAGAACCGTCCGGCCGCGCCGATCAGCCGGTGCTTGCGGCTGTCCCGGCCGGTGAGGATCCAGGCGTCCCCGCCGGGCGCGTACTGGTACCAGATCGGCACCGTCAGCGGGGCCCGCCCCGGCTCCCCGGCGACGGACAGGGCGGCGACACGGGGCTCGGCCAGGAACTGTTCACGCTCTGCGCGGCTCAGGGCCATGGGGGAATCCTCCTGCGGCTGGAAGCGTCGGGTCGTCCACACGGGCGTGTCATGCGCTCGCGTGCAGCACAACGAGGCCCGTACACCCCGTGTTCCTCCCGTCCCCCGGACGGCCGAAAGCCGCCCGGCCGTGCCGCAGGGGGAGGCCGGGGGCGCTCACCCCCGGCCCGGCACCACTGTCCCCGACGAGCAGAACCAGCCGCCCGTCCCCGAGGCGACCGCCAGCCGGGGGAGGGAGCCGTCGGACCGGCGCACCTGCCGGGCCCCGCCCTCGCCGCGCAACTGCCGCACGGCCTCCCCAGCAGGAACAGCCCGCGCATGCCCGGATGCCGGGCGGACAGCCAGCCCGCCCCCGTCGGTGTTCACCGGCAGCGCGCCGCCCGCCACCCGCAGCCGCCCGTCCCCGACGAACGCCCCGCCCTCGCCCTTCGGGCCGAAGCCGGCTGGAGCGTGCGTAACGCGCGAGCGCGAGCGCGACGCTCACAGCAGTGCCAGCCGCTGCACCAGCAGCAGGGCGCCGATGCCGAGCATCGCGGCCCCCGAGGTGCGGACCACCGCCCGGGCGGCTGCCGGGCGGGCTCCGAGGACGGCGCCGGCCGCGACGCCGACCGTGAGGTAGACGGCGGCGCAGCACGCCATGTGCGCCAGCCCCATGACGACGGTCTGCGCCGCCACCGGCAGGTGGGCGCCGTCCCCGGTGACCAGGAACTGGGGGAGCACCGAGAGGTAGAGCAGCAGGCCCTTGGGATTGAGGCCGCTGATGACCGCGCCCCGGCGGAAGGCCCGGCCCGCGCCCTCCCGCGGGGCGTCGCGGTCCGCGCCCGGGGTGCCCGGGCGGCGCAGGACGCTCCAGCCCAGCCACACCAGGTAGCCCGCCCCCGCCACGGTCAGCGCGGTGAGCAGGACCGGGGAGCCCGCGACGAGGACCGCGAGGCCGGCCGCGGCCAGCGCGGTGTGCAGGGCGTACCCGGCGACCAGGCCGCCGACCGCGGGCGCCACCGACCGCCCGCGCAGCCCGGCCGAGATCGCGTACGCCCAGTCGGCACCCGGGACGCACACCAGCATCAGGTCGAGGGCGAGGAAGGAGAGGAGGGTCCCGGTGTCCATGCCGGCGAGATTAGGCGGATTCCGGCCGAATGTGTTCCCGTATTTTTCCGCTCTCCGGGCCTGCTGAGGCAGAATTTCCCTCATGGACGACATGGACCGGAAGATTCTTGCGGAGCTCCAGCACAACGGCCGGCTGACGGTGACCGAACTGGCGGCGCGTGTGCGGCTGAGCGTCTCGCCCTGCCACCGGCGGCTGCGGGAACTGGAGCGGTCGGGGGCGATCAGCGGCTACCGTGCGGTCGTCGACCCGGCCGCGGTGGGCCTCGCCTTCGAGGCGCTGGTGTTCGTGTCCATGCGGCAGGAGGACCGGGACACGGTCCGGGAGTTCGAGCGGGCCGTCAGCGACGTGCCCGAGGTGCTGGAGGCGCAGCGGCTGTTCGGGGAGCCGGACTACCTGCTGCGGGTGGTCGCCGCCGACCTCACCGCCTACCAGCGGCTCTACGACGAGCGGCTGGCCACGCTGCCGGGCGTGCAGCGGCTGACGTCCACGCTGGTGATGAAGCACCTGGTGAAGGACCGCCCGCTGCCCGCCTGACCCGGGCACCCCCGGCCGGGTGATCCGCCCCGGAAACGGCACAGGCGGCGGCCACCGGAGTGAACCGCCGCCTGCCGGACAGGACTTGCGAGACGTGCGAGACGTGAAGAGAAGGAAGGAGGCCGCCGGGCGGCTACCGGGTGGGCTTCCTGCCGGTGACGCCGAGGTACACCAGCAGCGCCAGGTTCGGCTTCAGTTCCGCCTGCTTCACGCCCCAGGAGGTGAACCCCTTCTGGTGCGAGGCGACCGCCGCGAGCATGGTGACCAGCGAACCCGCGATCGCCGCCGGGTTCACGTCCTTGTCGACCCGCCCCTTGGCCTGCAGCTCGGCCACCGCGTCCGCCAGGGAGTTGTTCACGGAGTTGAGGATCTTCATGCGGATCTTGTAGAAGCGCTTGTCGCCCTCGGCCGCCCCGAGGTCGACGACCCGCAGGATCGCGTCGTTGCGGCGCCAGAAGTCCAGGAAGCCGTCCACGAGTTCCTGCGCCGTCTGCCAGCCCGCCTTGCCGGCCCAGGACCGGCCCTCGAGCAGTTCGGTCAGCTCGGCGCCCTCGGCGGCCATCCGGTCGGCGATTTCCAGAACCGCGCCCTCGACGTCCGGGAAATACTGGTAGAAGGTGGCGGGTGAGGTCCCGGCCTTCCTGGCGACATCGATGACTTTGACGTCCCGGTAGGGGGAGGAGCTGAGCATCTCGCCGAGGCAGTCGAGCAGCTTCTGCCGGGTCGCCTGCCCACGTCGGCCGGCCACGCGGCCGTCCACGGTACGCACTTGTCCTGTCATGTCGTCAGCTTACCGAGGGGCGATGGGAGCGCGATTCGGCCGACTGCAAATGGGGTGTGCGGGTTCCAGGGGCCTGATGTGCCTGGTCTGCGGGCTGCGTGCGACCCGGCTACGTTGGCGACATGGCCGAAAACAGGGCATCGCGGCACACGAGGGAGCCCGAGTACGCGGAGGGCGCCCCGTGCTGGGCGGACGCGCAGCTTCCGGACGTGGCGGCGGGCAGGCGGTTCTACGGCGAACTCTTCGGGTGGACCTTCGAGGAGCGCCCGGCGGGCGGTGTGCGGGCGCTGAAGGACGGTGAGCCCGTCGCCTCCCTCGGACGGAAGACCGACGGTCGGCTCCCCACGGTGTGGACGGTGTCCTTCGCCACCCCGGACGCCGAGGCCATGTGCCGCCGGATCCGTGCCGCGGGCGGACAGGTCGTCTCCGCCCCGCTGCCGGTCGACGGCCTCGGGACCTCCGCGCTCGTCACCGATCCCGAGGGGGCCGTGTTCGCCCTGTGGCAGCCGGACGCGCACCGCGGCTTCGGCCGCCGCCACGAGCCGGGCACCTTCGCCTGGGTGCAGCTGTACACGCGGGACACCGAGGCGGCCAACACCTTCTACGGGGACCTCTTCCACGACGCCCTCTTCGGCCCCGGCGCCGAGCCCGACTTCGGCCGCGCGCCCGTCTCCGACGTGTTCCCCGCCGAGATGCCGCCCCACTTCCTGGTGCACTTCGCCGCCGAGGACCCGGCCGCCGCGACGGCGGAGGTGACCCGGCTGGGCGGGCGGGTCCAGGTCCCGCCCTTCGAGACCTCCTACGGCACCGTCGCGGTGGTCACCGACAACCAGGGGGCGTCCTTCGCGCTGCTGCGCCGCTGAACCGCCCGCCCGATGGGCCGCTCATGTCGTGAATATGCCTGGACATCCCCTTTGTCCCCGGGTTCGCAACCTGCGCGCCGGACAGGAAGAATCGGGGGGCGTGCCGCCGCGGCGGTGCGGTGGTGAGACGCTGCACTTCGGTCGCGCGCACAGGCGGTGGCGCGACTCGTACGGGGAGGTGGCAGGCAAGTGGTGGATCAGCTGACGCAGCACGATCCGCGGCGTATCGGGCCGTTCGAGGTGCTGGGACGGCTGGGTGCCGGTGGCATGGGGCTGGTCTATCTCGCGCGCTCGGCGTCCGGGCGGCGGGTGGCGATCAAGACGGTCCGGACCGAGCTGGCCGAGGACCAGCTGTTCCGGGTCCGCTTCACGCGCGAGGTGGAGGCGGCCCGCGCGGTCTCCGGCTTCTACACCGCGGCCGTGGTGGACGCCGACCCCCGGGCCGCCGTGCCGTGGCTGGCCACCGCGTACGTCCCCGCGCCCTCCCTCGAGGAGATAGTGAACGAGTGCGGGCCGCTGCCGGCCCAGGCGGTGCGCTGGCTCGCCGCGGGTGTGGCGGAGGCGCTCCAGTCCATCCACGGCGCCGGACTGGTCCACCGCGACCTCAAGCCGTCCAACGTGCTGGTCGTCGAGGACGGCCCGCGGGTGATCGACTTCGGTATCGCGTCCGGCGTGTCGAACACCCGTTTGACGATGACGAACGTCGCCGTCGGCACCCCCGCCTACATGTCGCCCGAGCAGGCCAAGGACTCGCGCAGCGTCACCGGCGCGAGCGACGTGTTCTCGCTCGGCTCGATGCTGGTCTTCGCCGCCACCGGCCACCCGCCCTTCCATGGGGCCAACCCGGTCGAGACGGTCTTCATGCTGCTGCGCGAGGGCCCGGACCTCGACGGCCTGCCGGACGAGTTGCGTCCGCTGATCGAGTCCTGCATGCAGATGGACGCCACGGCACGCCCCAACCCCGCCGACCTCCAGGCCCAGCTCGCCCCGCACCTGTTCGGCTCCGGTTCCGACGACAGCGGGACGGCGTCCGCCTGGCTGCCCGAGCGGGCGGTGCACCTGATCGAGTCCCGCCGGGGCGGCCGCCGGACCCCGCGGCCCGCCCACGGCACGGGACGCAGTGCCGGCGGGGCCCGGCCCCCCGTGCCG